>CAVIRL010000015.1:0-17955 GCA_963645005.1 Prevotella sp. P5-108
TTTTTTCATTTTTAAAAGAAATTTTTGAATAAAATAAAGTGACAATCCCCCTGCCAAACAAAAATCAGGCAGAAAAACCGTCACTTTTAAAGAGTTCTGTATTCTTCTCTTTTTATTTTTTTTCAAATCCAATCAGCGGACGCGCCACCGGCACCTTCTCGATATGCGAAGCAACAGAAGTCAGGAACCGTCTAAAGGCTTCCCGGCCTTCCGGTGTGCACTTGTAGACACCGGCATCCTCTAAAACTCTGGCAAAGACCTTTCCAACCTCTTCCTTTAAGATGTCATCCACATTTTCCCGTGTGATGGACTCGTAATGCGGCTTAAATTCTTCTATCCAGTCCGCATGCTTTGCCAGCATCTCATCCGCCCGGATGTCTTTGCCTTCCACGATCGCATCAGCCAGCTTCGCCAGCTCGTCCTTTAAGCGGGACGGCAGCACTGCAAGGCCCATGACCTCGATCAGGCCAATGTTCTCTTTTTTGATATGGTGCAGCTCCTGATGCGGATGATAAACCCCCAGCGGGAACTCTTCCGTGGTAATGTTATTGCGCAGCACCAGATCCAACTCATAGCAGTTTCCGTTCTTGCGGGCAATCGGCGTAATGGTATTGTGGGGTTCTCCATCGGTCTCGGCGTAAATAAACGCAGCTTCATCGGTATAACCACGCCATGCCGTCAGAACCTTCTCACCCAGGTCGATCAGACGGTCCGGATTCTCGCACCGCAGACGTATGACAGACATTGGCCAGTGCACGATTCCGGTCTCCACATTCTCAAAGCCCGGCATGGTAAATGTCTCCTCCATGCCAGCCTTCGCCATGGCAAAGGTATAGTGGCCGCCCTGGAAATGATCGTGACTTAAAATAGAACCGCCCACGATCGGCAGATCGGCATTGGAGCCCAGGAAATAATGGGGAAACTGTTTTACAAAATCAAACAGCTTCACAAAAGCGGAGCGGTCAATCTTCATCGGTGTGTGCTGACCGTTGAAGACGATGCAGTGCTCATTGTAGTAGACATACGGAGAATACTGGAACCCCCATCGGCTCTCATTCACCGTGACGCGGATGATGCGGTGGTTGTTCCTTGCCGGATGGTTCAGACGGCCTGCGTAGCCCTCATTCTCCATGCAGAGCAGACATTTCGGGTAACCGCTCTGTTTGGCCAGCTTCGCCGCCGCGATGGCCTTCGGGTCCTTCTCCGGCTTGGATAAATTGATGGTAATATCCAGGTCTCCGTAGGGTGTGCCGGTCACCCATTTCTGATCTTTGCAAACCCGGTATCTGCGGATATAATCGGAATCCTGACTCAGCTTATAAAAATAATTGGTGGCAGCCTCCGGACCGCCCTCCTGATAACGGTTCCAGAAAATATGCTCTACCTCAGACGGGCGCGGCATCAGGCAGTTCATCAGCTTCGCGTCGAACAGGTCGCGGCAGGCATTGCTGTTCTCAATGATGCCCTGCTCACAGGCATAGTCCAGAAGTTCTCTTAACACATCCTCCAGGCTCCCGGTTTTCACCGGTTCTTCCGGCTCCTCGTACTCTTCCAGCTTTAATGCCTCCAAAAGCTGATTTGTCGCATAAATTCGGTCTGTCTCTGTGATCAGCCCGGTTTCCATGCCATACTGCACCAGTTTTTTGATTCCTGTGTAAACCATATCCATCCTCCCGGTTCCCCAAATTTTACTTTCCTTGTAACTGTTCAGTATCTTCACAGTTTCTTTCAGTATAATCAGTTTCTGCCGGCAATTCCATAGAATAATCTTTGCCCTATCTACAAATTTTTGCGGATGTGATATGGAACCACAGCTTTAACGGCGCATTCCCCGGATGACCGGCGCGATACGCTCCGTCACGAGACCTCCCAGAAGACCGATCAGGCCTCCGGTGATCACGCCTGCCACCAGAAGTGCCGGCAGATAAGTAAATACCCCAGCAGTTCCCGTGATCCAGGCCGCCATGGAAAGCTGGCCGATGTTGTGGAACACACCGCCCAGAATACTGACCCCGGTCTTGTCAAACCAGTCCAGCTTTTTTGCCAGCGCCATGACCGCAAGGCTTAAGATGCCGCCGGTCAGGGCATACAGCATACTGCCCGGATTGCTGAAGGTAAAGCCCACCATGATAATGCGCAGCAGCCCGATCACCAGAGTTCCCACCGCTCCTACCGTATAAAGCCCCACCACATTCACCAGGTTCGCAAGGCCCAGCTTAATGCCCGGAACCGGCACCGGAAGCGGGATCAGTGCTTCCACATAACTGAATATAAAAGCCAGGGCGATCAGAAGGCCATATTGTGCGACCTTTCCCGCACTGCTGCGCCCGCTGCCATTCTGGCTGTTTTCTCTATTGCTCAATTTGACATCTCCCTGCTTCTATGCTATAGTTCATACACTGAAAACTCATGCTTCCGAATTGGAATTTCCATTCCAAAAGCTGTAGCCATTATATCATTATCCTCTAATTTTAGAAAGAGAGAACTTATGTCAAAAAAGAAGCGGGAAATCATTCTGGTCCTGATCCTGCTGCTGGCTGCCGCCGCAGGATTTCTGGTGAATCAGACAATGCATAAAAAAGCGGCCGCCCGAGTCGAGATCACGGTAGATGGAAAGCTCGTCCGGACACTGGACTTAAATAAAGATGCCGATCTGATCATAGACGGCGTAAACGGCGGCACCAACCATCTGATCATTCAGGATGGTGCCGCCTGGGTCAGTGAAGCTTCCTGTCCCGATAAAGTATGCATACACCAGGGTAAGGTCTCCTTAAACGGAGAACTCATCGTCTGTCTGCCCAACCGCATGATTGCGAAGGTCGTGGCACCGGAATCATAAAAAAGAATGTGCCTTGGCACATTCTTTTTTATGATAGGACACATTTCCTATCATAGGAAAATAAGGACCGTGGAATCCGCTGTAATGGATTTCACGGTCCTGCTGCATTCCAGCAAAATTTTTATTTTAGAGATAGGCTTTCAGCACATCCACCTTATCCAGTTTCTCCCACGGAAGATCCAGATCAGTGCGTCCGAAGTGGCCGTATGCTGCGGTCTGCTTGTAGATCGGGCGGCGAAGGTCAAGCATCTTGATGATACCGGCCGGTCTTAAATCGAAGTTCTCGCGGATGATCTCAACCAGCTTCTCGTTGGAGAGCTTACCGGTTCCAAAGGTATCGGCCATGATGGAGGTCGGATGTGCTACGCCGATTGCGTAGGACAGCTGGATCTCGCACTTGTCAGCCAGTCCTGCTGCAACGATGTTCTTAGCAACGTAACGTGCTGCGTAGGCTGCGGAGCGGTCCACCTTGGTGCAGTCCTTACCGGAGAAGGCGCCGCCGCCGTGGCGTGCGTAGCCGCCGTAGGTGTCTACGATGATCTTACGTCCGGTCAGGCCGCTGTCTCCGTGAGGGCCTCCGATCACGAAACGTCCGGTCGGGTTGATGAAGAACTTGGTCTCTGCGTCAACCATCTCTGCCGGTAGGATCTCATCGAATACATACTTCCTGATGTCTGCATGGATCTGCTCCTGGGTTACTTCCTCATCGTGCTGGGTAGAAAGAACCACTGCATCCAGGCGCTTCGGCTTGCCGTTCTCATCGTACTCTACGGTAACCTGGGTCTTTCCATCCGGACGAAGGTAACGAAGGGTTCCGTCCTTGCGGACTCTGGTCAGCTGACGTGCCAGCTTGTGAGCCAGGGCGATCGGGTACGGCATGTACTCCTCAGTCTCATTGGTGGCGAAACCGAACATCATACCCTGGTCGCCTGCACCGATGGCATCCAGCGCGTCATCGTCCATGGCATTTTCCTTTTTCTCCAGAGCGGTATCCACGCCAAGAGCGATATCCTTGGACTGCTCATCCAGAGCTACGATCACACCGCAGGTATCGCAGTCAAAACCATATTTCGCACGGTCATAACCGATCTCGCGCACGGTCTCGCGCACGATCTTCTGAATGTCTACATAAGCGTTGGTGGTGATCTCACCCATAACCATAACCAGACCGGTGGTGGTGCAGGTCTCACATGCAACACGGCTCATCGGGTCTTTTTCCATCAACGCATCCAGAATCGCGTCAGAGATTGCATCGCACATTTTATCCGGATGTCCCTCAGTAACGGACTCGGAAGTAAACAGTAACTTTTCCATGAAAATCCTCCTTAGAATAAATTTTAGGCAAAAGAAAAGTCCGTAGCAACGCCGCGGACTTGATTTCTGATTCGATCAAATCCTCTTATTGCTCGATTTCTCGCTCAGGTTGGCACCTTCCCACGCTCCTGCAGGTGGCATTTCGTAAGGGGTTGCCGTGACTTCACAGATCCTTTGTATCTCCATCACTCTGAATAAGGGATTACGCACTTTTCAATTGATCAGCGGATGCACCACCGGTGCCTCCACGATATACATAGCAATAAAACACGCAGCTGCATGCCACAGCTGCGTGTCATATCTTAGCAGATTCCCTATGTACTGTCAAGGACTTTCCTGCTTTTTGATCTTTTTTGATCTTTTTTGATCGTTTTATCTGGTCTGGCCCTGTACCCATACACCGGAAGCGTTTACATAGTAGCCATCCGGAGTCCAGGTGTTGGTTACCATGTTGCCATTGGTCAGATCGCAGTAATAGTAGCTTCCGTTTCCTGCCTGGATCCAGCCGGTTCGCATGTAGCCTACGCTGTCAAAGCAGTACCACTGGTTGTTGATCTGCAGCCAGCCGTTGGTCGGGTAAGTGCCATCTGCGAAACGATACCACCAGCCTACGCTGTCCTTGATCCAGGATGCCTGCTGCGTGCTGCCTCCCGGGGTATTTGCAGTGCTGCCGGAGCTGGAATTGCTGGTGCTGTAGTTGCCTGCCTTGATGTTTGCAAGCATCTCTTCATCCACATAGATGTAATCAGACTCATACCAGTCGCCCTTCTTGCTGTTGCTGTTTACGGCACGAACCTTGAAGTAATACTCACCCTCTCTGGTGATGCTGGATGCGAAGTTGTAATAATCGTTGCTGGTGGTCACTGCGCTGCCTACAGAGCTGCTTCCGCGGTATAAGCGGACCTGATAGCTGACTGCGCCTGAGGTAGCCTCCCAGGTTGCAACCGGTGAATTGTCATTCTCCCAGGATACGCTTTCAATTTCCATGGTGCCTTCCAGATCGGCCAGCTTTACGGTAATGATCAGAGTAGAACTGGAATCTTCTCTTCTGGAAGAAACGTAAGTCGCCTTGTCACCCTTTAAAGAAACCTTGGACTTTGCCATGGAAGCAAAGTAATAATCGCTGTCTGCCTCCAGGGTGATCTCCACTCTCGGGATATCTCCGTCTACCCACTCACCGTCATCGTTCACGATGTCAACATCAGTTACATCATAATTGCTGCCATTTGCAGTAGCAGTAACACTTCCGCCGCTGTCACCTACTGCAATGTCAGAATCAATGGTAATGCTGACGCTGGTAATCTTGGTGCGGCTCTCTGCTGCCAGGGCCGTTCCTGCGGTGAGTGCTGCAAGTAATGCTGCGCCGATCAGACCGGCCAATCCTTTTTTCCATACTTTCATGCTTATATCCTCCTTTTACATCTTTCTGATTTGCTGTTCCGTGCATCACAGTCCCTTATCTGATTACTTACAGGATACCGGATAAACGTGTACAGTTTGTGTCCAGAACATAACAAATTCCCTACAGGACTTAACGATTTGCTTACAATTCTTAACAAATTGGTAACTGTTCAATACCTTCACATTCACGAGCAAAAATCTATTTGAAATTGCCCAAAATCTGTCCTTTTATACCCGGACAGGCTGTCCGTTCATCCTATCCTGATAAAACAGACAGCCTGTATTCTGATCTTATATCCTGTAATTCCGTGCAGCGATCAGCCGATCTTTAAGCGGAACTTCTGCGCTTCTTTCTCAGAATCCACCATCTCGATGGCTGCGCCAAGTGCCTGAAGCTTCTCCTCAAAGTTCTCGTATCCGCGCTGGATGTAGCCGATCTCATCTACCACGGTGTATCCGTCAGCAGAAAGGCCTGCCAGTACCAGGGCTGCACCGGCACGAAGATCCGGAGACTCTACCCGGGCACCGGTAAAGCCCCTTACGCCGTCGATCACAGCTACATTGCCCTCTACCTTGATATTGCCGCCCATACGTGCCAGCTCGTCCACATACCTGAAGCGGTTCTCAAAAATACTCTCGGTGATCATGCTGGTGCCTTCTGCCAGCGCCAGCGTTACAGCCATCTGCGGCTGCATATCGGTCGGGAACCCCGGATACGGCAGTGTCTTGATATTGGTAGAGCACTGCTTCGGTCTTCCTACCACGCGGACCTCGTCATCTCCCTCAATGACCTCACAGCCAATCTCGATCAGCTTTGCGGAGATCGCCTCCAGATGTTTCGGAATGACGTTCTTTACGGTGATATCTCCCCGGGTCACAGCTGCGGCACACATAAAGGTACCGGCCTCGATCTGGTCCGGAATGATGGAATAATCGGTTCCATGCAGGGTTCTGACACCGCGGATGCGGATGACATCGGTACCTGCGCCCTTGATATTGGCACCCATGCTGTTTAAGAAGTTTGCTACATCTACAACGTGCGGCTCTTTCGCAGCATTCTCGATAATGGTCATACCCTCAGCCATGGCTGCTGCCATCATGATATTGATGGTTGCGCCGACAGAAACCATATCCAGATAAATGTGTGCGCCCACCAGGTCGATGGCATGAGCGTGGACGGCTCCACACTCAATCTCGATCTTGGCGCCCAGGGCACGGAAGCCCTTCAGATGCTGGTCGATCGGTCTGCTGCCAATATCACAGCCGCCCGGAAGCGGTACCTGTGCACTCTTGTACTTGCCAAGAAGCGCACCAATAAAATAATAGGAAGCACGAATGCGGCGGATATACTCGTCATCTACCGATACCTCACGGATGGTGGAACCGTTGATCTTAACGGTATGGCGGTCGATCCGGTCAACCTGTGCACCAATCTCCTGAATTGCCTCCAAAAGAACGTTGATGTCCCGTACATCCGGAAGATTTTCAATGATAACATCCTCATCTGTCATAATGGAAGCCGCAAGAATACCAAGTGCGGCATTCTTTGCTCCGCTGATCACAACATCTCCAACCAGTGGATTACCGCCTTTCATAATATACTGATTCATTACACACCTCTATAAAAAAGTAAAACTTTACAATTCTATTAAATCTTTATGATTATACCACAGATTCCCATTTTGTAAAGGAAAAACACATTACTGCAGGCTCACCGCACAGATGAAATCATTTCCCCTTGCCCGGAAAAACTCAGTACTGTCATTGAGTCCCGCTTTATAAAGTTCCCCGCTCTGAGGATCGAACACGGTAACATTGTACTGGTCGAAACCGCAGAGGATCAGGTACTGCCCTTCCCCAGTATAAGCAGCTACCGGGATTCCCTGGTCAATGAAATACAGCATCTGTGCCAGACTGCTCCCCCGGGCATTCAGAACCACCAGGTTTTCATTTTCATAGACCTGGCTCTCCGTAAAGGTATCCAGATGACGCGCCAGCGGGGCAAACGCAGACTGGGGATCCCGGATATTCCGGATATTGCCGCGCTTTACACGGTTCCACAGAATATTGCGGTCTTCGTCTGTAACAAAGCCCATCTGGTCGTAAGCCAACTGCAGTGCCTCGGAGAAATCGGTTGTCACCTTTAACAGATGGCCGCTTCCGTAGGCGTAAAACTCCATATCGGAAAGCTGGTAGTTGGACTTTAACTCCAGGCGGTCTGACTGCTCGTAGCTGACCCGCTTCGGGGCCTGAAAACGAATGCTCCGGCCACTCTTCAGCTCTTCCGCCAGTTCCACGAAGTAGACGCGTTCCTTTTCCGGCGATGCGTACCAGCCAATTCCATCCAGCCTGCCATTTCCAAGCTCTACATTGCAGACGATCGTATCTTCCGGACTGTCCGTGTAGCTGTGGGAGCCGGTCTTTACCACCCGCTTTAAATGGATGCGGCTCTCATCTACCGTAACCTCGGAAATGTAGGTGCCGGTCTTTTCGTAACTGGTCTCTTCCTCCATCTGATCGTTGATGATGCGGACATTATACATAGGAAGATTCTCGATCCGGCCATTGACAATCCAGATATCATCCTCTCTTGCCGTGCCGTACACCAGATCCCGTCCTACAAAGCCGAGGGTCCGGACATATTCCCCGTCCCCGGCCCGGACTTCCCGGTTCTCGCCGGTCTCCAGATCCATCAGGTGCAGGACCCTGGAATCGTAGATCGTACCTTCCTGCCAGGCGATGCGCTTCTTGTCTGTGCTTACGGCAAAGGTTCCGTCTGTCAGAGAATCCGCGACTACCATATTCTCCCGGCTGTTCATGTCGATGCCGTAAATGGCATGATCCACATACAGATACAGCATGCCGCCGGCTGTCTGGGTAGCCAGACGGTCAAGATCTGCCGCCAGCTGCTCATAGGATCCGGAATACGGGATGAAATAGCGCTCCTCCAGTGCATTCCCGGCTGCCGTGTAATGGTACCCGGCAATGCCGTTCTCACCCTCATGATTTCCCCGGTTCATGTAGCCATATACCAGGAAATCCACATCCCCGTCATCCTCCACGGAGAGGATTTTGATATCATGGTGGTCATAATTGCTCCGCACATCTGTGCCGTCATCATCACGGAAGGAAAAGACCTTCACAGCACGGCGGTCTCCCGGCTCAAAGCTCCAGAGATCCCGGTTCACCCGGTAAGCCACAGTCTTTCCCCCCTCGCTCTTTACCGTCTCCACGCGGTCATCTCCCGTGATGCCCAGCAGGATCCGCTTTCCAGAGAACTCACTGCGGTCACCTGCGAAGATCTGGTTCACCGTCCGGTCATACTGCATCATGTAGATACGCAGATCATTCCATTTCATGGTAAAGTCTTCCTCTACCTCGTAGGTTTCCTCTGCGCCTTCTCCCTGCCGTTTAGCCTGGTAGGAAAGCTGCACGCTGCACATGATGCCGTCCAGTTCTTTCAGGTGGATCTCCACATTGCCCTCCGGCTGCATATTCAGCTTTCCCCAGGTCAGTTGGGAAAAACTGGAATGAATGGAGGTATGTCCAAAGGTACTGTTATCCTCTGACTGGCTCGTTTCCAGATAAGTGGCCAGGCTTCTTGCCTGCTCATAATCAAACGTTTTCATGGAAAAGTCCGCTGCCAGATCCACCATGTCCCGGGCATGCTCCGCGGCATCCGTCCAAAGGATCCTGGTGTAGTAATACACCGGTCCATAGTTTTCTGTATCCAGCTCAATCTTCAGCTGGTATTCCCGTTCTTTTGTAAGAAGATTCTGAATGGGAAGCGTCACGGCTATCCCCCGCTCTGTCTGCTGCCAGTCTGAGAGCTCTGTCCGCTCCACCAGACGTGCCCGGTCCATGCTGCGGACCTCATAGCTGATCCCGGTAAACGTTCCTCCGGTGATGGTTATCGTCAGTGCGCGGTCCTCCTGCAGAATGGTCAGATTCTCTCCGGCTGCCGTAGTATTCATCTCCTGACGGTATCCGTACAGCCGGTTCATATCCCGGCCCAACATCTGCACTGTGATGCCAGGAAGCGATGCCGCTTCCATATCCATATATACGGCCTGATCCTGGCCGCTGTTCCACCGGTTATTTGCGAAAAAAAAGACGCAGAGCGCCGCAGCAAATACACCGGTCAAAATTCCGATTCGTTTTACGATATGATTCATATTCTGATAATTCCTTACTTTTTCATGGTCATGTACAATGGCCGGAACGCCCACAGACATTCCCATAAATATTGTACCCTGTTTTCTGCTTCCCCACAAGGAAATGTTTTCTTAAATTTCGCTTGCTATCCTGTACCCTATCCTTTATAATGAAACTACCATTTCCATAATTTCAAGATGAATTTCTGTTTTTTAACATTCTTTCTCATCTGTATTTTATTTCCATTTTATTTTTAATTTTTGACACATGATTTTATCTTTTTATTTCTGCATCTTTTGCTGCGTTTTTTCATACGCGCATTTATGAAGCCAGCAGAAAAATGAACGGAGGTACTACTATATGGTATACGAAACTTTTCTTGAAACAGTAACCAATCAGCTGCAGGATGCCCTGGGTGATTCTTATCAGTTCACGCTCCGGCCGCTTCCCAAGAACAACGGTGTTACCCTGGACGGTCTGACCATTCAGAGTCCCGGCTGCTCTGTCGCCCCCACCATCTACCTGAATCCCTACTATGAGCAGTACCGGCGCGGAACCGACATTCATGAGATCGTCCGTGATATTCTGCGACTGTACCGCGCTACGCCTTCCCCGTCTTTTCTCCGGTCCGATGTTCTGGATCATTTCTCTGATCTCCGCTCCCGGATCATGTTCCGGCTTATCCACACCGCATCCAACCAGGTGCTCTTAAAAGATCTGCCTCATCTTCCCTATCTGGATCTCTCTATTGTGTTTTTCGTCTCCCTGGAACGCAATGAGGCCGGCCAGATGACCGCCCTCATTCATCAGGAGCATATGAAACGCTGGAACATTACTGTCAATGATTTATGGGAAGCTGCCAGCCGCAACACGCCGCTGGAATACCCGGCCGAGATCCAGAACATGTCTGACCTGCTGCGGGAGATCGCCCAGAAAAATATGGGCGAACACTACGACCCGGAGCTGATCAATGAACTGCTGGAAACGGAGGATGCCGCTCCTCTGTACGTGCTCAGCAACAGCAATGGCCTGTACGGTGCCAGCTGCATGGTCTACCAGAACGTGCTGAAGGACTTCGCAGACCGCCTTCAGGCAGACTTAATCCTGCTGCCATCCAGCGTCCACGAAGTCCTTCTGACTCCGAATCTTCCGGAAACTTCTTATGAAGCACTCAGTTCCATGGTCACCACCATCAACCGGCAGGAGGTATCTCCCGAGGAACAGCTTTCCAATCAGGTCTATTTGTTCAGCCGGAACGAAGGATGCCTTAAAATTGTATCCAACGCACCGGAACTGGTGGGGACATCGGCACTCTCCTGAATATAACCGGTCACTGTCCGTTTTGTTCCTGTCCTCAGGATTCCAGATCCAGCAGTGCTTTCTTTACTTCCAGCATCCGGTCACGCAGCACAGCTGCTTCCTCGAAGTTCAGCTCCGCTGCCGCCTGGTGCATCTTCTTCTGTATCTCCTTCACCAGCTTGTTCAGTTCTTTCGCACTCATGGATTCCAGATCCTTTTCGTCCGTGGAAGGTGCCTTCTCTGCTGCCTTGGAAATTGCGATCAGATCACGAACCGCCTTTTTTATCGTAGTCGGCGTAATGCCGTGCTCCTCATTATAGGCCTGCTGAATCTGGCGGCGGCGGTTTGTCTCGTCAATAGCCACTCTCATGGAATCGGTGATGGTATCCGCATACATGATGACATGACCTTCTGAATTTCGTGCCGCACGGCCAATGGTCTGAATTAAGGAAGTCTCCGAACGCAGGAAGCCTTCTTTATCTGCATCCAGAATTGCCACCAGGGTGATCTCCGGAATATCCAGCCCCTCACGTAACAGGTTGATACCCACCAGAACATCAAACGCATCCAGACGCATATCCCGGATGATCTCCGCCCGCTCCAGCGTGTCAATGTCAGAATGCAGGTACTTGACCCGAATGCCGATCTCTTTCATGTAATCCGTTAAGTCCTCGGCCATCCGCTTAGTCAGGGTCGTGATCAGCACCTTGTGGTGGGCTGCCACCTCTTTATTCACTTCACTCACCAGATCATCGATCTGTCCCTCTACCGGACGCACGGAAATCTCCGGATCCAACAGACCGGTCGGTCGGATGATCTGCTCTGCCCGCATCAGTTCATGGTCCGCTTCATATTGCCCCGGCGTGGCCGACACAAACATCATCTGGTCGATCTTGCTCTCAAATTCTGTAAAATTCAGCGGCCGGTTGTCTAACGCAGACGGAAGACGGAAACCGTAGTCCACCAGCGTGGTCTTGCGGGACCGGTCTCCCGCATACATGCCCCGCACCTGAGGCAGTGTAATATGAGACTCATCTACAATGATCAGGAAATCATCCGGGAAATAGTCGATCAGTGTCCACGGCGGCTCTCCCGGTTTTCCGAAGGTTAAATGTCTGGAATAGTTCTCAATGCCGGAACAGAACCCCGTCTCCCGCATCATCTCCACATCAAAATTGGTACGCTCCGAAATACGTTGCGCCTCCAGCAGTTTGTCCTCACTCTTAAAGAATTCTACACGTTCCTTTAATTCCTCCAGAATATTTTCCGTGGCAAGCTGCATTTTCTCTTTTGGAACAACATAATGGGAAGCCGGGAAAACAGCAATGTGATTTAACTGCAGCTTCGCCTCTCCCGTCAGAGTATCAATCTCCACAATACGGTCGATCTCATCCCCGAAGAATTCCACGCGGTAAGCCGCGCTGTCGGAATAAGCCGGAAAAATCTCCAGCACATCTCCCCGCACCCGGAAAGTACCACGGTGGAAATCCATGTCGTTGCGGGTATACTGGATGTCGATAAGCTTGTGGATTACCTCATCCCGATCCTTCTCCATGCCCGGTCGCAGGGAAATCACCATCTCCTGGTAATCGATCGGAGACCCCAGGCCGTAAATACAGGAAACCGAAGCCACAATGATGACGTCCTTCCGCTCAGAAAGGGCCGCGGTGGCGGAATGCCGCAGCTTATCAATCTCATCGTTGATGGCAGAATCCTTCTCAATATAGGTATCTGTGGAAGGCACATAGGCCTCCGGCTGGTAATAATCGTAATAGCTGACGAAATATTCCACGGCGTTCTCCGGGAAAAATTCCTTCATTTCCCCGTAAAGCTGCGCCGCCAGCGTCTTGTTGTGGGCAATGATCAGCGTCGGCTTGTTCAGTGCCTGAATCACATTCGCCATGGTAAAGGTCTTGCCAGAACCTGTGACTCCGAGCAAAGTCTCAAACTGATTGCCCTCTTTAAACCCCTCCACCAGCCGGGCGATCGCCTGGGGCTGGTCACCGGTGGGGGCGTATTCGGATACTAATTTAAAATGGTCCATAAAGTCCTCCGAAATCAAATCATCCTCATCGAAACTGAATTTTATTTTAATACGATTTGTAATTATTGTAAAGCAAACACAAGCTTGTACCTTGGTATCTTGCAGGTAACTATGCCCGTTTTTGGTGGGAAATGAAATACAATTTCCATTTTTCTTAATAATTTGATAAGAATTTTCATATTTTTTTATTTTTCAAACACAATTTAGTCACATTTTCACGCTATAGTATGTATTTGTTCGGAAGGAGTTCCGGACAGAGGAGGAAAAAAATTATGATGAAGAAAGTATTTAACAAATCCATGATCGCTGTTGCAGCTGCTGCTATGGTAGCTATGGGAATCACCGCTTGCGGCGGCACCAAAGAGGAGACCACTGCTGCAGAGACTACCGCAGAAGAGACCACCGTTGAGGAGACCACCAAAGAGGAGTCTGCCGAGGCGGAGGAGTCTTCTGAAGAAGAGGAGTCTGTAGAGTCTGAGGAAGCATCTGAGGAAGAGAAATCTTCTGACGAGGCTGAGGAGTCTTCCGAGGAGGAGTCCACTGAGGAAGAGGCTGAGGAGACCACCGCTGCAAAATAATTCGCAGACAGCATCATCTTTCACATAAGAAGAATACCGAATGAAACAAAAACCGGCAGACCAGTTTTCACGACTGGCCTGCCGGTTTTTGTTTTTGTTTCTTATGTTACCGTTGACTGTCAGCATGCTTCTCTGTTCATGGTTCTAATCATACCCTCGTTTCCAGCTTCTGCAAAATACCGGAAAAATAAGTTCCACAGTTCTCTAATCTACAGCAAACCGCTTAAGTGCCTCTATGTAATGGGTGGCAAATTTTCCCGGCACCACCTGTTTGTGAGTGATGTAACCGATTTCCATATAATCATCCACCTCCAGCGGCACCGCCACAATGTCTTTGCCGTTCAATGTTTCATTGATCACGCCGCTGCAGATGGTGTAGCCGTTTAAACCGATCAAAAGGTTAAACAGCGTGGCCCGGTCGCAGACCCGGATGTCTTTCCGGCTCTCCAGGGTGCTTAAAATCTCTTCCGAAAAATAAAAAGCATTGTGATCTCCCTGCTCATAGGAAAGCCGCGGGTACGGCTCCAGATCCTGCAAAGTGATCCTCTCCCGCTTTGCCAGCGGATTCCCCGATCCTACAAACACATGAGGCTTTGCCAAAAACAGCCGTTCAAATTTCAGGTCATGCTCCTTGAAGGTCTTTCGCAGAACCGTTTCGTTGAACTGATTTAAGTAAAGCACGCCTACCTCACTTTTCAGTTTTGCCACGTCTTCAATGATCTCATAGGTCTGAGTCTCACGGATTCGGAAATCGTAGGTCTCGCCGCCGTAGGTTTTCAGGAGTTCCACAAAGGCCTCCACCGCAAAGGAATAATGCTGGGTGGAAACGCAGAACTGGTGGCGTACCGGAGCCGCTCCGGAATAGCGCTCCTCCATCAGGCTCGTCTGGGTAATGACCTGTCTGGCGTAACCAAGGAATTCCTCCCCCTCAGAAGTCAGCAGAATTCCCTTGTTGGTTCTCTGAAAAATGGTAATATCAAACTCATGCTCCAGTTCCCGGATGGCTGCTGTCAGGCTGGGCTGGGAAATATACAGTTTTTCCGCTGCCTTGCTGATGGTTCCGGCCTCCGCGGTTTCTACGATGTATTTTAACTGTGTCAGTGTCATATGTGTGTCCTCAAATTTCATAAATTCAACTGCTCAGTACCTTCACAGTCACAAGCAAAAATCCATTTTAAATTCCCTTCGCCACTGCTCCAATCGGACAGATGTCATAGCAGATTCCGCATCCATCACAGAACCTCAGATCGATCCTGTAATGCCCCTGACGCGGCACCAGCGCATGAAGCGGGCATTTCTGGGCGCAGCGCCCGCAACGTGTACAGTTGTCAAGAATATAGTATGCTGGCTTTTCCGCCTGGAAATCTGTTTCGTTCATCATTTCATTACCCCTCTTTTTTCATTCTCAATCTGGTATTCCGTATATCATACGCTTATTTTTTTCCACGATGAAGCAAACGCCTGTTCTGAGCATTAAAAAAGCAGGAAAACAGTATATAACACTCAAGCTGTGCTAACCGATTAACACTTTTTTCCCTTCAAACGCAAATCCATAGCTGCGGATTTTATCTTCTGAAACACCCGCAGCTTTTAATTTCACGTCGTAGCGTTTTTTATGAATCTGCCGGAGCGCAGCCTGCACAGTATCTTCCAGTGTCCGTTCTTCTTCCGGGTCATGAACCTTAAATTCAATGAGGATTGCATCATCTGCCTTTTTCAATGGAGTCAGCATAATATCGTATCGTCCATATCCGCTTTCCCCATTCGATTCAACCTGATATCGATCCCGAAGTTCCACCAGCAGTCCCAGCACAAAACCATGGTAAAACCGCTCTGGCTGTGTTTTTTCGGACGGATGTCTGCCAGTATCAAAACAGCTGAATGTCGTCAAAGCGATCTCATTCATATAGGCATTCATTTCTTTTTTGTTTCCGGCTAACAGTGCCTGAATAAATCCATTGTAGCTGGACAGTGACCGGCCAAACCATCCCTTGAACATAGCTGCAAACATTCCACAGGTTTCCTGATTGGTAATGCTCAACTGATACCACGGTTCCTGAAACACTCCCCGGTATTCTGCTTCCGTGGCTTTTAAATATCCGCCCGCCAGCAGAAGACTCCAGATCGCTCGCTCATCCAGATCAAGCTGATCGTATACAATCTGTTCATCAAAGGTCACCGTAACCGGTCTGCCATTAATCAACTGTTCCATCTTCTGTTTGATATCCGCGGAAGATGTCTGGATCAGCCGGTTCACCAGCGCATTGGAACTGGTAGCCGCCCAATACGGACGAAACTGCTTTTTATCCAGATAATTCGTGATGGACCAAGGATTATAAATATCTCGGCAGTCCCCGAAAATAAACCCATCATACCACTGCTTCACCTGTTCCCGTTCAGAAGACAGCCCATATTCTTCCAAAGCCTGAAACACTTCAGTCTCTGTAAAGCCAAAGCAGTCCGCATATTCCTCTGAGGTTGTAGTGACAACATTCAGATTATTCAGATCTGAAAATACAGATTCCTTGGAAATTCTGGTGATCCCGGTCATGACAGCGCGTTCCAGATATGGATTCGTCTTGAATACTGCATTGAACAGGCTGCGGATATAAGAAACAAATCCATCCCAGTATCCCTTCAAATACGCTTCCTGCATCGGCGTATCGTACTCATCCAGAAAAACAATGACTTTTTTTCTATAAAACCGGTTCAGATAACAACACAGTTCATTTAATGCAGAGGATGCCCTGGCATCCCCCATCTCCATGGTGACCTGCTCATAAGCCTTTTTTTCATTTTTGCTTAAAAGTGTACCATCCAGTAAAAATCGGTTTTCCTCATACTTTTTGGCGATCAACGCATTGATCTGTTGTTTTGCATCCGGCAGATTATCGGCCTTGACTGACGCAAAGCTTAAGAATAAAACCGGCCAGGTTCCCTGTAAATTCCTGTAACGTTCCTCTCTCCAGATTTCCAGTCCTTCAAACAGATCCGAACGATCGTCATAACGATTGGAAAAAAAACAGTCCAGCATGCTCATGTTCAGAGTCTTTCCGAATCGGCGCGGACGGGTGATCAAAGTGATTTCATCTCCTGATTCCCACCATTTGCGAATCAGACTTGTCTTATCCACAAAGAAATAACCGTTTTCCCGTAAAGAAGCGAAATCCTGTTTCCCAATGCTGATCACTCTAGCCATGCCTTTCCCCCTCTTCCACTGTTACAAGCAGTTTTATCTCTTTATTTATGAGTCTAACATACTTCATTCTCACTGACAACAGAAAGAACTTTGTGACTGTGAAGGTACTGAACAGTTACGAACTTTGTAGCTTTCGACAACACCTTCATTCAGAAAATTTTCAACATTAAAATTTGGTTCGGGTGTCAAAACACCCGAACATTTCCGCAAATTCCTCTGTAAACTCCTCTTTTAGCATAAAACGGTCGATCATGCCGTTGTTTAGGTACCACTCAAAATCGGCCCCACTCTGCTCTGCGATCAGGATCAGGCGGATTTCCGGGTTGATACGGCGGATGATTTCGCACAGCTCTATACCGTTCATGGTTGGGAGCGTATACTCCGCAATCACCATATCATAGGATGCCGGATTTTTCTGGATCCGGTCGATCAGGGCTGCCGGATGGGCATACCCATCTACCATCTTCCGACTTTTGCCGGATGCGGCCTTCCAGCTTTTTGCGGAATCTTCCCGGGATACAATGGCAATCTTCCGCACCTGTTTCAAGCGTTTGCGGCTGTCTTTTTCTTCCTCGGAACGGCTCTGAGGAATCTCCAGAATGAAGGTCGTTCCGACATCTGCCTTGCTCTCTACCCGGATGGTCCCGCCCACGGATGTTACCATATTCCGGACCACGGAAAGGCCGAGTCCTGTACCGTGCCGGGAGCCTTTTGTGGTATAAAACGGTTCGAAAATCTTCTGCATGGCATCATCTCCAATGCCGCATCCTGTGTCAGAAACCTGCAGGCAGATCGTGTCGGAATCTTTCGGATACAGACGAATCCAAAGCTCTTTTCTTTCCGTTTTTTCCATGGCCTGAAACGCGTTTTTACAGAGATTCATCAAAATATGTTCTGCCATCCTCCTGCGTCCCAACACATAAAGCGGTTCCTTTGTCAGTTCCGTTTTCACGTTAATCGCGGATGGTGCAAGCTGGCGCACGATCGAAACAGCACGCTCCACCTCTTCGGTGAAATTCAGAAGCTCCAGGCGCACTCCGGTGTCCTGCCGGGAGAAGGCCAGCAGTTCTTTGGACAAATTCGATGCCTTGTCCACCGATTCTGTGATTTCATGAATCATCTCCTG
>CAVIRL010000015.1:17965-30545 GCA_963645005.1 Prevotella sp. P5-108
AGTAATGGAATCATCATTTTCCAGAAGCTCTGCGTAAATCAGCACCGGCGTCAGGTAATTGTTGAACTCATGGGCGATGTGGCTGGCCATCATGCCCAGGGACTGGATGCGCTGATAATGACGAATCTCATTATTCTTCCGGGCCAGCATCTCCATGCCCTGATTGATCTCCTGTAAATAGGTAATTTCCTTCTGCTGGCTCTCCGCCAGGAAATGGTTTCTCAGCAAAAATCCAGTCGCCACAATCAGCAGGAGAATATACAGAAACACCGCGCCTGTCAGCATGGTCATCATACTGTCTAACGGTCTGGAAAGTTCCCGGATCGGGATTGTAGAGTTTACGATCCACCGTTCTCCCTGAATATAAATAGACTGAAATGCCACCACACGCCGCACACTTGCGAGTCCCGGATCATCCCAGACATAGGTATCGATCACACCCATTCCGGATGCTTCCTTTTCCTGCTTTCTGATCCAGTTATCCATACTGCTCAGGTCCAGATCCGGATATTTTTTCAGGCGGTCCTCCAGCGCCTCCAGGCCAATCTGATCCTTGGCATGATGCATGATGATGTGCATATTCTGGTCTTTTACACTGGAATAACCAGCTTTTCCGATCTTGACCGGAGCAACGATCTTCTGATAGATCGTTTCCAGATTCATGGCAAGGGTCAGCGTACAGATTCCATTTTCAGCCGGAACCTCCTTCTGTATATAAAGCTCATACCAGCCCGTCTGATCCGAAATTGCCTTGCCGGAAATCCAGGATGAAGCTTCCGCATTCTGTCCTTCTTTGCGGGACGGTTCTTCTTTCTTTTCTCCCGTCTCCCTGATCGGCTTTTCGCCAGGCTCATACCGTGTCCGGCAGCCATCCGGCTCTGTCACTGCAATCCAGTTATACAGACCGGTATTTTTCTCCAGAAAGTAAGCCGTCCGTGCTTTGATCCGCTCGGTCTGCATCCGATCATCTGTCTCGGCCTCCTGCGCATAAAACAGATCGATCTGTTTCAGTTGCTGCTCCAGATAAGTATTTAAATTGTTTCCAATGATTCCGGCTATCGTCAATAACTGGCCTTCCTCCGTCAGGATCACCTGTTTCCGGTACTGGCGGTAAAACAAAAAGCCGACAAATACCATAGCCAGTGATAAAAGCAGCAAAAGCCCTGCGGCTGCAACATCCGTCTTCCATTTTGCAAAAACCTGTTTTATTTTCCTCATTGGTTCATCCTATACACTCAGCATATATCCAATGCCCCTCACCGTCTTCAGATACTGCGGCTGCTTCGGGTCATCCTCGATCTTGTTCCGGATCCGTTTCACATACACGGTGATGGTATTATCATCCACCACGGCCTCATTCCAGACCTGGGTATAAAGCTGCTCCTTCGTAAATACCTGCCCCGGATGCTCCATCAGAAAGCGGAACAGGGTCATTTCCCGCGCCGTGAAGTTCAGCGGCTCTCCGTTTTTCAGGCATTCCATTTTCAGGGTGTCTACCGCAAACGGACCTTTCCGGATTCCGCTCTCTGCACTGCCCTGGCTGTAGATCTGGCTGCGCCGGATCAGCGCCTTTGCTGTCTGGATCAACACTGCCGTGTGAAACGGCTTGGTAAGATAACTATCCGCCCCAAAACCAAGTCCCAGCACCTGGTCCATCTCATCCGATTTGCCCGACAGCATCATGACCGGCGTGTGATCCCCTGCCGCCCGCATAGCCTGCAGCACCTCATAACCACCCACATGCTCCATCATCACATCCAGGATCACCAGATGAAACTGCTGCTTTTTCAAAAGCTCCAGTGCCTCACTTCCATCAGAGGCTTCCGTCACCTGCATTCCCTCCCGAGTTAGAGCTGTGCGCACCGCCAGGCGGATGGCACGCTCATCATCCACCAGTAAAATTTTTTCCGTATTCATAAATATCTCCTGTATTGCTTTTTCGTAACTGTTCAGTACCTTCACAGTCACGGGCAAAAATCCATTGAAATTCGCCTACGCAATGGGATTTTTACCTGCCAGCCCATGTTTTCGTACGGTCAGCGCAGCAAATGCGCAGACCTACTGAACAGTTGCTTTTCTTCTTAGTATAGCAAAAAATCCTGTTCCGCGGTAGCAGATACGCACTGCGGAACAGGATTTTTAAATTTACCGAAATTCTTAAACCGTCACAATCCCCAGGAGCACTCCGAATCCCAGCATCACCATGCTGACAAGGTAATACGGCGGGATGCTGAATTTCATGTGATCCTTCAGTTCGGTTCCAGTCAGGCCGATAGCCAGATAGGTTGCCGGTACCAGCGGGCTTACCATCAGGGCCAGGTTCTTACCGATCAGCATGGTCAGCGCGGTATTTAAGGAAGCTACGCCGTAGGTCTCACCTACCTGCATAACCAGCGGCATAATGCCATAGAAGTACGCGTCAGTTCCCACACACAGGCCCAGCGGAAGTGCCAGAATACCGAAGATGATGTGGATGTACTTGCCAAGAGCTGCCGGGATGATGGCCATGATCGCGCTTGCCATTGCCTCCAGCATACCGGTTCCGTCAAAGACACCAACCATAGCGCCTGCTGCAAACAGAGTTGCGGAGATGATCAGTGCGGCCGGAGCATGCTTTTTGATGAGCTTGTCCTGAAGCTTCTGATCCGGGTAGTTGACAGCCAGAAGAATGCACAGACCCAGCATGAAAACAACATAGGATTTGCCAATACCGGTAGATAACAGTGCGATAACGCCAACGGTGAGCAGGAAGTTGAAGATCAGGAAGGCCTTGGACTTTCTCAGGCTTGCCTCTTCTTTTTTCTCTGCCTCATTCTCTGCAATCTCTTCCCCTTTTCCGAGGCCGGCGCCATGCTTGATGGCAAACATACCAAGAACAACTGCGAGTCCAATGTTCACTGCCAGTCCCACAATCTGAAGCGGGATCAGCATATGCCATAACTCAGTGGCGTCCATCTCCAGAACGGTTGCTGCTCTGGCAGTCGGGCCGCCCCACGGAAGCAGATTCATAACACCCATGCAGGCACCGGTCAGGCAAAGAAGGATACGCGGGTCGATCTTCATCTTCTTGTATACCGGATACATAGACGGGATGGTGATGAGAACGGTTACTGCGGTAGTTCCATCCAGATGCGCGATGGTCGCGATCAATGCGGTTACTACGGTAACTGCGATGACATTGTTTCCTGCCTTCTTTACCAGCCATCCTACGATGACGTCAAAGAGTCCGGTGTCCGCCAGAACACCGAAATAAATAACAGAAAAGATAAATAAGATACCATTGCTTGTTGTTGTCTTGATTCCCTCTGCGATGAAATCCATGATCTCTACCGGGCTAAAGCCGAGAATCATGGCTGCAATAGACGGAACCACGGCCAGCACCACAATCGGGGACATCTTGCCCTTTAAGAGCAGAGCCACAATTGCGATGATCATCAGAAAACCAATCACTGCTGCCATTGTTACATTCCTCCTTAAACTTTTCGTAAGTTCTTACTGAGATTCATTTTAATGTCAGCAGTTTAATTGATCGTGACAAAGAAATGACAATTTTGTCATATATAACAGGGCATCACTTCATAATTGATCATCCGCTCACAACCTCTACCCTTTTCCCACAAAACGCAACCCCATACTTGTAAATATTCTGAACTCCGGCTGCAAGCAGTTCCGCATCATAATTTTTATCGTTGATCTGCTTTAAAGCACTTTCCGCCAGCTTTTTCAGGCTGCCTTCCGTTCCATTCTTTTCTGCCTTCAGTTCGATCAGAAGCCCCGGAAGTCCCATCCGTACCGGCTTTAGCTGAATATCAAACCGACCATCTCCGGATTCCCGGTTTGAGGTCACAAAATAACCGCCCATCAAAGCACATAACCCCAGCATAAAGCCATGATAAAAATTCTCTCCTGCTGTATCGAAACAGCTTACGGACTGTGTTAAAAGGGTCTGGATCTGCTTTTTCAGACGCAGATCATCGCCAGAAAAGATTGCCTCCTGGATAGAAATAGCTGTTGCCTGGGGAATGAGATGTTCCAGCCGCTGCAAAATTTCTTTATGGTACACCAGAGAAATCTCCCGGTTCGGCAATCCAACTTCACACATAAAATCCCCATTGAAAGCCTGCGTTGTCTTCAATACCTTTAAATATCCAGTCACCAGAAGAAAACTGTAAATCGTGGACGGATTGCTGCAAATCTGCGGGTATATCACACCGGTATCAATGTATGTGGTAAAGGTCTGTCCATTTACCAAAGATGTCAGCCGCTCATAAATTTCCGGGCTTGCCTGCGCAATAGCTTCTCCAATCACATCATTGCTTCCTGTAGAAACCCAGAATGCCCTCGGCTCACACTCATTGCCGAAATAATTGATCACGGACCATGGATTAAAGATTTCCGTTCGGCCAAACCGGTAACCATCATACCACTCGCAGATTTCATTGTATTTATCAGCCGCCCCATAATACTCTGCCATTTCTCTTACTTCATCCGGTGTGAATCCAAAATAGGCGCTGTACTTATGATCCAGCACGGAATTGATAGAAAGATTATTCAAACCACTGAAAATACTTTCCTTCGCCACCCGCAGAATACCTGTCAGAAAGCCAAAGGAAAGATGCCGATTGTCCTTGAAACCGCCGGAAAACAGATTCCGCATAAACAGAATCACTTTCTCATAATAATCTTTCATGTAACCCTGCTGAATCGGAGTGTCATACTCATCAATGATGATAACCGGAGCAATGCCATAATGCTTATGCAGCATTGCGGAAAGATTCAAAAGCCCTGCTGCCAGTTCCACTTCGTTCACATCACCCGACGCCAGCTTCTCATACAGCGCTCTGTCGTAAGCATCAATTTCTTCACTTGTCCGAAGTTCTTCATGTCTCCGTACTTCCTTAGCAAAAATCTCTTTGACAGATGCAAATGTTTCCTCCCAGGTTTCAAACTTCACATCCTTGAAGGTCAGGAAAATAACCGGATATTTTCCCTGATAATCCCGGTACTTCTGCCCGCATGCCCAGATCTTTTTATCCCGGAAATATACCGAAGTATCTGCTTCTGTTTTTTCAAAAAATACGCGCAGCATATCCATATTCAAGGTCTTGCCAAACCGGCGCGGTCTGGTAAACAATGTTACCATAGGCCGTTCATTGAGAAAATCACGGATCATCAGTGTTTTGTCAATGTAATAATACTCTGACACAGCCAGCCGGTAATCAGACACACCGATGGGAAGCGGAAGCTTTGCCGGGCGTTCATTCTTCCGGTAAATGCCAGATTTCACACGGTTATCTGCCGGCTTCTCAGCATCCGAAGGAATCAGCCAGCGTTTCCCGCTTTTCTCAGCTCCCTCAATTTTCCCTTTCTTACAAAGGGCTGAAACTCTCCGCTCCGTCACATTCCAACGCTCTGCCGTCTCCCGTACCGTCATTCTGTCAGCCATGCGCCGCACCTCCCTGCTTTATTTTTGCGCTCCCAAAATCTCTCTATAAGAATAGGATATCCAGAAATCAGAACTTTGTCAAACAAAAACCGGAACAATATCAAAACAAGTCTGACATTGTTCCGATTCTATAACCTCTATTCTACTTTACACCGCGTCTGCTTCCGCATCCTTCCCCAGACTCCGCAGCATGGTCTTCTTCACTGCCCGGAAAATATTCTCATATCCGGTGCACCGGCACAGATGACCGGACAGAAGTTTGCGGATCTCGTCATCGGAATACTCAATCCCGGACTGTAACAGCTCCGTGGCACTCATGATAAAGCCCGGGGTGCAGAATCCGCACTGGACTGCTGCCTCATCAATGAAGGCCTGCTGAATATCGGACAGTTCGCCGTTCGGGCCTGCCAGACCTTCCAGGGTCAGAATCTCTTTGCCCTCGGCCCATACCGCCAGGTAAATGCAGGAGTTGAAGCACTCGCCGTCAATTAAGACGTTGCAGGCTCCGCACTCTCCTACCTCACAGCCCTTCTTGACGCTGGTGAGGCGGAAATCATCCCGCAGCACATCGGTTAAGGATGCGCGCACATCGATCATTTTTTCTACTTTCTTTCCGTTGATGGTGCAGGAAAGCAGCTTATACTGTTTACTCATGGACTTCACCTCCCGCCAGACGGATGGACTCCCGCAGGGCGCGCTCTGCCAGTACCGTCGCGATATGTTCCCGGAAATCTTTTGCCGCACGCCAGCTGTCTCGCGGATTGATATCCTCAAGAACTGCCTGGGCAAACTCTTTGACTGCCGCTCTGCTCGTCTCTTTTCCGCGGATCTTTTCTTCCGCAGAAGGAGCCCTCATTGGTACCGGGCCTGCTACGCCGTAAGCGATCCGGACATCCAGAATTGTTTTTTTATCTTCAGAAAGCTTTACATTCACAGAACAGCCGGTCGTTGCGATATCCATGGCGTTACGCATGGCATACTTGATATAATGTCCGAAATAGCCCTCATAAGCTTCCTTCGGAATGATGATCGCAGTCTGCAGCTCGCCCGGTCTTAAATCCACCTTGCCTGCCTTGATGTAAAAGTCGTGAATCGGGATCCGGCGTACTCCTTCCGGTCCGGTGATCTCCACGATCGCGTCCCATGCATGGAGGGTTGAGGCAGAGTCAGCGGAAGTCACGCCGTTGCAGGTGTTTCCTCCGATGGTACCGATGTTGCGGATCTGGGGGCCGCCCACCATGTCGACTGCCTCGCCCAAAACGTTGATATATTTCTGAATGATCGGGTCCTTGGTAATATGGGAAAAACTGGTGAGGGAACCGATGCGGATGGCACCGTCCTCCTCAAAGGATACGCCGCGCATGGCGTCGATCCCGTAAATGCTGACCAGCTCTTTTCCTGCGCGTTTTCCCTCGCGCATCTGCACCAGCACGTCACTGCCTCCGGCAATGATCTGCGCTTCCGGATGTTCCATCAGGAGCGCTACTGCGTGGAGCTGACCATCTTAATGCGCTCACCTTCCATCTCCGCGTAACAGATGAAGTTCTCGATGTGACAGTGCTGCACGGTCGGCGTGCTATACCAGCCCTCTACCTTGATGAGTCCTGGCTCCCTGATGGCTTCCTCGTAATTGCCCTTGCGGATAGTGGTATGCTTTAACACATTGCCCGGGTAATTCTCATGGATCTGCGGAGCATCTTCCTTCATGGCATCCTGTACATCCAGGACGAAAGGATACTCCTCATACTCTACTTTGATGGCCCGCAGCGCCTGGGCTGCCGCCACCTCATCCTCTGCTACCACCACGCCGATATCATCGCCGTAAAAGCGGACACGGTCCGTCATCACCAGACGGTCCGCCACGTCCTGATGAGACGGATCCGTAGACCAGGGATGGCCTGCGGTCGGAAAATAATGTTTTTCCTTCACATCAAAGCAGGTGAAGATCTTTACAACTCCCGGAATCTTCTCCGCCTCCGATGTATCAATTGAAACAACCCGTCCATTCGCGATCGTGGAATGTAAAATACGAATGATATATGCGCTCTTGTCGCACAGATCATCGGTATAACGGGTTCTGCCCATCGCCTTGTCATGGGCATCTACACGTGTTACCTTCTTCCCAACATACATTTGTTTTCCCTCCGTTTGAAATCGGCACCTGCAAAGACCATGCACGTGATTTCTGCGTTCTTTTGTTCAGGAACGCCTTACGACCTGCCTTCGATACACTGTTCTATGTATTCCTTTATTTCAAGATAGCCGGACTGATCAACCTGGATTTTCTATATTTTTTTACTTTTTCTCAATAATTTTTATAAAACCTTCCGGCCCGCTACATATTTTCCGGCTACTTCCCGCTCATCGCCCAGGTAAATGACCCTCTCCAGGCGCTGTTTTACCGTTAACGGTTGCGGATGCTCCAGCCTTGCGTCATCCAGGATCACCGCGTCAAACTCATAGCCCGGCTCAAAACTTCCCACCTTGCCAAAGAAAGCGCCGCCTCCCTTCGATGCCAGATAAAAAACTTCCTCCACAGTAAGGGGCTTTAAGCTCTGGTCCCCCAGACGCCAGCGGAGCTTACTTGCCTGAATGGCATGGCGCATGGCTGCAAACAGATTTTCCGTGGTGCCGCCTGCCACGTCACTTCCCAGTCCCATCGGAATCTGCTCATCTAAGTATCGGCGCACCGGCGCAATGCCGGAGGAAAGGTTGGTGTTGGACTCCGGACAGTGGGCAATGAAGACGCCATTTTCCTTCATCCGCCGGATCTCCGCCTCACCGGAGTAAACACAGTGAGCCATGATGGTGTGGCACTCCCCGCCAAACAGGCCGAAATGATCGTAGGCATCCCCGTAAAATTCTGACCACGGACAGAGTTCCTGCACCCAGGCAATCTCCCCCGGATTCTCGGACAAATGAGACTGCACCGGAAGCCCGGTCTCTTTCTGGATTCCGTGCAGCAGTTCCATCAGTTCATCACTGCAGCTTGGCGTAAAACGCGGAGTCAGGATTGGCTGCACATACATATAATGCCGCTCTGCCACCGCCTGGATCCATGCCCTGGTGGCCTTGGCGGACGCCTCTGCTGAGGTCTCCCGCAGATAATCCGGACTGTTGCGGTCCATATTCACCTTGCCCACCATGGCTGCGATCCCTGCCTCCTCGAGCTGATCCATCAGAATCAGTGTAGCTTCCTTGTGAATGGTGCCGAAAATGCAGGCCCTGGTGGTGGCACTGTGCTTTAAGTTGTTTACAAAAATCCCATACGATTTCTTTGCATACTCCGGATCCTGGAATTTGCTCTCCTCCGGAAAGGTATTGGTTTCCAGCCAGTCCAGAAGTTCCATATCCATATTCAGGCTGCGGAATGAATACTGCGGCGCATGAACATGAAGATCGGTAAGGCCCGGGATGATAATCCGCTCTCCCAGATTCTCCACTGGGATATCCCGGAATTCTTCCGGAAGTTCCGGATAGATTCCCTGCACCGTTCCGTCCTCGCAGACCAGGTAATGCTGCTCCTGCATTTCCAGTGTTCCGATTTCTTTTGCATAAATGATATTCCCCAACAGGGCAAATGTTTTCCTTTTTTGCATGTCATGTCTCCTTTTCTGATTTCTATGTCATAGGTTGCCACCGGACATTCAGAAGTCATGTGATCAGACTGTGTCATTCCCAGAACGCCGCCAGGCGGTCTTTCCTATAAGTTGAAAAAAAGAGCTCCGCTTGCGCGGAACTCTCTGCTTTCGTTGTGTTCTGTTCCTACACAGCTGCATGAACATTCCGTTTTCCGGTTCATGTAACTATGTAGTCAACTCTTTACGGCAGTTGGTAGAGACTCTGGACCCATTTCCAGAATATACATTGTCACTTGTTTTATGAAATTGTGTCTTGCATTTTTATTAAAACAATTTTATCATTTACAGCCTGTAAAGTCAATTCCATTCATTACGCTTTTCCATTCCACTCACTGAGCTTATTTAACGCTTCCTTGCTTCCGGAGATATAGGCGATATCACCCTTCTTAAACGCGTAATCCGGCGTAATGGTCTCGGTCAGCTTTCCATCGTTCTCCACCGCAATGATGTTGACGCCAAACCGGCCGCGCAGATTGGCCTCCACAACCGTTTTTCCCACACTGCTCTCCGGCATGATCATCTTGGAAATGTTCAGCTTTTCGCTTAACTGAATGAAATCCAGCATGCGGACTGCCTCCAGACGATGTGCCAGGCGCACGGCCATATCCCGCTCCGGGTATACCACCTGGGCACCGATCTTCTCCAGGATCTCGCCATGCTCTGCGCTTGATGCCTTGGAGATAACGGTCTGCACCCCAAGACTCACCAGATTCAAGGTTGTCAGGATGGAAGTATCCAACTGCTCACCGATACAGACCACTGCCACATCACAGTTCTGGATCCCGGTCTCTGACAGTGTTTTCTTATCCAGTCCGCGCACCACATAGGCATTCTCCGTATACTCCCGCAGCTCCCGCACCTTTTCTTCTTCCTTATCCAGCACTACCAGATCTGCCCCGGCCGCAGCCAGCTCCAGGGCCAGAGCATGTCCAAACCGGCCAAGACCGATGATCCCGTAGGTATTCTTTTCATTACTCTTCTTTTTAAACATATTACGTTCCTCCATCCCACTGTCTTATACAGTATTTTCAGTTCAGAAAATGCCTGCCATGTACAGCAGCCTCATTTCTACTTTTCCCTTAACCAATTGCAATATTTCCCTCCGGATAGCTGACCCTCTCGCCCTTGGTAAAGTACCACAGGGAGGCAATGGTCAGCGGTCCCAGACGTCCGATATACATCACAAGGATTGTCAGAAGCTTTGCTCCATCACATAGTCCCGCAGAAATTCCTGTGGAAAGCCCCACGGTTCCAAAGGCGCTGCTGATCTCGAACAGCACATCCAGAAATGGGACCTCCGGCTCCAGGATCACCATCACATAGGTACCGGTCAGAACAATCCCCAGAGCCAGCAGCGTGATCACCGCCGCCTTGCGGAACGCATCGGCCGGAACTGCATAGCGGAACGCTTTTTCCGATGTATTGGTAGCAGAAGAACGGATTCCTTCAAACAGTACATAACAGGTAGTTGTCTTGATACCGCCTCCGGTGGAGCCGGGGGACGCACCAATCACCATCAGCACAATAACCGTCAGAAGTCCGGCTCCGGAAAAGGAGCCCAGCGGAAACGTGGAAAATCCGGCGGTTCTTGCTGATACACTGGTAAAAAACGCGCCCAGCCAGGTGATATCCTCCGTCAGCCTTATAAGCACAGTGCCAGCCACAGTCAGGATCAGGCTCATGGACAGAACCACCTTCGTATGCATGGAAAACTTTTTCCAGCAGAATTTTTTTTCGGCCACCTCACGGATCACCAGAAAGCCAATGCCTCCCAAAATGATCAGTGCGCAGGTGATCAGATTTAAAAATACATGATCCTGATACGGAATCAGATTCTGTCCGCCGCCAAGGATATCAAAGCCGGAGTTATTAAACGCCGCAACAGAATGGAACAGGCTGATCCCTGCTGCCTTTAACGGTGCAAAATCCTTCCGGAAAACCAGAAAGCTTAATACGGCTCCGGTCAGCTCAATGCTGACTGTAGTGAAAAACACCAGCCGCACAAACCGGATCACACCCTTTCCGGAATCCAGGTTTGCAGCCTCCCGGATCAGATTTCTGGCCTTTAAATTAACCTTTTTCCCCATGGCCAGGATCACACCGGTTCCCACTGCTGTCACACCAAGACCGCCAATCTGGATCAGCATACCTAGAAAAAACTGCCCCAGCGGCGTAAAGGTATCTCCTGCGTCTACCGTGAGAAGTCCCGTTACGCACACCGCACTGGTGGACATGTAAAGGGCATCAATATAGCGCAGCGTAACTCCCTCCCGGACGCTGCAGGGCAGGCTTAAGAGCAGCGATCCGATCAGGATCACCAGCGCAAAGCCCAGCGAAATGATCCGCACCGGGGATTGTCTTTTAAAAAAATTCATAACATTGCCTTTCTTTCAGAAAAATTTAGAAATCTCTGACAATTATACCACAATCCATGCCTTTATGGGATAAATTTCCCATCAAGGGTTTTCTTCTTCAGACGCAAATGTAATAAACTGCTCCATCTCCCGGGTTTTAAATTTATTTTTGTGATAAAAGATCTGGCGGTACATGGCGATTTCAACATTTTCCACCTCCACTACAGCCAGTGTTCCCTCCCGGATCTGCTTCTGCACCGCAAACAAAGGAAGAAAGGAAAAGCCCCGGCTCTGCTCCAGCATCTGGATGATAAAGGCCGTATCGCTGATCTCCAGAACCGGGGATAAGGAGTGATGGCAGGAGGCCAGGTATTGATCCAGCGCCTGACGGTAATTGGCATTTTTCTCCGTCAGAAAAAATGGTGCCTGCAGGATCTCTTCCAGTTTTTTGCGTCCGGTATGCAGCTCTGGCTGCTTACCGATTCCGATATCCGGCTCCATAGTTTCCGCCGTCTCAGGGCATCGGTCATACTCACTCTGAAACAGGGGGGATGCCACAAAAACGATGGGCTCCGCTATTTCCATGGCTTTCACCCAGTTCTCGCTCCATCGGGGTGCATCCAGAATATAGATCATGTCCAGCAGATCCTGCTCCATCATGCGGATCAGCTCCTCCGGTGTCTCCACCGTGATCTGGAATTTCACCTGAGGATAGCGGTCACGAAAGCGACGGACAATAGAAGGGAACTTGGCCGTACACAGGGACTCAATGGTTCCGATGTGCAAAGGATTTTTCAGTTCCTCATCCTCATGCATAGACAGGCGGGTACGGTTCACCTCGTAAAGGATCGTGTTCGCGTGCTCTAAAAACTTTCTCCCCTGGGCCGTCAATATCACTTGCTTTCCCATCCGGTCAAACAGTCTGGCTCCCAGCTCTTTCTCCAACAGCCTGATCTGGACCGTCACGGCCGACTGGGAATAGCCAAGCTGTCCGGCCGCTTTGGAAAAGCTCTGAAGTTTCGCCGCCTGAACAAAGGTCTGAAGCTGACGCAGTTCCATTGCTGCATTCCTCTCTTTCTTATTTTGAGCGGTCTCGGAAACTCTTGAAAGCCCGAATTTCCGCTCTTTTTTTATTCTTC
>CAVIRL010000016.1:0-29705 GCA_963645005.1 Prevotella sp. P5-108
GTATTTATAAGGAAATGTTGGATTCATAGGCAATGAACTTCACGGATTCAGGTTTAAGATATAGTAGCTTGCTCCATTCCGGAAGGCGGCCGCTGCCACGGTTTCGTTCCCGGCCGCGGTCACCATGATCACCGCCGGCATATCCTTTCCGCTATAGGCGGCACGTATCTTTTCCAATACGGATATTCCATCCAGTTTCGGCATAATCACATCCAGAAGTACAATATCCGGTTTTGTATTCATGATCATCTGATAGGCATCTTCTCCATTGTCTGCTTTTCCAACCACTTGGAATCCATCTTCCTCTTCCAGTATACTGCTCAATAATTCCAGCATCAGCGGGTTATCTTCTGCAATCGCAATATTTAATTCAGCCATGATCCATTCCTCCTGTTTCCAGATCCGACAATCTTTTCCGGGACTGCCGGACTGTTACATAAATTGTATTATACTCGCCGTCTTTGCAGGGTATCAATCAGCAGCCCCCGCACTGTTCGACGCACTGCGCACCTTTCGACACGCCGGGCGGACCGCAGTGCGCTTCTGCCAGTGCTTTGTTTCCTGCATTTTCGGTTTTCACTTCTTATAACGAATGGAATGTGGCAAATATAACGCCTTTTTGAAAAAAATTTATTTTTTTATCATGTCCTCCACAAAAATCCCGTATCCCCGGGTCGAATCCTGCAGGAAAACGTGGGTCACCGCTCCCACAAGTTTTCCATTCTGAAGGATGGGACTGCCGCTCATCCCCTGGACAATGCCGCCGGTCAGACGCAGCAGACGCTCGTCCGTCACCTGAAACACCAGACTTTTATTCTCCCGGGACGGACTGTAATCCACCCGTTGGATCTCAATCTCATAGTCGCAGGCCTCCCCCGACACGCAGCTGCGGATCCAGGCAGTTCCCCGCTTCACATCCTGACGGTGCCCGATCTCCACGGCCTGCTGCTTCACCGTATCGCAAAAGGCCTGCTCCACCGTGCCGAAAATACCGCAGTCCGTATTCTGCTCCACACTTCCCAGCCGCGATCCTGGGCCATAGTAGATCACGCCCGCCATCACGCCCGGATTTCCAGCACTTCCTTTCTCAATCCCGAGGATTTCGGTCTCATACAGTGCCCCCTCTTCCATCTCCACCACACGCCCGGTGTCGCTGTCACTGATGCCGTGCCCCAGTGCCCCGAAGCTGCCGTCCGGCTTTAAATAGGTCATGGTGCCGATTCCCTGGGTATCATCCCGCACCCAGGCGCCAAGCTTGCGGTTCCCGTCCTCTGTTTTCACCGTATCCACGGAAAGCTCCAGTTCTTTTCCGGCCCGCCGCACCCGCAGCAGCGCCTCACTCTCTCCCATGCAGTTTAAATTGGTGATCAGCGCCTCTTTATCCGAAAGGGGCTGTCCGTTGATGGCCTCAATATAATCGCCGGACTGTAAGATTCCATAGGCTGGTTCCGTTTCTGTTCCGTTTTCATCGGTCACTTTTCCGGTTCCAACGACCATAACTCCATTGGCTTTTAAATAGATTCCCACCGGCATGCCGCAGGGGACCGCATAGCAGGCATCCTCTACCTCCACGTCAATCTGTTTAAAGGGAATCGCGCCAAACAGCTTCAGACCCAGGCGAAAGCTGCCATCCTTCTTCGCATAGAGGGAAAAAACCTGGTCCGGCCGGATACGGATCTCGTCCTGAGGGATGCCGGAGTTTCCTTTTAATACCACCTCCTCACTCTCGCTCAGCAGCGTGGTGTAAAAGGGCAGATCCAGGGAAAACGATGTTTCTTCCCCCTCCGCGACACTGAGATGTTCCGGGATCTGGTGCTCGGCATAATACCAGCCATAGCCAGCCGTAAAGATCAGGCTGATCCAGAATACCGCGGTAAGGATCCGGTAAAAATATTTTCCTGTCCTGCGTGTTTTTCTCATCCCGTATTCCTCCTGTTTGTGGAAATACTAAACTTTGACAATCAGCTGGCCGCTCCGCCGGCGCATAACAAGCGCCACCGGCGCTTTGCACCCTTGCGGAGCGTTTTTGTATGACAGGACGCAATTTCCTGTCATACGAAAAAGGAGCCTTTTGCAAGCTCCTTTCTAGTATGTGTGCGGGATATCAAAATCACACTGTCATTTTTTAGTTGTCAATTTATACCCTGTGACTTTTTGTCTGCCGGGCCAGTTCTTTCATCTCCCTCGCGTTCTGGAGCACCGCGTCCGTGATCTGCGCGCCGCCCAGCAGCCTTGCAAGCTCCGCTACCACATCATCATCTTTTAAACGGGTGATCCTGGTCTTTGTGCTGGCTCCGTCTGTGGATTTTTTAATCTCAAAATGGCAGTCCGCCATCGATGCGATCTGGGGCAGATGGGTAATGCAGATGACCTGATGGTTCCGGGAGATCACTGCCAGTTTTTCTGCTACTTTCTGAGCTGTGCGGCCGCTGATGCCGGTGTCGATCTCATCGAAGATCAGAGTCGGGATGTCATCGCTGTCGGCCAGCACGGTTTTGATGGCCAGCATGATACGGGACAATTCACCGCCGGATGCCACCTGGCCCAGAGAACGCTCCGGTTCGCCTGGGTTCGTGGAAATGACAAATTCTGCCTCATCAAAACCTGCTGCCGTATAATGGGGCAGATGCCGGAATTCCATGGAAAAACGGACATCCAGAAAGTTTAAGTCAATGAGGCCTGCCCGGATTTTCTCTGTCAGCTTCTTTGCTTCCTCCTGACGTACCGCGGAAAGCTCCGCGCTCACTGCTTCCAGTTCTGCCGCCGTTTTTTTGTACTGCTGCTCCAACTGCATGCGGTACTCGTCAAAATGCTCCAGCTGTTCCAGCCGCTGTTTCTTTTCATCCAGGGCCTTTTCAATCCGCTCCAGGCTTCCGCCGTATTTTGCCTCCAGGCCCCGGATCAGATCCAGGCGGTCCTGAGCCTCCTGATATGTCTGCTCGTCAAAATCAAGCTGTCCCAGGTATTCCCCGATGGCATGATGGGCGTCTGATAATACCGCCTCTGCATCATAAAGCTGATCCTGGATAGCCTTTAATTCCGGATCAAACTCTGCCACCTCACTGACCTGGTGCAGGGCATTGCCCACCGTCTCAGCATCCACTGCCCGGTAGGCTGCAGACAGATTTGCCATGATCCGTCTCGCATTTCCGTATTTTCTGCAGCGGGCTGCCAGTATCTCTTCCTCGTCTGCCTTCAGCTGGGCATTCTCGATCTCCTCAATCTCAAAGCGCAGAAAATCCGCCTCTCTCCTGCGGCTCTCACCGTCTGTGACAAGCTGGTTTAGCTGTTTTTCCAAACGGGTATACTCTGCATAGAGGGATGCTGTCTGTACTTTTAGCTGCTGTGCCCGGGATTTAGCGTAAGTATCCAGAATTTCCAGATGTTTTGAGGCATGGAGCAGAGACTGATGCTCGTGCTGTCCATGAATATCGATTAAAAGAGAAGTGACCTGTTTTAACCTGGCCGCGGTGACCGTCTCGTCATTGATGCGGCTCAAGCTGCGGGATGCCATGATCTTGCGACTGATGATCAGGATGCCGTTTTCATCCGGCACCACATCCAGCGCCCGCATCGCTTCTTCCTTTTCCGGTTCCACCGAGAATACCAGCTCCACATAAGCGTATTCCTCACCGCTCCGGATCATTTCTTTGGAAGCCTTCTGTCCCAGTGCCAGGTTGACAGAGCCGATCATGATGGACTTTCCCGCGCCGGTCTCGCCGGTCAGGATGTTCAGTCCGTTCTCCAAATCCACATCTGCCGCCTCGATGAGTGCCAGATTTTTTACATGCAGTTCCAAAAGCATTGCTGCACCTCCTTTTGCCTAACGGGCAGAGATTAGTTTTTTTATTTTTTCCATCAGAAGAATGGTATCGTCCACGCTGCGGACCGCGCACATGATGGTATCATCTCCCGCGATACATCCCACGATCTCATGAAAATGGATTTCATCCAGCGCCGCTGCCACTGCCATGGCCATGCCGGACACCGTCTTGATCACCAGAATATTCTGTGCCATATCCATGGAGACATACCCATCTTTTAAAATACGGATGTATTTGTCACTGAACGCATTCTGGTTCTGCATGACCATATAGCGCTGGCGTCCGTTCTCCGACTGGACCTTGGTCAGCTTCAGTTCCCGGATGTCCCGGGAAACTGTAGCCTGGGTGACCTTATATCCGGCCTGGTTTAAGCGTTCTGCCAGTTCCTCCTGGGTCTCAATCTCATATTTTCCTATCAGTTCCACAATTTTGCTGTGTCGTTCCAGTTTCATCGGTTACCTCCGTTTTAGATACGGTCCATTTTCTGTCTGATATTTTCAAGGAATGATACATTTTTCAGCTGGATCAGGGTCGTGTATTTCGGTGCCCTGCAGATTTCCAGCTGCTCGCCGTAGTGAAGCGGGAATACCTGGTCCCCGTCAAACACAGCTGAGTAGGATTTGCCTCCGGACCAGTCCACCAGACGGATGCTGATGCGGTCCTCCGGCGAGAGTACGATGCTCCGTGCGTTTAAAGAATGAGGGCAGATGGGCGTCAGCACCATAAGCTGGGCCCCCGGCGCCACGATCGGGCCGCCCGCAGATAAATTGTAGGCGGTGGAACCGGTGGGCGTCGCCGCGATGATGCCGTCTGCCATATATTCATTAAAAAACACATCATTTAAGTACACCTGGAAATGCAGCATCTGCAGCACATCCTGTCTGGTCAGAACGATTTCATTTAAGGCAATGCCTTTTACCGTTTTCTTCGCTCCCACCACACTGCCCTCCAGCATCATGCGCTTTTCCAGGGTGAAGGAATCGCTCAGGAGCGCATCCAGCACCGGCCCAAGAGATTCTTCCCGGGATACCTGGGTCAGATATCCCAGGTGCCCCATGTTGATGCCCATCATGGGAAGTTCCAGGCTGATCAGGTCTCTGGATGCCTGGATCAGGGTTCCGTCGCCGCCCAGCGTGATGATGCATTCCGTATCCGCCGGAATCTGCTCCGGTCTGGTATAGCCCCGTGTATGCACGCAGGATGCCCCGCGCCGCAAAAATTCTGTCTCAAGTTTTTCCGCCATATCCAGGGCCCCCGGCTTGGAGGGATTGGCGATCAGATAAAAATGCTTCATAGTGTCTCCTGTTATTTATCCAGTTCCCCGTGTGCCGCATCCACAATGGCTTTCGCGTCCACCTGATACTCCGGATAAGTCTGTCCATCCACATGATTCTGAAGATACAGAAGATACTCAATATTCCCCTCCGGTCCCTTGATCGGGGAGTACTCCAGGTTCAGGATCTCAAAGCCGATGCTCACCGCAAACTCGATAACCTTCTCAATAACTTCCAGATGGGTGCTCTTCTCCCTCACCACACCCTTCTTGCCGACCTTCTCGCGGCCTGCCTCAAACTGCGGTTTGATCAGGCAGACGATCTGACCGTCATCAGCCAGCAGGGCCTTTACCGGCCCCAGAACCTTGGTCAGAGAGATGAAGGAAACATCGATGGATGAGAAGTTGATCTTGTCAGCAATGTCCTCCGGGGTCACATAGCGGATGTTGGTCTTTTCCATGCAGACCACCCGCGGATCATTGCGGAGCTTCCAGTCCAGCTGACCGTGTCCCACATCTACCGCATATACCTTCACCGCGCCATTCTGCAGCATGCAGTCGGTAAATCCGCCGGTAGAAGAGCCTACATCCATACAGATCTTATCTTTCAATTCCACGCCAAAATGGGTCATGGCCTTTTCTAATTTCAATCCGCCGCGGCTGACATACTTTAAGGTTGTGCCGCGCACTTCGATGCTGGCCGTCTCCTCAAACATGGAGCCCGCCTTGTCTTCCTTCTGTCCGTCTACATAAACGATTCCTGACATAATGATGGCTTTCGCTTTCTCTCTGGAAGCGGCAAGCCCCTTATTCACGATCAGGATATCCAGTCTTTCCTTCATGTTGTTTCCTCTTTCTGTTTTTCCTCAGCGTATGCAGCACCTGCCGCATTTTCCGGCGCTGCTTTATTCTGTGCGTCTGCCGCATTTTCCGGTGCTGCTGCAGCCTGTGCATCTGCCGCACGTTCCGGCGCTGCCACAGCCTGTGCATCTGCCGCACGTTCCGGCGCTGCCACAGCCTGTGCATCTGCCTCTGCGGCCTTCATGGCCTCATCCAGCGGTGCCCAGGCTTTTCGCATGGCGCAGATCACGGAATCGCTGTCGATTCCCAGTTCCTGCCGCAGCACCGACACATTGCCGTGCTCCACATAAGTGTCCGGCAGCGCAATGGTTAACACCCTCACGTTCGGATCATGTTCCTGCACATAGGCCTTCACCTGCAGTCCGTAACCGCCCTGGAGAACATTTTCCTCCAGAACCACCAGAAGTTCATGCTTCTGGGCCAGCCGGTCTGCCAGTTCATAATCCACCGGCTTGATAAACCGGCCGTTGGCCAGGGTACAATGAAAACCTGCTGTTTTTAATTTTTCCCGCACATGCTCCGCGGTGCTTACCATGCTGCCTACCGCCAGCAGGGCAATGCGGCTACCCTCGTAAAGCAGTTCTCCTTTTCCGCACTCAATCGGCGTGTCAAATTCCTTTAGGCCGCGGTACGCCTCTCCCCGGGGATAACGGATGGCAATGGGACCGTCGTAATTGCATACGGCAAATTCCAGTTCCCGTCTCAGTTCCCACAGATTTTTCGGAGCCATGATGCTCATATTCGGGATGCAGCTCAAATAGGACAGATCAAAAATACCCTGATGCGTCTCTCCGTCACTTCCTACCAGTCCCGCCCGGTCTAAGGCAAAGACCACCGGCAGGTTCTGGATACAGACATCATGGAGCACCTGGTCAAATCCTCTCTGCAAAAAAGAGGAATAGACCGCTACCACCGGCTTTAATCCGGCTGCTGCCATGCCTGCTGCCGAGGTCACTGCATGCTGCTCCGCAATGCCCACATCAAAGAAACGGTCCGGATAGCACCTGGCAAAGGCCTTTAATCCAGTTCCATCCGGCATAGCCGCCGTGACAGCTACCAGCCGGGGTTCTATCTCTGCCAGCTGACAGATTTCTTTTGAAAATACATCCGTGTAGGTCGGGTATATTTTTTCCTTTAAGGACTTTCCGGTGGCAATATCAAAGGGATCAATGCCATGGAACCGGGACGGATTCTTCTCTGCCGGGGCGTAGCCCTTTCCCTTCTTGGTCAGCACATGCACCAGTACCGCGTGGTCCATCCGGCGCGCCTCTTTGAACGTTTTGACCATGGCTTTGATGTCGTGGCCATCAATCGGTCCTAAATAGGTTACCCCCATGTTTTCAAAAAGCATGCCCGGAATGACCAGCTGCTTGATGCTGTCTTTGGTCCGGCTGATTTTTTCCACCAGTCCGGCACCCACCACCGGGATTTTCAGCAGGGCTTCCGATACCTGGCGTTTCAGTGCATTGTAGCCCACACCGGAGCGAAGGCCGCTCAAATAAGTGGACATACCGCCTACATTTTCCGAAATAGACATGTTATTGTCGTTGAGTACAATGATAAAATTCTTTTTCAGATGGGCTGCATTGTTCAGGGCCTCGTAGGCCATGCCGCCCGTGAGGGCTCCATCTCCGATCACAGAGATCACCGCGTAATCCTCCCCCAAAAGATCACGGCCCTGAGCAATGCCCAGACCGGCTGAAATGGATGTGGAGCTGTGTCCAGTATCAAAGGAATCATACGGGCTTTCCTTTCGCTTCGGAAATCCGCTCATGCCGCCATACTGCCTCAGTTCGTCAAACATTTCCCGGCGCCCGCTTAAGATCTTATGCGTATAGGACTGGTGTCCCACATCCCAGATGACCTTGTCCTTCGGCAGATCAAAGGCCAGGTACAGGGCTATGGTCAGTTCTACAACCCCCAGATTGGAAGCCAGATGGCCTCCGGTCACGCTGATCTTCTCGATCAGGAACTGACGGATCTCCGCTGCCAGCGTCTTTAACTCCTCCGGACTTAAATTTTTCACGTCCCACGGACCTTCAATGTGTTCCAGAATCATGGTTTTTGCAACTCCCTAGTTTCCCCTTAAGGTATTTTCTCCTATTTTTTCCGTTCCACCAGCATGGTGATCAGATTTTCCAGGAACGGATTCTCTCTTGGAAGTTCCTTTAACAGACTGACCGCCCGGGCTGAAATCTCCGCCACATCGGCTTTTGCCTGATCCAGTCCCACCAGTGTCACATAGGTTGTTTTCTGATTTTTCTCGTCACTTAAGACCGGCTTGCCCAGTTCCTCGCTGGTGCTGGTCACATCCAGAATATCATCCTGGATCTGAAATGCCAGGCCTACCGCGGAAGCGATCTCTTCCACTCGCTTTTTCTCTTCCTCTGACGCGCCGCCGAGAATAGCTCCGATCATCATGGAGGCTTCCAGCAATGCTCCTGTCTTTAACCGGTAGATAAAGTCCAGCTTTTCCTGCGGAATCGGCTTTCCTGTCAGTTCCACATCCACAACCTGGCCGCCGATCATGCCGTAGATGCCGGTCTTTTCCGCCAGTACCTGAACAGCCTTCGCTGCCCGGTCCGGATGTGCGGTCATGGCAAAGGCTTTGGATGCTGTCTCAAAGGCGTAGATCATGAGGGCATCACCAGCCAGGACAGCCATATCGTAGCCGAATTTCTTCCAGGTAGTCGGAAGACCGCGGCGCAGTTCATCATTGTCCATGCAGGGAAGGTCATCATGGATCAGGGATGAAGTGTGGATCATCTCCATGGCTGCCATAAAAGGCTCCACGACCTTTTCCCGGCCGCCGAACAGATGATACGTCTCTTCCATAAGCATGGGGCGCAGACGCTTGCCGCCGGCCCGCATACTGTAATTCATAGCCTCAAAAATCGTCTTCTGATACCCTTCTTCCTTCGGGAGATAACTCTCTACAACCGCTTCTACCTCACCGGTCCGTTTCTTCAGTTCTTCACGCATCTCCATCTTCCTCTGCACCTCCCTGCAGGATGATCATCTGCTTTTCTACTTTATCGATCTTGTCATTGCAGTCCTTTACCAGCTTCATACCTGCCTCATAGCAGGCGAAGGAATCCTCCAGCGTAGTATCCGAAGACTCCAGTTTTTCCAGAAGCTCATCCAGCTCCGCAAAGGTCTGTCCTATTGATTTTTCCATATCTGCTCCTTTTCGCTGCCCAGCCTGTCTCTGCCGTCTGTCCTGTATCAATCGTTGTTTTTCGTCCTGTTATCCAGCGTTTCCTGATACGGCAGGACCTCCGTTATCCGGGCCCGGATCTTTCCGTCGGAAATCCTGATCGTGACGGTATCCCCAGCCGCTGTCTGGCTGACGGACGCAAGACGTTTTCCTTCCTCATCTGTCACAAAGCCATAGCCGTTGCTGATTTTTGCCAGGGGCGATAATCCGTGCAGACGGCCGCCAAGAAGGGCCAGACGATGGCGTGCTCCGGTCAGCTTCTGCTCCATGGCACGCTTCATGGCATCCTCTGTATCCGCCAGACGCTGCTTCTGCTCCCGCAGCTTCCGCTCCGGGTCATGAAGTTTTAACCGCAGGCGGTACTGTTCTGCCTGGTAACGGGCAAGCTCATTCTTGCGCTGCATTGCCTGATTCAGGGCCGCCTGATAGGAAAGCCTTGCCGCCTCAAACTGACAGTAATCAAACACGGCCAGCTCTGCTGCCGCAGAGGGAGTCGGTGCCCGCAGGTCTGCCACGTAATCGGCAATGGTCACATCGGTCTCATGGCCCACGGCAGAAATAACCGGAGTCCCACAGTCAAAAATAGCCCGCGCCACAATTTCTTCATTAAACGCCCAGAGATCTTCAATGGAACCGCCGCCGCGTCCCACAATCAGCACATCCAGCCCCATTTTATCCAGGGTGCGAATTCCGGCTGCGATGGAGGCTGCCGCTCCGGCTCCCTGCACCAGTGCCGGGTATAAGATCAGCTGAGTATAAGGATTTCTCCGGTTTGTGATGTTCATGATATCCCGGATAGCCGCTCCGGTGGAAGCTGTCACCACTCCCACGCTCCTGGCGTAGCGCGGAATAGGCTGCTTGTATTCCTGCGCGAACATGCCCATCTCTTCCAGCTCATCCCGAAGCTTTAAGAAGCGCTGGTATAAGTCCCCGCGGCCTTCCTGTTCAATTCTTCTTGCGTACAGCTGGTATTTGCCGTCCCGCTCGTAGACATCGACCGAGCCGGTCACCACCACCTGCTGTCCTTCCTGCAACTGAAAAGAGAGACCTTTCCTCTGGCCGGCAAACATGACTGCCGCCAGAGTTCCGGTCCCGTCCTTCAGCGTAAAATAAATATGTCCTGATGTATGGTACTTGCAGTTTGAAACCTCGCCCCGCACCGTAATGCGGCTGAGGGCAAAGTCCTGGGCAAACATATTCTTAATGTAGGAATTTACCTGGGAAACAGAATAAACGCTGGCCATCTTATGCCTCGGTTACCAGTTTCGCCAGCACACCATTGATAAAGGCCGGTGAATCCTTTCCGCCGAATTTCTTCGCAAGGTTTACGGCCTCATTGATAGCAACCTTGGCAGGCACCTCGCTGTCATACTGCATCTCATAAACAGCCTGGCGCAGGATGGTAAGCTCTACCTTTCCCATACGGCTGGTCTTCCAGCCCTGTGCCACCTCATCGATGCGGACATCCAGTTCCGTGATCTTTCCGGCAATTCCCTCCACACGGTCGGTTAAGAAGATGCGGTCTTCCTCTTTCATCTCTACGTTGTGGATCACTTCTTCTTTGCCGTTCTCTGCTATGTCGTCCTCCTCCGGAGCGTCAAAATACTGTTCCACCTGGGCCTTTATCTCCTCTGCCGGGTAGAACTCTACTCCGAACAGGATCTTAAAACAATGCTCACGCATTTCTCTTCTGGTCATCTGTCTTTCTTCCTCCTGCTTGTAACTGTTCCGTGCCCTTCCCGGTCAGCGCGCGGGCGCAGATTGCCGGACAGCTACCAATCTTACGCATTATCATACCACACTTTTTTCAGTTTCACAATACAGTTCGTGCATCGCACAGAGATGCATAAACTGCATGAAACGCTGTCTTTTGCTCCCCTGGTATAAAAAACTGCCGCACAAGACACACTAAAGAATGTCCTATGCGGCAAAATTTTTATTTTCCTGTGAAAGGAGATATATTTATGTTTGGATTTCTGATTGCCCTGTTATCCGGCGCCCTCATGAGCATTCAGGGCGTCTTAAATACCGGGCTGACCCGTCAGACCGGCATCTGGCTTTCCGCCGGATGGGTTCAGCTCACCGCCTTTTTCACCTGCGTGGTCCTCTGGTTCTTCACCGAGCGGACACCGTTTTCCTCCCTGCTCTCCGTGCGGCCCTGGTACATGGCCATCGGCGGATTTCTGGGGGCTTTCATCACCTGGACTGTCATCCGCAGCATGGACGCACTGGGACCTGCGAAGGCCACACTGTTTATCGTAGTGACCCAGATTATTGTGGCCTATCTGATCGAACTGTTCGGATGGTTCGGCGTGGAGAAATCTCCCTTTGAGTGGCGGAAAGTCATCGGTGCGCTGATCGCCATCGGTGGAATCGTACTGTTTCACAGCTGATCAGGCTGCAAAGCAGGCCGAATCCGGTTCCTGCACGGTACCAGACTTCTGCGCTGAATCAGGCTGCCGGTACAGAATCAAGCTCCTACACGGTATCTGGCTCCTGTGCGGTATCAGACTGCCGGTTTCCCGGCAAAGGCTCTCCTACTGCGGCAGGTTTGTCTGTCCTTCCCGGTCCAGCATGCGCAGGATAAAATCCACCGATCCGTCAATCCCGTAGGCCGCGCTGTTTAGGCACAGGTCATAGTTGGAGGCATTGCCCCACTTTCTTCCGGTAAAGAAATGGTAATAATCCTGATGATCCCGGTCCAGCTTCTTCAGCAGATGTTTGGCCTTTTTCTCGCTTAAGCCCGGGTGGAGTTTCATGGCACGGCGCAGACGCTGTTCGAAAGGTGCCGTGATGAAAATGCTGATATGCGGAATATGGCTGTTGGTTAAAATCACATCGGCGCAGCGGCCCATCACGATAAAGTCCTCATGTCTCGCCATCTCGCAGATCAGGTCACTCTGGTTGAAGAAGACCGCGTCCCGCTTGCTCAAACCATGGTAACGGCTGAATTCGGCGGCCCTGTCCCTTAATGTCATCTTCCGGGGCTTCGCGAAGGCGGCCTCCTGGTCTGCCTGGTCTAGCTCTTTTCCGGGATAACTGCTTAAATCCTTTACATGATCCTTTTCCGCCTCCAGGCGCTTTAATACCGCAGAGAAGATTTCCGCGTCATAGTAGTTGATCCGCAGACGGTCTGCCAGAGTGAAGCCGATCTCATTGCCGCCGCAGCCATAGGTACGGCTGATGCAGATGATCAGGTGGTCCTTGCCGGAGAAACGGTTTTCCAGGTTCAACGCATTTAAGCTTGCGATGTCCTGGTCCAGCACATCACCATCGCCAAAGCTGGTGGGCAGTGCCAGGACCTCATGCAGGATACTGGTGTACTCCCGCATGACCATGGAGCGGCTTTCATGATCCGGGATGGTACGGGCCATATTACTGATCAGCGCCAGTTCACTGCGGAGCTGGTGTCCGTTGTCACGCTGCATCATCAGCTGCACGAGCTCCGTCACGCAGCGTTCCCGGTCACGGTTGAACACGCGGCCCAGGGAGGAGCCCAGACGGGTATAAACTTCTGCATCCAGATCATAGATGCGCTCCGCAAGCTCGCGGAGACTTTCCTGTGTATATTCCATAGTCTGTTTCCCTCCTTATAAAAAGAATACCAGCGTATCCAGTATGAATACCGGAATCAGAAATGCGACGGACCAGAGCAGGTAGCCGAAGAACGAAGGCATCCGGATACCGTTCTCGTCAGAAATGGATTTAACCATAAAGTTCGGTGCGTTGCCGATGTAGGTGTTCGCTCCCATAAATACCGCACCGCAGGAGATGGCTTTCAACATAGCAACCGGAACCGTGCCAAGAATGGTCGGCATGCCCTCGGTAAAGCCCAGGGCTCCGGCTGTTGTCAGGAATACCAGGTAAGTCGGCGTGTTGTCCAGGAAGCTGGACAGGCATCCTGTTGCCCAGAACATTTCAAAGGGCTTGTTTAATCCAAGACTTGCGCCATTGGCCTTTAAGATCATAAGGGCCGGCTGCATAGTAATAAAGATGCCTACAAAGAGCACAGCAACCTCATGGATTGAGCCCCAGGTAAAGTGGTTCTTCCGGCGGATTTCTGCATTTGTCGTTTTAAATGACAGGAATGCCGCCGCAAGAATGATCACTACCTCGATGAGAGCCGGGTAGGTTAAGGTTACTTCACCAAACAGATGGATGCCGCGGACCGCACCCTCCGCATCCTGAAATGCAGCCATGCCCGGCAATGTTCCGCTTAAGATAACGGCTGCCACGATCATAGCCAGAAAGATCAGGTTGTGGAGTCCCAGAATGTGAACCTCCGTACCCGGCTTGCTGATATCCGGCTTTAAGCCCTCCGCAATGTCCTTGCGGTAAGCCCTGCGATCCAGAAAATAAAAGATGGTCAGCAGGATCACTACATTAAACAGCAGGATCGGAAAAAGATGCAGACTCCAGAAAAACGGGATACCGCGCATAAAGCCCATCAGAAGGGGCGGATCACCGATCGGGGTCAAGCAGCCGCCGATGTTGGAGATTAGAAAAATAAAGAACACCATAATGTGGCTTCTCCGTTTTCTCCAGGCATTCATCTTAATGATCGGACGCACCATCAGCATACTGGCACCGGTGGTGCCGATCCAGCTGGAAAGCATGGTACCGATCAGTAGAAGTCCCACGTTGATGCGTGGGGAACCCGCCAGGTCGCCCTCCAGGGTAATATTACCGGATACACAAAAAAGACCGAACAGCAGAATGATAAAGGTCAGATAGTCATCTACAATACATTCCAGCACTTTCTCAAATGCCTGTCCGGGGCCATACACAAACGCAAAAGGCAGCACAAACAGCAGCGACCAGAATACGACCGCATGAGGCTGGTGTGCTTCCCACCACTCTGCTTTTACCAGCGGTAGAACTGCGATGCAAAGCAAAAGTCCTGCAAACGGAATACAAAATGCAAGATTCATCATCATTTCCTCCTTTGTCTTCCTTTTTAGTCCTGAACAGTAAAAATTGTTCTTTTTCGGAAACATTCATGGATTATAGCACCTTTTTTTCAAAAATGTAACCATAGATATTTTATTGTCATACTTTTGCAGAGCTTAACGATTCTAAACAGTTGTTTCTCAAATAATAGAAACGTACCCTTGCGGAGCATTTTTGTTTCATAGGGCGCGATTTCCTGTCATACAGAAAAAGACCGGCCCGCTTCCGGACCAGCCTTCTGTTCTGACGTTTTGATTCTGTTTTACTGCCCGTTGATATTGACACCGGCGATGCGGATGTTGACATCCAGCACGGTAAGGCCGGTCATGTTCTCGATGGCAGACTTGACACGATCCTGAACGCGCTCGCTGACATCCGGGATGTTGTAGCCGTACTTGATATTCAAGGACAGGTCTACCGACACATGCTCCTCGGTTACGTCTACCTTCACGCCCTTGGACAGGTTCTTCATACCAAGCTTTCCAACCAGCTCATTGGTGATATTGCCGGCCATGGAATCCACGCCGTCCACCTCGGTTGCTGCCAGACCTGCAATGATGGCTACCACTTCATCTGCGATACGCACCTCACCCATCATCTCTTTTTCATATAATTTATGTGTATTTCTTCCTTCTAATTCTGCCACAGTATTCCCTCCTCAGATCAGACAGATTCCATGGCTTCTGCCAGAAATCTCTTTTTCTATAGTATAACAAATCTGCCCTGATTTGCAAAGGGGCTTTTTCCGTTTAATCCTCCAGGTTCAGAAGAGTGATGATGATATTTTCCGCCCCGACCTCTGTTTTTCTTTTCACAATGTCCTCGATCTGGGCGCGCTGCTGATCGGTGATGGAGGGTGCATTGATGACCACATCCACCTTGCCATCCGTCAGGCTCACCACCGGATCCGCAAAGCCCCGGGCCTGCAGAAGAGTCTCAGCAGCATTCTCCTTCTCGGCCACCGCCGTCATGGCGATCATATTCTGGATGGCTTCCTGCTTGGCAGCCTCGTCAATGCTCGTGCTGTTGATGATGGAATTTAAGGTTTCCTTATTTCTCGCCCGAATCTGCTCCCGGTTCAGCTGCACGCCTGCTATATAGTCCGACACGGTCAGCCCGCTGGTCAGCACTGCTTCCCCCGGATTTTCCATCCCGGCCTCCTCGCCACCGTCCCAGCTGTCAATCTCGGCAAGCTCTGTTCCCGCATCTGACTCTGCCAGAAAACCTCCACCCCGGGATGCCTCCGCCTGCAGTTCGGATCCTTCCGCCTGGGGCTGAGCCTCCTCAATGAGCGCTGTGTCCCCCAGTCCGTTTTTCTGGTTCTCCGCCAGCAGATCCTCCTCGGAAATATCAAAGGCCCCCGCCTGGTAGATTCCATCCCCGGTACTGGCCTCCAAATCCCGCTTCCCTGCATAATTCAGATATCCGGCAGCTGCGATCATGATGGCCAGGGTCGTAATGATGATCTGATTTCTTCGAAACAGTTTCTTCATATTAATGTCCTGTTTTGGTATTCCTTCCCGTTTCAGCTTCATACCGATGCTCCTTCTTTTTACTCCACCCGCTTTAACACTTTTATTTTATTCACGGGGAGTCCGAATAATGCCTCCATGGCTTCGGAAATCTCCGCCTGTACCGATGCGTTTCCGCCCCCTGAGGCACTGATGACAATTCCCGCGATTTCCGGATAAACCTCCTTCGCCACCACCGGTTCCTGGCCGCTTCCACTTCCCGTCAGCACTGTACTGTGTTCCTGGTCCATGGTCTCCACCGAGCGGTCTGTCCCACCTCCCTTCTCTGTTGTAACAGATTTAGAACTGCTGTTATCCACCTGGATCACCTTTTCCGCAGAGGATTTCAGCACGATCATCACATCCACCTCCCCCACACCGGAAACGCCCCGCAGAATTTCCCGCACCCGATCTTCCAGTTCCTGCTCATAAGCCGCTGCGTCCTGACTTTCTGTCCCGGAAGCTGGCCCGGTTTCATCTGCGTTCCGGGATACCGGCAGCGTCATCCGGCTGCTTTTACTGCCCGCCGGAAACGCCAGGATACAAAGGATCACGCCCACCGTCAGAAGAAAAATCCACCGGTCCTTTCCCTCCGGCAATTTCAATTTCCACATACCGCTCCTCCAGACCATAATATTCCTGAATTTTGTTTGACAGCTTCTCTGTTTCCGTCTCCCCGGACCTGGGCGCCAGGACCACGGAAATCTCCCGCACTGTTCCAAATTCCGGGCTGCTTTCCCTGTTCTCAATCCGGACACTGCATTCGGAGATCGTAAGCCCCAAAGACTGAGCAAGTTCCCGGACATCCCGGCTCACCGCATCCTCGTAGCGGGAAAGGATCTGGCCCAGACGTTCCTGCTCCGCTTCTCCCAGTTCTTCCTTCAGTTCGTCTGCTTCTCCGCGGATCACCAGATCCTCGTAGCTGCGAGCCAGCACTTCTTCCAGATCAAACCCGGAGGTGAAAGGTTCCAGCACCAGAAGGGTCAGCACCATACCTGCAAACAGCCGGATATATTTTCCGTACTTCTGCCCCGGCAGCAGATTCTCCATCACAGACAGGAACAAAAAAAATGCCACCAGATTCCGGATCCATTCGTATACTGCCGTCACAGGCATGCCTCCTTTCGTCACCCTGCGCTCCCGAAATCCAGACTGCGCCTGCCTTTGCTGCCGGAATGCATCGGCTTCTGCTCAGGCTGGGGCTGGCTTTGCTGCCGGGATGCACCAGCTTCTGCTCAGGCTGGGGCTGGCTTTCTTATGATGCCAGATAGGCCGCATTGGTCCCCTGACAGATCAGGGCAATGGTAACCGCAAACAGAAGGAATCCGGAGGCAGCTACTGTCAGAAGCATGCTCTGGGCCTGGGCAGCACCACTCAAACAGGCTACCAGGCGCTTATCTGCCACCGGCTGCAGTACCGCGGCCACGCCCCGGTAAAGCAGGTACAACACCAGAATCCTTGCCAGGGGCAGAATGGAAAACAGAAATAACAGAAGGACCGCCGCTGCGCCCATGGTATTTTTGATAAGCACCCCGGAGCCCAGCATCAGCTTTGTCACCGCTCCCGCCCCGTCCCCGATGCCGGGGATGGCCTGCAAAAGCCGCTGCATTCCTGCATTCTTCACAGAATCCGCATAGGGAAGCACCATGCCCTGAACCAGTTGAAATCCCAGCACAGCTCCGATCAGAGAACGGCTGCCCCATTGGATTCCGGATTTTAAAAGCTCCATCATCCGGGACAGCATATCTTCTTTTACCATGGATCCAGCCATGACTGACAGAAAATAGATCCGAATCAGCGGGATCAGAAGTCCCGCGTAAAGCTTCTCCACCCCCGCGATCAGAAACAGTGCCGCCTCATACCAGGCCGCTGAGGAAAGGCCTGCGCCGGACCAGACCACCGCAGTAAAATAAGACGGAAGCAGCACCTTCATAAACTGGATCTGCCGCTCCAGCACACGGGCTGCTGCCCCGGCACTCTCCCCAAAGGCCGATGCCAGAAGCGCAAAGGCCATCAGATATGTCAGGAAAAAACCGGTTTCCGCCATAGGACCTCCGGAAAAGACTTCAGAAAATCCGGCAAACAGTGCCCCGAACATTCCAAGAGCCAGAAGCCGGCCTGCCATGCGGTTCTTTCCCTGCAGTTCCCCCAGCACTTCCTGCTGCAGTCCTTCCAGACACAGGGACGCTGCCTCCTTCGTATTCCCGGATGCCAGCGCCCGCATCAGATCCGCAAAGGTAATGGGGTGGGCAGAGGTTCCCAGCTCCTGCCGCAGATAAGACTCAATGTCTCCCATGCCGCCCGGCTCGTCCCCAGAAAGCGCCGCCTCCACCGCATCAAACAGATCGCCGGAAGCGTCCGCACTGACTTTCCCGTCCATGGCCCATGCTTTTTCTCCAGGCCAGATCCGGAAAAACATACAGAATAAAAAAAAGCCGGTAACAGGCAAAACCAGCCATATCCGTCCCCGCCTCATGCCAGAAACCCCTGAAGCGTATCCAGGAGTGCCAGAATCACCGGAAGGCTGACTGCCAGAATGGACAGCTTTCCGAAAATTTCAATCTGGATTCCCAGTGCCCCGTATCCTGCATCCTTGCAGATTCCGGAAGAAAACTCCGCGATATAGGTGATGCCCGTCATTTTGAGCAGCGTATTCAGGTAAACCGGATTGATGCGGATCAGATTCTGTATTTTCTGCAATCCCTCCAGGATTCCCTTCAGCCGCACAGTCCCGTAAAAAAATATCACACAGCCTGCTGCCAGTACCAGATACAGGCCATATTCCCCCTTCAGGCTTTTTAGCTGAACTGCCATCAGCACCGTCATGATCCCGATGATTCCCACTGTCACCACTGTCATACCTTCCCCTACAATGCAAACAGATTTTTCATGGTTTCAAACAATTCGTAAATGTAAGGCACAAGCCAGAACAGCACCAGCACAAGGCCCGCCAGACTGGTTAGAAATGCCTGTTCTTCCCGCCCGCTGTGCCGTAATACCTGGCAGATCACGGATACCAGGATTCCCACCGCGGCAATGCGGAAAATCAGATTCACGCCCATATGTACCCTCCGTCAGACCAGGATCACCGCAAGGAACAGGCCGCCCATGACACCAAGACTGGTGTACAGCCTGCAGCGTTCCTGCCTGTGCTCCCGCAAAACCTGAAGTTCCATATCCACCTGTTCCAGATAAAGGAGCAGAGTCCGCTCCTGGGTTTCCCGGTCCAGAAAGCCAAGATGCTCTCCCAGAGACTCCAGGGTCTGCCTGTCCGACCTCGAAAGCGCTGTCTTTCCCTCCATTTGAGAAACCGCCTTCCGCCATATCACAGGAAACGGTTCCCCGGGCTGTGCCTCAAGCTTCGCCGCTGTTTCCAGAAATAAACCTCCCAGTGCTCCATCCACCCGCTTTCCCACTGTCTCTAGGGCCTCCGGCAGCGGTGCGCTGGCATACAGGATCTGCCCCTTCAAAAGAAACACCATCTGCTTTAGCTGCTCCAGTTCCTGAATACGTTCCCGGTACCGGCCTGCAAACCAGATCCCGGTTCCTGCCGCGCCCCACAGGATACAGGCCGCACCGAACAGCTTCATCCATCCCTGCATGCTCAAAAGCACTCACCTCCCACCGGGTAAAGCCTGCATCCTCTGGAATCGTAAATCTCCCCGATGTTGCCCACCTTCCCCCTGTTATTTAAGATCACATACCGCTCAAACCATTTTTCCAGCACCATCTTGCGGAGCACCGGCTTCTGCTTGATATCCTCAATGGAGCTTCCATGCACCGTAGCTACCAGCTTGCAGCCGCAGTTCATCACATACTCAATGGCTTCCAGATCTTCCCGGCTCCCGATCTCATCCACCGCAATGACCTGTGGCGACATGGTGCGGATCAGCATCATCATGCCCTGGGCCTTGGGACAGCAGTCCAGGATATCCGTCCGGATCCCCAGTTCATTCTGTGGAACGCCCTGGTAGCACGCCCCGATTTCCGAGCGCTCATCGATCACGCCGATGGTCAGCCCCGCGTGTTCCCCGTTTCCGTTTGACACCTGCCGGATGATATCCCGCAAAAGTGTGGTCTTCCCGCACCGCGGCGGCGAGATGATGAGCGTGTGAAAGATCATGTCCCGGTCGTACAGATATGCAAGCACCGCCTCAGCGCAGCCTTTTACCTGATGAGACAAGCGCACATTGATAAAGGAAATAAATTTCATGCTGCGGATCCCGTGGCCGTCGATGATGGTCTTCCCGGCAATGCCGATGCGGTGCCCGCCCTGGATCGTGATGAATCCCTGCTTGATCTCCTCCTCAAAGGCATAGAGGGAATAGCTGCTCATGTAATCCAACGTCTCCTTAAGAGCCTCCCGGGTCACCAGATAGGCTTCATCCGCCCGCATGCTTAATTTTCCTTCCTGGGTAATGTAATACTCCCGGTTGTTGCAGATCATCAGAAGCGGTGCGTGGACCCGCAGGCGGATCTCCTGTACCTGTTTAAAATCCACTGTGATCTGCTTTAAGATTTCACGGATATCTTTGGAAAAAATCTTGATCAGTTCCTCCCGCTTATCCAAAAAAACACCCCTCCCCCTACATAATATATATGAGGGGAGGGGTGTTTTATGCCCGTACCTTGTCTTATTTTTGGTTACTGGTGACAGTTAAAGGCACTGAACAGTTACGTTTACTGCTGTAATGCGCCGGAAGCGTCAAACCGGTACTGCACGCCACCAATGGTGTACTCACCGACTGCCATAGCACCGCTCTCGGTGCAGTAGTAACGGTTTCCATTCCAGTCGATCCAGCCGGTCTTCATATAGCCCTGCTCATCAAAGAAATACCAGACTCCGTTTGCCGGATCCTGCCACCAGCCGCCCTTCGGATAGCTGCCGTCTGAATTCTGGTACCACCAGCGTCCTGTGCCTTCTTCCTGGATCCATTTGGCCTGGATCACAACAGAAATCTCTTTCTCCGCCGTTGCCGCAGAACCGTTTCCGCTGCCAGGACCTCCGTTTTTCAGCTGGGAAGTGCTTCCGCCGTTTTTGATCATCTCCGCAAAGTCCTCGGAAATATAGGTCTCCTCTGATTCTTCTGACCAGTATCCGTCGCTGAATTCCTTGGAACCGGACTTTGCAAGGGCGCGTACCTTAAAGGTGTAATCGCCCTCCTTAGTCATCTTCTTTTCCATGTCATAATATTCTTTCTTGGTTTTCACCGTGTCCATCTGACTGTCGTTGCAGTAAAGACGGATTTCATACTGGTAGGCATCGTCCACCGCGTCCCAGTTGGCCGTGGTGCCGTCATCACCCCAGTAGACATCGGATACCGTGTCCAGTCTGGTCTTGGAAGCCGCCAGGGCTGTTACTGCCCCTGCCGCCGACAAAAGACCTGCCGCAACAATCAGCGCAATTCGTTTTTTCCAGTTTTTCATATAAAACAACCTCCTTTTTGCGTCTCTATATCATTATTTGTGATACGGTTCTTTATGAATGATCCGGTAACTGCGATAGATCTGTTCTAACAGGATCACACGCATCAGCTGGTGCGGAAATGTCATCCTGGAAAAGCTCAGCTTATAATCTGCCCTGCTTAACACAGCCTCCGAAAGTCCCAGGGACCCTCCGATCACAAAGACCAGCTGACTGACTCCGCCAATGCCCAGCTTCTCGATTTTCTCTGCCAGTTCCACCGAATCCAGCATTTTCCCATCAATTGCCAGGGCGATCACAAAGGCTCCGTCCTTAATCTGTTCCAGTATCCGCTTTCCTTCCTTGTCCTTGATCTGCAGTTCTTCTGCCTCACTGGCCTTATCCGGTGTCTTTTCGTCTGCCACCTGAACGATCTCCAGCTTACAGTACCGGCTGAGCCGCTTTGCATACTCCGCAATGGCATCCGTATAAAACTTTTCCTTGATCTTTCCTACAGTAACCAGTGTGATTTTCATAACTCTTTCCTGCTTCTTTCTCTTCCGGATTTCACCCGCTTTACGGTTTTTCCTTCTTTTTTGCGCTCAATGCAGTAGATGATCTCCAGGAAATGGCTGACCTCGTCCCAGGCCTCCCGGCTCTCCGGGATCAGACGCAGTGCCATCTGGAATACATGGAACATGCCCTCGTAGACGGTAACCCGGAGTTTTCCATGAGCCTTCCGGACTTTCTCTGCCGCCCTTAAGGTATCATCCAGCAGCACTTCCTCGCTCCCCACCTGGAATAAAACCGGCGGAAACTGTTCAAAGCTTCCGAACAGCGGGGAAATGTACGGATCCTCCGGGTCCGCATCTCCGATGTAAGTACTGTGAAACAGCATGTTATCGGTAGTGCCCCCGAACTGGGGATCCCGGTCAAAATTGGTCTGATAAGACTGTCCGCTGTTCGTCAGATCCGTCCAGGGAGACATCACCAGCACGCCGGCCGGCAGCTCCATGCCATGATCCCGCAGATACATGATCAGAGCCAGGGCCAGGCCTCCTCCTGCGGAGTCCCCCGCGATCACGATTTTGTCGGCCTCATAATGCTTTTCGCCGATCAGCCACTGGTAAGCCACCACCGCGTCCTCCAGGGCCGCCGGATACGGATGCTCTGGCGCTACACGATAGTCAATCGTCAGCACATCCCCGCCGAAACTTCTCCGGGAATACTGAATGGCAAAATCCCGGTAAATATTCTTCATGGGTCCAATATAGCCGCCGCCGTGGAGCTGCAGAATCACTCTGCCGGTACACACTCCGGCAGGACGGAGATATTCCATCTTAAAATGTTCCATTCCCACGATCTCATATTCGTAATCCGGCGGACAGACCCAGGCCGGTTCCTTCGGATCCATCCGGTATTCCCCCGTCTGGATCTTATGGCCCATGGCAGAATCCATCATGTTCTTCATCATATCCCGCACCAGTTTTCCCCGCAGACTCACCGCTCTGTTCCTCAAGTAATCATCCTCCGTCTCAGCTTTTGTCCGTTCTGTCTAGTTTCTTATTCTGTCCGTTCCTGCTGCAGGCATGTTATGCCGCGATCCTCATATATGCAGACGCCGTTTCAGTTCTTCTTTCCAGCTTCTGCGGCCGCTGACATAATCCCGGATGCCCTTTGCTGCTCCTACACCGGTGTTTCCCACCGTTTTTGCCATGCGGGTGGCTTTCTCCTCCGCGCCTCCGCGCCGGATCAGCACCTTGCGGACCCGCGGATACATTTCCTGCTTTGCTGCGGCCGAAAGCTCATTGCCCTCAAAGCGTACCGGCACGCCGTCTTCCTTTAATTTTCGGAAAAACTGCTTCTGCAGGCGGCTGTCCGCAAAGACTGAGGTAAACGTAATGACCATCTTGTCCTTGTAGGAGCAGACTGCACACTTCACCGGCTGGCGTCGGGATACCCCGATCATCAGGTGGAACTGCTCGATTAAGTCCGCGTATTCCGCTTCCATCTGAATTGGTCCGATATTGGAGAGAGTCATGGTATAGGCACGGTCCTTTAACCGGAACACCAGCGAAAGGGCCGGAGCTTTCAAAAACAGCGGAATTGCCCGCAGATACCACTTTTTCTCATTGGAAACATTGTAGGCAATGCTTTCCGCCAGCTTATCCCTGTCAATCTTGCGGTCCATCTGGCTGCTCACCTTCTGAAGCAGCACATTGAACGGAATATCCGGATTGCGGAACAGCCAGCCGATCATGGTAACTGCAAAAAAATTCGCCATCGTATCAGAGCCAAAGAAGGCACGCAGGTTGATGGGCAGGTTCAGGACCACAGCCCGCCTGTTGCTCCTTCCTCCCAGATACTCCTGCCAGATGGACCAGATCAGCACCGCTGCCAGATACTTGGTGATGCTGACACCATGCTGCTTGCAGACTGCTTTTAAGTGGTTCACCGGCACATAACCGTGCAGGACCTGACCGGTTCCCAGCGGCAGATAATGCCCCTCCAGCTGATATGCCGGTTTTGAGCTGTAGCTGCGCGGTTTTCCGTCCTCTCCATGCTCCAGATAACTGTCCTGAACGTGAAATACCTCCTGCTTTCTGGCTTTTTCATCCTCCTGCGTCATCCACTCCGACGCGCCATTTGCCAGCCGCAGGTACTGCCTCGCCAGACATTTTAGGAAATTCACCGCTCCCAGTCCGTCTGTCAGGGCATGGAACACCTCCAGATTGATCCGTTTTTCATAATAGGTAACCCGGAACAAAAAGCGCTGGCTTCCATGGGGATCGATAAAGCGGCAGGGGTATGTATTCTCCCGTTTCACCTGGGGGATCCGGTCATTCTCCTCAAAATAATACCAGAAAAGTCCCCGGCGCATCTTCACCCGGAAATTGCGGATCTCCGGCAGGATTTCCTCCAGCGCCCTGCTTAAAAGTTCCGGATCCACCTGTTCCTTTAAGGTCACGGAAATCCGGAATACCTGACTTACATTTTCGTTCGCGATCACCGGGAATATCTTGGCTGTGTTGTCCAGTCTTCTCCACCGGCTTTTCCATCTGCTCTGTCCCATGATGCTTCACCTCTCATGCTGCTGTCCACACGTTTTGGAACTGCAGCGTTTCTGTCTTACGACCGGAAGTAGTAGCCGACCCCCCATTTGGTATGGACATATTTCGGGTCGCTTGGGCTCGGCTCGATCTTCTCGCGCAGGCGTCTGACATGAACGTCCACCGTGCGCACATCGCCGGATTCGGATGCCTTATTGCCCCACACAAAGGTCAGCAGACTTTCCCGGGAGTACACCTTGTTCGGATTGCATACCAGAAGTTCCAGAAGGTCAAACTCCTTCGCCGTCAGGTTGATCTCCTTTTCTGCGATGAAGACCCGGCGGCCTTCCCGGTCGAGTTTTAAGTCTCCTGCCGTTATCATCTTATTCTCTGCCTCTTTTGCCCGGGCAGATTTCTTGGAGTTTCTGCGCATGATCGCCTTGATGCGCGCTTTCACCTCCAGAATGTTAAAGGGCTTGGTCACATAATCATCGGCACCGTATTCCAGTCCCAGGATCTTGTCCATGTCTCCGCCTTTGGCAGTCAGCATGATGATCGGCATCTCGGAAAATTCCCGGATTGCCTGACATACCTCGAAGCCGTCATACTTGGGGAGCATGACATCCAGAAGGACTACATCGTACTCCGTCTGCTTTGCGAGATTGATCGCTTCTTCTCCGTCATATGCGCAGTCCACTTCCATTCCGTCCTGTTCCAGACTGAAACGGATGCCCTTCACGATCAGTTTTTCATCATCAACCACCAGAATCTTTGCCATGTTCTCACCTATTCCCTATACTGTAATGTTTTCTTTTATTTTCTGAAAGGCACCGTTTTTGATGCCCGGTACCTTCATGATATCCTCTGTTTTCGTAAATCCGCCGTTTTCCTCCCGGTACCGGATGATATCCTCCGCCCGGGATGCGCCAATGCCTTTTAACGTCATCAGCTGCTCACGGGACGCCGTATTGATGTTGACCAGAGTTGTCCCCGCTGCCCCAGACTGACTGCCGGTTTTACTGGCTGCCCCGTTTCCGGCACTGCCGCCGGAGGAATTCTGTGCCAGCCAGGAAGGATCCTGTACCTGGGCTTCGGACGGAACCTCCAGCTTCATGCCATCCACCACCGGCTCTGCCAGATTCAGCCAGGACTCTGCTGCCTGTTCTGTAAAGCCGCCGGCCAGAGCTACCGCCTCGTAAATCCGCGCACCCTCCGAAAGCGTGTATACACCCGGAGTTATAACCTCCCCGCAAACATATACATAGCAGGACTCCTGCTCCTCCACAGCGGCCATTTCCGGCTCGCTTCCGGTCTCTGATGTTTCCTCGGATTCCGCTTTTCCGGCAGCTGCGCTATCGTCTGCCACCTTCGTGTTCTCCGAACCTGCTTCCGCTTCCGTACGTTTTTTCAGGGAAGCTTTTCCCGTTTCCTCTTCTGCTGTTTTCGGCGCACTTTCCGCCTGAAATGCTCTGTTTTCCTGTGCCGGCACCGCGTTCCGGGCGGTATCCCGGCCGCTGCAGCTGTAAAAAATCCCGGCAGCAGTCAGGAAAACTGCCAGCAGCAGCCATTTGAAAATAGTAATTTGTTTATTTTTCATGTTCATCTCTCCGTTTCCAAAGAGAATCCCAGATTCAGCCTAGCTCTATTCTACCGAAAGCCCTCCGTAAATACAAGCGGTATTTCGAAAAAGAATCTGCCCTGCCCCATTCTTCTGAACACAGCGCATTCTCCTGTGAAACATCAAAACGGCAGGCGCCTGATCAGCGGTCCTGCCGTTTCTTCCTGCTTTGCATATTGAGGAGGCGCCAGTGGCGCGTCCACTGATTTTCCGGATCTCACACCGGTCACTGCTCCGATGGAGATTTCGTTAGCTGGCTGTCATCCTGTCCGGCTGTCGGGGCCGCACCGATCGAAGTTGCACCGGTCGGCGCTTCGCTGGTCGAGGCCGCGCCGGTCGAGGTCGCACCGATTGGAGCCGCGCTGGTCTGGGTCTGCTGCCCTGCCTGGGAAGACGGACCTGCCTGGCTGTCGCCGGAAGCTCCCACCGTCAAAGCTGCCTGAGTTTGTCCGGCCGATAAGCTTACGCCCGGCCCTGCATTGACATAGGCACCTGCGGTGTAGGTTCCGCTTTCTGCAGAAATGCCGGTATTGCCAGCTGCCAGCTCCGGATAATCATAGAAGGATGCCTCAATGCAGACATTGCCGGTAATGCCTGCCACAGACCCCGTCTCGGTAAACTGCCAGATCTTGCGGTTCTGAAAGTCTCCGCTGGTGCCGTAGCGCGCATACCAGATATCATAGGGCACCTGGGACACATCCACATAGTTGGTCAGCCACTGGTTATTGCCGTAGAGTATCGGCCGGTATCCGGCGTCCGCAATGGTTTTGCAGAAAATATTGGTCTGATTTGCCAGTTCCTGGGGAGTCTTTCCGTTGTCCAGCAGATACTTAGACTCTACATCGTAGGCCACCGGATAGGAAATCTTGTATCCCCGGATCTGCTCCAGCACGAACTGTGCCTCCTGCCGCGCAGTCTCCTCATCCAGTGCCATCGTGTAAAGGAACACGCCCACACGGATGCCGTGGCTGATGGCTCCCTCCATATTCTCTTTAAAATAAGGATCCAGGTCATTCAGATAGCCGACACGGATCATGGCAAAGGTCACGCCATCTGCCTTCATGGCATCCCAGTCGATGGGGCCTGCCTGGTTCTGATATTTGGAAATGGTAACACCCTTGGCCACTGCTCCTTCGATCTTTGTACCGTCACTGCGGTAAAAGCTCTGATCCTGTAACGTCAGCGTCTCTGCTGCCATAGCCGGTACTGCCGGAGCCTGCAGGGCAAAAAGTCCGCAGAGTGCCAGCATCGTCAGGCGTTTTCCTGTATTGATCTTACGAAATAGCATAAAAAATCCCCTTCCTGTCTGATTATTCCAGTCCATGCGTCTTAGTGTAATCCTGACCGAAAGGAGATTCAATTTCTATTCCTTTAAAAATTTCTTACTATTTTGTAAGGCCAAACACCTGCTCCGCGTAGTTTACGGAGGCCATGGCATCGCGGCAGTACCGGTCTGCCCCCATAGTGTCGGCATATTCCTGGGTCAGCACGGCGCCGCCCACCATGACCTTTGCCCAGGGCGCTGCCTTGCGAAGCTGCACAATGGTCTCTTCCATACTCGGCACGGTGGTCGTCATCAGGGCAGAAAGTCCCACCAGTTCAATATGCTTTTCCACTGCCGTCTCCACGATGGTCTCCGGCGGAACATCCTTTCCCAGATCCAGAACATCGTAGCTGTAATTTTCCAAAAGGACCTTCACAATGTTCTTTCCGATATCGTGGATATCGCCCTTCACCGTAGCCAGGATGATGGTGCCCTTCTTCTCCTGTTTCTGGCCACTGGCATCCATCTTCTCCTTGATGACCTCAAAGGCTCCCTTTGCCGCCTCGGCGCTCATCAGAAGCTGCGGCAGGAACATGGTTCCTTTCTCAAAGCCTTTTCCCACCACATCCAGGGCCGGGATGATCTGGCCGTTGATGACCTCCAGGGCATCCTGGGTTTCCATCAGCTCTTTTGCCGCCTGCACGGCCTGGTCCTTCAGGCCTTTTACGATGCTGGCGTGCAGGTCTGATGTTCCCTGGCCACCTGCAGCCCCGCCTGCTTCGCCTGCTGCAGAACCGCCATTTCCGGTCACGGCGCTCTGTCCGAGGCTTGCCACCTGGCCGCTGTAAACGGAGATATACTCGGTACACTGGGGATCTAAGTTCATCAGAGCCCGGAAACTGTAGTAAGCCCGCATCATGGCCTCGGAATTCGGGTTGATGATGGCAGCGCTTAAGCCATTCTGCATGGCCATGGTAAAGAATGCCGCGTTAATGATCTCACGCTGGGGCAGTCCGAAGGAAATGTTGGACACACCCAGAATCGTCTTTCCGCGAAGCTCATCCCGCACGCGCCGTAAGGTTTCAAGCGTGGTGATGGCTCCCTGGCTGTCAGAGCTTACCGTCAGACACAGGGCATCAATGATGATATCCTCCGGCCCGATGCCATACTCTGCCGCTGTTTTGTAGATTTTCTCTGCCACCCGGATACGGCCCTCTGCAGTCTCCGGGATGCCGCCCTCATCCAGCGCCAGAGCTACCACAACACCGCCGTACTTCTGTACCAGCGGGAATACCGTGCGCATGGATTCTTCTTTTCCGTTGACAGAGTTGATGAGAGGCTTGCCGTTGTATACACGCATTGCCCGCTCCATAGCCACCGGATCCGTAGTGTCCAGCTGAAGCGGCAGGTCAATGATGCTCTGCAGTTCCCGTACCACCTCTTCCAGCATGGAGGGTTCATCGATCTCCGGCAGTCCCACGTTCACATCCAGGACATGGGCACCGTGATCCTGCTGGGTCACGCCCTCCTGTAAAATATACTGCAGATTGTGATCCCGCAGTGCCTGTTTGAATTTGGATTTGCCGGTGGGATTGATGCGCTCACCGATGATAACCGGATTCTTTCCGATCTCCACAGCCTGACAGAAGGATGACACCACCGTACGGTTTTTCTTTGTAACCGGAACCGGCTTTTTATCCCGGCAGCGCTCTGCCACCATACGGATGTGCTCCGGCGTGGTGCCGCAGCAGCCGCCCACGATCCGGGCGCCCATGTCCACGATCTCTTCCTCGGTCTTCGCAAAATGCTCCGCATCGATATCGTAAACGGTCTTTCCATTCTCACTTCTCGGCAGTCCCGCATTCGGGTTGATCATAACCGGAATAGAGGAAACCGCCAGAATATCCTTCAGGATTTCCTTCATCTGAACCGGGCCAAGTCCGCAGTTCATCCCCAGTACATCCACGCCCAGGCCCTCTAACATGGCCACGATGGATGCCGGACTTCCGCCGGTTAAAAGCTTGCCCCGCTCATCAAAGGTAACTGTAACGAAGATTGGAAGATCACAGCCCTCTTTGGCCGCCAGCACAGCAGCCTTGGTCTCATAGCTGTCGCTCATGGTCTCGATCAGGATGAAATCCGCGCCTGCCTCCGCACCAAGCTCCACCACCTCCCGGTAGATGGCACAGCAGTCCTCAAAGGCCAGGTCTCCCATTGGCTTTAACAGCTTGCCGGTGGGACCCATATCCAGGCCGATCCAGGCCTGTCTGCCGCTCTGGCGGATGGCCTCCTTCGCATTTGCCACTGCCGCCCGGATCACCGGCTCTAACTGAAACTCTGTATTTTCATTGTATTTCAACCGGTCTACGCCGAAGGTGTTTGTAGTTACAATATCCGCGCCTGCCTCCAGGTAGGCTTTGTGAATCTTCACAAGCTCCTCCGGATGGGTGATGTTCCAGGTGCCCGGAAGTTCTCCCGGCTTCAGGCCCGCTTCCTGCAGCAGGCTTCCCATTCCTCCGTCACAGAATAAGATCCGGTTCTGTAATTCCTGTAATATGTCCATGGTAAGCAATGTCTCCTTCGCGTTTTTTCCTGTGGCCGCCACATTTCTGTGCCTGTTTTCGCCTTGTCTGTAACTGTTCAGTATCTTCACAGTAACAGGCAAAAATCCATTGAAAATTGGTTCGGGTGTCAAAACACCCGAACTTTTGGTTACACGAATTGTTCCGTGCT
>CAVIRL010000017.1:0-27295 GCA_963645005.1 Prevotella sp. P5-108
CTGAACGTCAACGAGATCACCCGGCAGACCAATCTGTCCAGACCGGCCATCTCCCATCATTTAAAGATCATGAAAAGCTGCGGGCTGGTGGAAGTCACCCAGTCCGGTACTTCCAATTACTACCGTCTCACCTTTATGGACTGCACAAGACAGCTGATGAAGCTTGGTTATCTGGTCGAGGAAATCTTCAGCCGGGAACCGAAATAAAACGTATATTTTTCCACCCATTCCAGATACTACATTCCAAAAGGAGTGTAAATCTATGAAAAATAACGGACAATTCTTCACGCGAAATGACTGCCGCCAGGCAGCCGCCCGTGAAAACCTGAAACTGAAAGCAGAAATTCATCAGACACAGCACAAAATGGAGTCCTTACTAAACCAGTTCGACCAGGTGACGGACCCGCCGCTGATCGACTGCTGTATCTACGAGCTGAACGCAGTCTGGCTCCGCTATCAGTTTCTGCTCCGCCGTTTCAAAGTACTGGAACGACTGGACTTCTAAAACGAAACAGAAACAATACAAGCAGGAGGACTTGACATCTATGGCATCATGGTATGAAAAAGCAGTATTTTATCACATCTACCCATTGGGTATGCTGGGGGCACCATTCGCCAACACCGAAGACGCCGCAGCCGACCGCTTTCCGGAACTGGACAAATGGGTTGCCCACATGGAAGCTTTAGGCTGCACTGCCCTTTACATCGGACCGCTCTTTGAGTCCTCCTCCCATGGCTACGACACACGGGACTACAAACTTGCAGACCGCCGGCTTGGCACCAACGAAGGCTTCCGGCATTTTACAAGGCTCTGCCACGAAGCCGGCATCAAGGTTGTCGCAGACGGAGTATTTAACCATACCGGCCGCGAGTTTTTCGCGTTCCGGGACATTCAGAAAAACCGTGAAGGCTCCCGCTACTGCGGCTGGTACAAGGGTGTGAACTTTGGCTGGAACAGCCCTTACAATGACGGCTTCGGCTACGAGGCCTGGCAGGGACATTTCGAACTGCCCTGCTTAAATCTGCAGAATCCGGAAGTCCGACAGTATCTGTTTGATGTCATCCGCTTCTGGATCTCCGAATTTGACATTGACGGCATTCGCTTAGACTGCGCCAATGTCATGGATTTCGGCTTCATGCAGGAAATGCGCAGCCAGACCGCTTCCATGAAACCGGACTTCTGGCTCATGGGCGAGGTTATCCACGGCGAATACGGCCGCTGGGTCAACGACGGCATGCTGCATTCCGTCACCAACTACGAATTACATAAAAGCCTCTATTCCGGGCTCAATGACCATAACTTCTTCGAGATTGCCCACAATGTGCGGAGGCTGGAGGCCATCGGCACAAAGCTCTACACCTTCCTGGACAATCACGATGAAAACCGTATCGCCAGCAAACTGAACAAAAAGGCGCATCTGCCGCTGGCATGGACCCTGCTCTTCACGCTTCCGGGCATTCCTTCTATCTATTATGGCGGAGAATGGGGCCAGGAAGGCATGAGAACCCGCGAAAGCGACGCAGCCCTGCGGCCCTGCATCACCCTGGAAGAGGGCGAAGCAAAGCACAGTGATCTTACCGACCTGATCACGAAGCTGGCTCATATCCACACAGGGCAGCCCGAATTCCACGGCGGGCGTTATCAGGAGCTGCTGCTCACCAACCGCCAGTACGCCTTCGCAAGACACGCCCAGGGAAGTGTCTGCATCACCGCCGCCAACAGCGATGACCGGGAAAGCTACCTTTCCGTTCCGGTTCCGCTGCGGGCTTCCAAAGCAGAAAATCTGATGGACGGCTCCATCATTCCAGTTGAGAACGGGAAATTAAACCTTACATTACCGGACAACAGCAGTGTTGTCCTAAAGATCAGGGAGGATTGACCTTATGGCAGTCAGAGATAAGAAAAAGCAGACCGAGACCGGCTTCATCACCGCCGGCGACCGTTACCTGTTCGGAGAAGGCACCCACTATGAGATCTACAATAAACTCGGTGCCCACCCGAAGACCTTTGATGGCAAAGACGGCTATTATTTCGCAGTGTGGGCTCCCCACGCCGCATCCGTCAGTGTGGTAGGTGACTTCAACAACTGGAATCCGGACGCCAGCCCCATGCAGGTGTTAGAGACCTCCGGCATCTACGAGCGTTTCATACCGGGCATCAAACCGGGCGAACTCTACAAATTTGCTATTACCACCCGGACCGGCAAGGTGATCTTCAAAGCAGACCCCTTTGCCCAATACGCCGAGTACCGGCCGGGGACCGCATCCATCACTGCCTTCAACGACTCCTTCCGCTGGAGTGACGGCACCTGGGTTCAGAAACGGGAAAGCATCAACCCGCGGGAGGCAGCCATGAGCATCTACGAGGTACATCTGGGCTCCTGGAAAAAGAAAAACCGCCCGGAAAAAGACGGCTACTATACCTATAAAGAAGCTGCTGCCGAACTGGCCGCTTATGTGAAGGAGATGGGTTACACCCATGTTGAACTGATGGGTATTGCCGAGCACCCATATGATGGCTCCTGGGGCTATCAGGTAACCGGCTACTACGCTCCCACCTCTCGCTACGGCACTCCGGAGGAGTTCAAATATTTTGTAAACTACATGCACAAGAAGGGCATCGGCGTTATTCTGGACTGGGTTCCGGCCCATTTTCCGCGGGATGCCCACGGCCTTGCAGATTTTGACGGACAGGCCCTCTTCGAGTACGCAGACCCGCGCAAGGGCGAGCACCCAGACTGGGGCACCAAGGTCTTTGACTACGAGAAACACGAGGTTTCCAACTTTCTCATCGCAAATGCCCTCTACTGGGTCGAACAGTTCCACGTAGACGGCCTGCGTGTGGATGCCGTGGCCTCCATGCTCTATCTGGATTACGGCCGCAAAGACGGCGAGTGGGTACCGAACCAGTACGGCGGCAACCAGAACCTGGAAGCCATCGAATTCTTCCGCCATTTAAACAGCATCGTGGCCCAGCGCGGACACGGTGCCATGGTCATTGCCGAGGAATCTACCGCATGGCCGTTAGTTACCCACGATCCGAAGGAGGGCGGCCTGGGCTTCACCTTCAAGTGGAACATGGGCTGGATGCACGATTTCCTGGAGTACATGAAGTTAGACCCATACTTCCGCAAATTCAACCACCACAAGATGACCTTCGGCCTCACCTACTTTAACAGCGAGAACTTCATTCTGGTTCTTTCCCACGATGAGGTTGTTCACTTAAAGTGCTCCATGATCAACAAAATGCCGGGCCTCTTCGGTGATAAGTTTGCCAACCTGAAAGCCGGCTACACCTTCATGCTGGGACATCCGGGCAAGAAGCTTCTGTTCATGGGCCAGGATTTCGGCCAGCTCCACGAGTGGGATGAAAAGGTCAGCCTGGACTGGCACCTGACAGAGGAAGACCTGCATAAGGATCTGCAGAATTATGTGCGTGATCTGTTACATATTTATCAGAAACACCCGGCTCTCTACGAGTCCGATGATGACTGGGACGGCTTCTCCTGGATCAACGCCAACGATGGGGACCGCAGCATCTACAGCTTTGTGCGCTATGCGAAAAACCACAAAAAGAGCCTGCTCTTCGTGTGCAACTTCACCCCGGTAGCTCGGCCGGATTACCGGGTCGGCGTACCGAAACGCGGTAATTATACGCTGATCCTGGACAATGAACACGGCGCTTACAAAACCGGTGAGAAGGCTCCGGTCTTAAAAGCAGTCAAATCCGAGTGCGATGGCCAGCCCTATTCCGTATCCCTGCCGCTGCCGGCATACGGAACTGCTATCCTTCGTTTTTCATAACGCAGGGCCATACACAGCAGAATACGCCCGATACAAACAGGTTTTGCATTTCGTTAAAAAATTATCAAAAAGTTGGTGACATTCTTCCTGCTTTGTAGTAAAATAGGAACCGACCTATCTGATGATCCGGTTAGCAAACCTGTCGGCAAGCATCAGTAACATAATTAAGGAAGGAGAGTTTCGTATGGCAAGAGAGTTAGTATCCAAAAACGCGACCAAAAGTGTCTATCGCGATGGCGATAAAGCAGTAAAGGTCTTCTGCAAAGGGTTCCCGAAGGCAGAAGTTTTAAACGAAGCATTGATCAGTGCGCGGGTTGAGGCTATTGGCGGCATCAACATTCCGTCCATCCAGGCAGTCTCTGTCGAGGATGACGGCTGCTGGTCCATCACCCGTGACTACATCGAAGGAAAGACACTCACAGAGCTTATGAAGGAAAACCCGGATAAGCGCGACGAATATCTGAATCAGATGGTTGAACTGCAGCTGATGATTCATTCCAAGACCTGTCCATTACTGAACAAGTTAAAAGACAAAATGGCGCGGCAGATCTCTGAAATGGAAGGATTAGATCCTGTCAACCGTTACGATCTTCTCACCCGCCTTGACAGTACCCCGAAGCACGCTAAGCTGTGCCACGGAGATTTCCAGCCGGACAACATCATCGTGAAGGAAGACGGCACTATGTATGTGATTGACTGGGTTCACGCAACCCAGGGCAATGCCAGCGCAGATGTAGCCAGAACTTATCTTCTGTTCTGCCTGACCGATCAGGCGGCAGCAGACAAGTACATGGATCTGTTCTGCGAAAAGACCGGTACCGCCAAACGCTATGTCCAGCAGTGGCTGCCCCTGGTAGCTGCGGCTCAGCTCACGAAGAAACGTCCGGAGGAAACCGAACTGCTTCAAAGCTGGCTGAATATATGTGATTATCAGTAGGTCAAGGGGTACTGTTTGAGCTATATGCGGACAGTACCCAAAAGAAGAGGGTCTTGCCGATTGCGGTAAGACCCTTTTTGATATATACTAAAGAATGTACCGCTGCAGTGCCGGAATGCACAGCAGAAAACACAGATACCATACACATACCTGCCAAAGGAGGGCCATGATGCAGACTATTTTAGTATGTGACGACGACAAAGAAATCGTCGATGCGATAGATATTTACTTAACCGGAGAGGGCTTTCACATCTTAAAAGCCTATGACGGCTACGATGCCTTAAAAATTCTGGAAACCGAGCATGCCGACCTTATGATCATCGATGTCATGATGCCTGGACTGGACGGCATCCGCACCACCTTAAAGGTGCGTGAGACCAGCAGTATCCCGATCATCATCCTTTCCGCAAAATCTGAGGATTCCGACAAGATCCTGGGGCTGAACATCGGCGCGGATGATTATCTTTCCAAGCCCTTCAACCCGCTGGAGCTGGTAGCCCGGGTCAAATCCCAGCTGCGCCGCTACACCCAGCTTGGCAACATGAGCCAGGGCAGCAACGAGAATGTTTACAAATGCGGCGGCCTCACCATCAACGACGATACCAAAGAAGTGTTTGTGGATGACGAACCCATCAAACTGACACCGATCGAGTACAACATCCTGCTGCTGCTGACCAAAAATGCCGGTAAGGTTTTCTCCATCGATGAGATCTATAAACAGATCTGGAATGAGGAAGCCATCGGCGCCGACAACACGGTTGCCGTACATATCCGCCACATCCGCGAGAAAATTGAGATCAACCCGCGGGAACCGCGCTACCTGAAGGTTGTCTGGGGTGTCGGCTACAAGATTGAAAAACAGTAGGAGCCGCCCATGAGACTGAAAGATTATTCCATGCGGATTAAAAAGAACATTGCTGTGTTCCTGCATATCCTGTTCCTGTTCATGACAGTGCTTTCCGTCAGCGTTATGTACTTAAATAACAGCGTCGGCTCCGGCCTTTCCTGGATCCTGGACCGCAAATACGATGATTCCGCCGCCTTCCGCCAGCAGTTTCAGGAAGACCTGAATCACGTATTCAAATACGTTGCCTACCGGGATGTCTTTGAGACCGACGGCAGCCTGGATCTCTCCAAGGAGATGTTTGCAGTAAGCCGTGACAACGGGCCGGAGATCACCTACACGCTGGAAGAGGTTCTGCGTTATGCCAAAAGTCAGGGCTTTTACCTGAACGATCAGTTTGAGGTTGTCAATGACCTTTTCATTTACGATGATGCCTCTACAGCAAAGGATCAGCTCGTATACTGGAGAGCCTACGATCCCAATGCCACCCTGGATGAACCCGGTGACGCATTTTCCTCCCTTCTGGATCTGTCGAAAGAGGTGCTGAACTGTCTGAGTGAATACTACATTGTCAACTACCGGCTGCTGTCGAACCCGTCCAACTTTCTCTTCCGGATTACCTACCTGGACGATGACACCGTCGTTTCCGAGTACTCCAACGCCGGTGACTTAACCGATGCCCAATTGAAAAACATGGGGCGTTACTGCTCCGTAGACAGTGCTTCCATCCTTATTGACAACAATCTGGATGAGATGCCTAAAAACATCATGTCCCAACTGGAACAGCTCGGTGTGGACAGTGCTGACCGCTATCACATGACAGTGGCTGTAAACACGCACTACGATGCTGACGATCTTTATGCACAGCAGGCCAGTGATTATCGTCATCTGCGCGGACGCTTTGTGGAGGCCATGGTCTGTCTCGCCCTTGGCATCATCGGCTGTCTGGTTACCCTGTACTACCTGATCCTGGTATCCGGTTACCGCACCGAAGACCGCACCAGTCCGTATCTGCATGGTTTTGACATGATCACCACCGAAAGCGGCATTCTGCTGACCGCAGTCAGCACCATGTTTATGCTGTTCCTGGGAGAGAAGATAGGCTATCCGCTGATCCATCTTGTCGCGAAAGCGGAAGACTGGAGTTTTACCGAGCGGATGCTGCGGGCCGTGATCGTTTACGCCTGCTGCATGACCGGCGCCTTCAGTATGCTGCGGCGCTACAAGAGCCGCCAGCTCTGGACCAACAGCATGCTCCACCATTTTCTTGAAAACCTGAACCTGTACTTTGCAGACCATACCTACTCCAGGAGGCTCTTCTGCCTGTTCACTGCCTTTATCGTGGCGCAGGCTGCCGGCATCAGCCTGATCCTTGTGTGCATATGTTTCCGCTCCCACATGCCTGCAAAGCTTGTCGGCATCGTACTGCTTTTCCTGCTGATCGCTCTGGATGTTCAAACCTTCCACCGGCTGTTCTTACAGTCCAGGCAGGAAGACCAGATTGCAGACGCCATTGCCAAGATCGCAGGTGGTGACACCGGCTACCAGATGAATCTGGCAGGCCTGGAGGGCAAGGAGCTGAAAATCGGCAACATGATTAACAGCATCGGAACCGGACTGGAACGGGCTCTTCAGGAGCAGGTCAAGAGCGAACGTTTAAAAGCAGACCTGATCACCAACGTGTCCCATGACATCAAGACACCGCTTACTTCTATTATTAACTATGTAGATTTGTTAAAGCGGGAGCAGATTCCGGGAGAGAGGGCCCAGGAATATTTAAAAGTACTGGATCAGAAATCTCAGCGTCTAAAGAACCTGACTGAGGATCTGGTAGAGGCCTCCAAAGCAAGTTCCGGCAATGTCAAGCTGGAAATGACCACTCTGGATATCGTGGAGATGATCTGGCAGACCAACGGTGAATTCGAAGAAAAATTTGCCACCCGGAACCTGGAGCTGGTATCCACCCTTCCGGAAAGCAGCATTCTCATTGAGGCAGATGGCCGCCACTTATGGCGCGTCCTGGAAAATGTCTACAACAACGCCTTCAAATACGCCATGGAACACACCCGGGTCTACACCGATCTGGAACAGAAGGAGGGCAAAGTTTACTTCACCATTAAAAACATATCCGCAAACCCGTTAAACGTGCAGGGCGAGGAACTCACCGAGCGCTTCGTCCGCGGCGATGTATCCCGCACCACCGAGGGCAGCGGCCTCGGCCTCTCCATCGCCCAGAGCCTTACCAGGCTTCAGGGCGGAACCTTCGAGATTCTCATTGACGGAGATCTGTTTAAGGTACGCGTGGGATTTGGGATTAAGAAATAGAATGTGCCTTTGCGCCGAGTGCGCATCCTCGTGGAACGTTTTGGTTTCATAGGACGCATTTCCTGTGAAACCAAAAACAGACTAGCCGGAATGGTTAGTCTGTTTTTCATTCTTCATAATTTATTCCGTTTTAGAAAATTCTCCATCCGCAGATAAAGTTGTTTGCCCACCAGGAGCTTAAGGAACGATGTACGACCTTGCCGTTACCGGAGGACGCATCGATGACCGTTCCGCCGCCTGCCACAATTCCGACATGGCCGCTTACGACGATGATATCACCGGCCCGCAGATTGGAGAAGCTGCTGATCCTGGTGTATCTTCCTGCGTTTCTCCAGCCGGAGGAGGTCATGTAGCTCTGGCGCACGCCTACCTGATTCAAGCACCAGTATACGAAACCGGAGCAGTCAAAGGAGTTCGGTCCCTTGGAGCCCCATACGTACGGACAGCCCAGCTTGGAGCTTGCCACTGCAATAAGGGCGCTTGCGCCGCCGCTGGCACCTCCGGTATCCGGGATCGCAGTGCTTCCGGAGCTTCCCTTGCTGCCGCTGCTGCCGCTGCTGCCGGAATTCGTCTTGTTATTATTTTTGCTGTTATTCTTGCTGTTGTTCGACTTGGACTGTGCAGGTGCTTTCTTCGCGTCCTTGCTGGTCAGCTTTGCCATCGTCATGACACCTACCGTGCCGTCCGCACTCAGTCCGTTCGTCTGCTGGAACAGCTTGACTGCATTCTCTGTCACCTCGCCGTAATAACCGGTCGCATTGGCAGATTTCAGATAGCCCAGCTGGCTTAACAGGTTCTGTACCCTCTGGATATTGTCACCGCTGTCGCCCAGGCTTAAGCCGTTCGGCACTGCGTCCGAGCTGTTCAGTGCTACACGGGTAGCCGGTCCAAGGTAGCCGTCTACAACCTGGTCATTTCGGGACTGGAACTGCTTTACTGCTACGATCGTATCATTTCCGTAACTGCCGTCCGGCTCCGTGGTCATATAGCCAAGCTCTTTTAAACGTTTCTGCGCTGCCAGGACCAGATCACTCTTTTCGCCGTAGGCCAGCATGTTTGCCTTGACATCCTCGCTGTAAAGGAGGTTCAAGGTCTTTCTTCCTACTTTACCATCCTGATCCAGGCCATTGACGCTCTGCATCTTCATAACGGCCTCTTCGGTAGCATCGCCAAAGCTGCCGGTCACCTCGCTGTCGCTCGCCAGATAGCCCAGCTCATACAGACGGCTCTGGATACGGGTAATATCGGTACCCTCATCCCCCTTCTGGGCTGCGTAATACTTGGCATCCGGAGACAGGATTGCCTCCAATGTTTCCGGACCAATGATTCCGTCCTGGGCCAGCTGGTTCTGCCGCTGATAGATCTTGACCGCACTCTGGGTTACTTCTCCGTAATAGTCTGTCGGTTCATCGTTATCCATAAAGCCCAAATCCATCAGTCGCTGCTGCAGCTTTAAGACGATGGGATGCTTCTCACCGATACGCAGATAATCCGGGATTGGCTCGCTGTACTCTGCATCCACGCCTGCAACAGACGGAAGCAGCGGACCATCCGGTGTAAGCGCCATGACGGTCTCATCTGCCGCCGTCTGCGGAAGCGTTTCCTCCATCAGTACCAGGTTTTCCTCGGTAGTCTCGCTCTCCGCCTGCTCTGCGGTCTGGGAAGCGCCGCAGCCAGCCAGCATGCTCACTGCCAGAAGCACCGCGCCAAAGCGCTGCACTCTTCTTTTCCAGTTTTTATGTATATTTCCATTTGTCAAAGCTCTGCCCTCACTTCCTGTGGTAAATGTCAAAGGGGTTCCCATTCCGAACCCCCAGCTAACCTTGTTCTCGTGACTAACGTCACCCGATTGCCTCGCAGTTCGCCATAACCGTGCAGGCACGTTTCTGGTTCTCTTGCGCTCGTTACATTTTACCACAGTTCACAATTTCTGTGAAGTATCTCGAAAAAAAACGCACCGGTGAATGCTTCCATCTCGCCTGGTGCGTTTTTTTCACGTTTTTTCTATTATCCCGTCTTTGTCCTTTTAATTACCTTCAGCCTCGTAAACTCCTCCCTGTCCTTCTCCTCCAGCGCATTCCCGATCGTCGTTACCAGATTCTGGTATGTCGGAATGGTGATGTTCTTTAACGCGTTGGCCCGTTTCTGGGTCTTTCTTATGCTGGAGGCCAGGCGGTAGGCGGAGTTTTCCACCATGGAAAGCTTTACCGTCAGCTCCTTCACCTTTTCGAAGTGCATCCGCGCCTCGTCCAGCGCCTGGCTGGTGCTAAGGAAGGCATAGCCCGGGGTCAGTGGCACCGGCTCATGCTGCACCAGCGGAATCTCGGTTCCCATGATGCTGCGGGTCTTGATGCGGATGGTATCATCCACCGGAATCGTCCCTGCAATATCCTGGATGAAGCCGATTCCCAGCTCGATGTTGGCCTTCTGCAGCGCCCTGTAGGCCTCGGTAAAGGTAGTGTCGATCTCTGACTGGATGTCCTTTGCCTGATCGATCAGCCCCATCAGCTCTCGCAGGAGGATGTTCCGCTTCTTGTCCATCAGCTCGTAGCCCTGGCTGGCCAGCGCAAGGGAGTTCTTCGCCAGAATCAGGTTGCCCTTCGTCGGGAAAGTATTCAGATTCATACGGATCCCTCCTTATCGCTGCGCCGCACCCGATGCTGCCGCTCCATCCGCCGCAGCTCCGGCTCCAGCTCTGGCATTCCCCGCGCTCTTTCCGGTTTCTGCATCCACAAGATCCCCATTCTCATCCAGCTTCGTTGGTTTATAATACTGCGCCAGGATCTTCGTATCGATGCGATCCAGTTCCTCCTTCGGGAGCAGCCCCAGAAGCTGCCAGCCAATGTTCAGCGTAGTGATAATGTTCCGGTTATCATGCGGATCCTGACCCACGAAGCGATGCTCAAACTCCCGGCCGAACACCAGATACTTTTTATCAATCGGTGACAGCTCGTCCTCACCGATGACAGATGCCAGCGCCCTTGCATCTCCCACCTTTGCGTAGCAGGAGAACAACTGGTTTGCCACAGCCTGGTGGTCCACCCGGGTGTAGCCCTCACCAATACCGTCCTTCATCAGACGGGACAGGCTCGGCAGCACGTTGATCGGCGGATAAACAGACTGACCGTTTAACTCCCGGTCCAGAACGATCTGCCCCTCGGTAATGTAACCGGTCAGATCCGGGATCGGGTGGGTGATATCATCGTTCGGCATGGTCAGGATCGGAATCTGGGTCACGGAACCGTTCACTCCCTTCACGATGCCCGCGCGCTCGTAAAGAGCTGCCAATTCACTGTAGAGATATCCCGGAAATCCTTTTCGGGACGGGATTTCGCCCTTGGAGGAGGATACCTCACGCATGGCCTCCGCGAAGGAGGTCATATCCGTCAGAATAACCAGGATGTGCATGTTCTTCTCAAAGGCCAGGTATTCCGCCAGTGTCAGGGCACACTTCGGTGTGATCAGACGCTCCACCACCGGATCATTTGCCAGGTTCATAAACATGGCCACATGGGAGGAAACACCGCTCTCCTCAAAGGTCCGGCGGAAGAACTCAGCCACATCGTGCTTGACGCCCATCGCCGCAAAGACGATCGCAAACTTCTCATCAGAATCATCTCCCAGAGACGCCTGCTGCACGATCTGGGCCGCCAGCTGGTCGTGAGGAAGTCCGTTGCCGGAAAAGATCGGCAGCTTCTGGCCCCGGATCAGAGTCATCAGGCCGTCAATGGCAGAGATTCCGGTACGGATATAGTTTCGCGGATACTCACGGGTCACCGGGTTTAGCGGCTTGCCGTTTACATCCAGCACCTTTTCCGGCAGGATCTCCCCCAGGCCGTCGATCGGCATACCGATGCCGCTCATGGTACGGCCCAGCATCTCCGTGGACACGCCCAGCTCCATGGGATGTCCCGTCAGGCGGGTATGGACATTTTTCAGGCCCATGCCCTCGGTGCCCTCAAAGACCTGGATCACGGCTTTATCTTCATATACTTCAATGATGCGGCCCAGCTTGCGCTTGTTTCCGTCCACAGTCATTTCCACGATTTCATCGTAGGCCGCGCCGGAAACGCCCTCCAGCACTACCATAGGGCCGTTGATCGCACTTAAACCTAAATATTCAATTGCCATTTCGCAGCCCTCCTATGCATTCCGCTCAATGACACCCTCATAAAAGGCATCAATCTTCTTTTTATAATCATCCAACAGAGCCAGGTTATCGTTCGGCACATCGTACTTGATGGCAATGACCTGGTCAAAAATCGGATCTTCCTTAAGCACCGACATCGGCATGCCCATGGAAATCAGCGACCGGGACTTCCGGTACAGATACAGAATGATCTCCATCATCTTAAACTGTTTCTCCATTGGGACGCAGGTATCGTCCTTGTGGAAGGCGTTCTGCTGCAGGAATCCCACACGGATCACCTTGGCAATCTCCAGGATCAGCTTCTGATCATCCGGCAGCACATCGCCGCCGATCAGCTTGACGATCTCCATCAGGCTGCTCTCCTGGGACAGCAGATAGACGATCTGGTTGCGGTAGTCCACAAATTTTTTGTCCACGTTCTCCGTGTACCAGGAACCCAGGTCAGTTAAGTATTCCGAGTAGCTGGTCAGCCAGGAAATGGCCGGGAAATGTCTCGCGTAAGCCAGGTTCTTATCCAGGCCCCAGAAGCAGCGCACGAAACGCTTGGTGTTCTGGGTTACCGGCTCGGAGAAATCACCGCCCTGGGGTGATACCGCGCCGATGATGGTCACGCTGCCCTCGGTTCCGTTTAAGTTCTGCATCATGCCGGCCCGCTCATAAAAGGCCGACAGCTTGGAGGCCAGATAAGCCGGGAAGCCTTCCTCCGCCGGCATCTCCTCCAGACGTCCGGACAGCTCCCGCAGCGCCTCAGCCCAACGGGAAGTGGAATCCGCCATGATAGCAACATGATACCCCATATCCCGGTAATACTCTGCCAGAGTCAATCCGGAATACAGGCTCGCCTCACGGGCTGCCACCGGCATGTTGGAGGTGTTGGCTATCAGCGTGGTACGGTCCATCAGCGGATTGCCCGTCTTCGGATCGATCAGCTCGGAGAACTCCTCCAGAACCTGGGTCATCTCGTTTCCGCGCTCGCCGCAGCCGATGTAAATGATGATGTTCGCATCCGACCACTTTGCGATCTGATGCTGGGTCATGGTCTTTCCGGTTCCGAATCCGCCCGGAATGGCAGCCGTGCCGCCCTTTGCCAGCGGGAACAGGGTATCCAGAATACGCTGGCCGGTGATCAGCGGCCTGGTAGCCGGGAAGCGCTTTACCGCCGGTCTTGCCACACGGATCGGCCACTTCTGGGTCATGGTCAGTTTTTCTTCGCTTCCATCCAGATGCTGGATCGTTACCAACGGGTCGCTGATGGTGTACTCGCCATCCTCCGCCACATCCAGCACATAGCCCTCTTTATCCGGCGGAACCATGACTTTATGCAGGATAGCCGGTGTCTCCGGCACCTCCGCCATGATGGTTCCTCCGTAGACCCGGTCGCCCTTCTTCACGGTCATGTGGGTCTTCCATTTCTTTTCCGTATCCAGGGCGCTGACATTCACGCCCCGGCTGATGTAGGCGCCTCCGGTCTTCGCAATCTCGCTCAAAGGCCGCTCAATACCGTCAAAAATATTCGTCAGAATGCCCGGCGCCAGCGTAACCGACACCGGTGCCCCGGTTCCCGTCACCATCTCGCCCGGACGGATTCCGGCTGTCTCCTCATACACCTGGATGATGGTATCCCCGGCCTTTAAGCCGATGACCTCCCCCACCAGATTGTCGTGGCCTACATAAACCATCTCATTCATGGTAAAGCCCGGATCGCCCTTTACATGGACGATGGGACCGTTGATCCCGCCGATCACACCCGTCTTAGACATGGCCGTTTCCTCCTTCTGTCAGGCTCAGATCGAAATGGAACTTCTCTCTGGCTTCCTCCAGTTTGGTCTGGAACGAATTATCAATGAGAATGTGCCGCGCCGGGATCACCGCGCGGGTTCCTCCGGTAAAGGAATACTCACTGATGCGGAGCTCTGCATTTCCATGGTGAAGGGCAAGCCGGTTTAACTTATCCTCATCCACCGGATCCAGGTAAATGATCACCTGATCCTTTCCGGCAAACTCCACGGCATGCTTCACCTGCCGCTCCAAAAGCTTCTGGTAATCCTGGGTCTCCAGGTAATTCGCCAGCATATCGCGAAGCTCTACAAAGAGCTTATCCTTTAATTCCTCCTGCTTTCTGCCCAGGGTCCGGCGGATATCGATCTGGCCCACTGCCAGCTGCTTGTTGATCTCGCGTTCAATCTTCTCCGTCTCCTGGGAAAGCTGCAGCTTCTCCCGTCTCCGGGTATCTGCCTTATGTTCCTCAAATGTCTTTTCCAGTGCCGTCATATATTCATCCAGCATCCGTCCGCTGCGGACTCTGGCATCCTCCATGCAGGTGTCCAGAAAATGCTGTAATTTTTCCTCGGTGGTCAAGTTGGTCACCTTCCTTTTCCGATTCTCACAGTCCTGCTGCCCTGCCTGATCCAGGCCGATACGCAGCCAGACTGCCATTTCTACAATTTCAACCCGATTGCTTCATTTACATAGGCCGTGATAAAGTCCGGCTTGCGGCCGGTTCCATGACGGTCCGGGATCTCCACAAACAGCGGCTGCCGGTGGTTTAATTTCACGTCATTCACCAGATCCGGGAACTCCCGCCCGAATTTTTCCGTCAGCAGCACGATCCCGATGGTCTTGTCGGCCAGGACCTTATCCAGCTCTGCCTTCAGTTCCTCTTTTTCGTGCACCACCGCGCCTTCCACACCGGCCAGACGCATGCCGGTCCAGGTGTCGATGTTGTCACTGATGAGATACATCTTCATAGCTTACAGGGAACCAAGGATCATGAAGGAAATGATCAGTCCGTACAGGCAGACACCTTCGGCAAGACCTACGAAGATGAGGGATTTACCAAGGATGGAGCCGTCCTCGCTGATGGCTCCCAGCGCTGCGGATGCTGCTGCGGATACGGCGATGCCGCCGCCCAGGCAGCTCATGCCGGTGGAAAGTGCTGCTGCCAGATAACCCCAGCCAGCCGCGCTGTTCACGGCCTTGGCGGTCTCCTCAGCCGCGAAAGCATGGCCGGTGAACATGAGACCCGCTGCCACGCCGATGGTTGCCATAAACAGGAATACATTCACGCCAATGGCGGTTTTATAACGTCCCTTTGTCTTCTCGCCTGCCGCAAATGCGCCAAACGGAACTGCAATGCTTAAAAGTAAGGCTGCTGCCAGTGTGATTTTTGCTAATACTGTCATGATCGGATTCTCCTTTTCATTCTAAAATCTGTCTTTTGTTTTCGCTCCGGTTCAGCGCTTTTCGCCCATCACTTCACGCTGTTCCGGGCGTTTCTGATCGCTGTCACCCATTCTGCTTTCCATAGGGCTTGAACTCCCGCCCGGTTCCACGGTAGAAACGGCTGAACAGCTCATAATACTCCAGACGGAGCACCTGAATGCCGACGATCAGTCCCTCCATGCCGCACACGAACAGGTTGCCCAGCACCACCACCAGCCAGTTCGGTGTTCCCGCCTCGGCACCGGCCAGCATCAGGACCACTTCCATCATGGCCGCATGGCTCACCGCAAAGGCACCCACACGGACGAAGGAAAGGGTGTTGGAAAAATAGCTTAAGCATACCTCAAACAGTTCAAACACGCCCTGTACAAAGAACATGCCCTTTTCCTCCGGCATGATCTTCGCACGCTTCTCTGCCAGAGCCGTCAGAGGCTCCTTAAAGAAGATCACCAGAAGCGGGATCACAAACATCACAACTAAAACTGCGGTGGCCGGAAGCACATGACCGCTCATGTACAGGACAATGGTCACAGCCAGCGCACCGTAAAATACGATGCCCGCAATGCCGTTGGTGTCAAAAAATGCTTTTTCCGTATCGTGGCTTCTCAGACTGTTGATAACATTGAGCACCATGGTCATCAGAATGATTCCCATACCCATGGCGATTGCCACGATGAATACCGTGTTCAGGTTTCCCACAAAAGGAAGATTTGTCATCGCAGTCTTCGGACGCAGCCACAAAGGCTCGATGATAGTTTCAAATCCGAATACACTGCCAAAGAGGAAACCAAATATGGTGGAGAAGAAACCACAGCAGGAAATGATAGCTGCCAGGTTCATCTTCTTTGCCCGGTATAACAGGTAACCGCCAAGCATCAGGCACAGACCCTGCCCCGCATCACCAAACATGAAGCCAAACAAAAACGAATAGGTCAGACCCAGAATGATGGTCGGATCAATCTCATCGTAGGACGGAAGTCCGTACATGCGGATAAACATTTCAAAAGGCTTGAACAGCCCCGGATTTTTTAACTTGGTCGGAGGTTTGCTGATGATATTACCATGATTCTCCTCCACAAAGCAGAAGGTATCATGGTCCTCCTCCAGTTCCTTACGGAACGCCTTTGCATCCGATTCACCCATCCAGCCGCAGAGGATGTAGAAGGTGTGATCCTTATCCTTCGTGCAGGCCGCGAGCTTCCGCACATCAAAGTTCTTTGAGTAGGTTGCCAGTTTCTGATATGCAGCCCGCAGCTCCTCCGTATGGGACTCCAGCGCGGTGCGGAGCTCTGCATCCACCTCCCGCATCTTTTCATCCAGATCCGCCAGCCGGTGCTCCAGCTCATGAGTGGCATCCACCGGCGTTCCTTCATATTCATCCGGAAGGAAGAACCGCTCAAAATGCAGGGACGCGTAGATCGCGTCGATCTTGTCGCAGAGCGGCTCCGGCACGAAATACACCAGCCAGACATATTCCGCGTCCTCCTGGCACTTATGAACCACCGTGTCGATGGTATCGTACACATAATCCATAAACTTATTGTAATATTCATGGGTCATGCGCCCGAACCGGAACTTGATGTACTGAAAATGCATGATGTCCTTCAGGTCATAGTTCAAATCTGCAAAGGGGATCACCCGGTCCATGGATTCTTCAATGCCATGCACCTGCGTTTCCAGTGTTTCTTTTTTCGTCCGAAGAATTTTGATCTGCTCATCCAGGCTGCGGATGGTGCTCACGGCATCCTCCACAGAAAGTCCGGTTGATCCAGCAGTCTGAACCGGCACTGCCTGGTCTCCAGTGCGTTTCTCTGTCCTGCCCGCCTGCGCACCATGGCTGCCTGCTGCTCCTTCGATCTCCTCCATCAGCGCCGCTGCCGTCTGCAGTTCCGCTTTGTAAGGATTGATCTCCAGATATGGCCGCAGGTTTGCCACCGTCTTCAGCTCTGACAGGGCATTTTCCAACTGGATCTCATACTTTGAGAGATACTGTTCCACCACCCGGTCAATATCATCCTTCGGACCTGTGATACTTAAAAACTTCAATTTCTCTATCACAAGTAACTCCTCCTGTCTGCAAAGGCACTGCGTTTCATCCGCACAGCCTCTGCCTCAATCGTAATGTTCATGCACTGCACAAACACCTTCTCTACTGCTTTGCCAGCAGCCCCATGATCTCCGCCGCCGAAAGTCCGTACCGGATTCCCTCCAGCGCCGTAACAATCTTTCGCATCTCCAGTTCTTTCCGGTACAGATAGGAATCCAGCACCGCCGGAGAATGCGGATAACGGTGCCCGGTTTTTTCATAAATCCGGTTTAACATCTGATTCGACAAAAGCTGGATATCCGTCACCTTTCCGGCCTGCATCTCTTCCTGCTTTCCATAGGGTGTCTCTTTCAGCGCCGCAAAAAACTTCGCGTCATCCTCCGCCTCCACCAGCTGCTTCACCTTCTCTGCCCGCAGCCGGTAGTGAACCGGAATCAGCAGCGCGTAAATTTCTGCCGGCGGCAGCCGGTAAAAGCTTCGTGCCCGGTAAATCCACTGGATATTTAACAGATCCAGACGGCTTCCAAAGCAATCATCCAGAATTTTCCGTTCTTCTTTGCTTAGGATCTTGCTCCGCAGTTTCCAGAGCGACTGAAAATAGAAAAGATCCAGTTTCAGCTCGCAGTCAAACAATCCGGTCTGACCGTTCTCCTGCATCTGCCCCAACAGGTCTCCATATACGGTTCCCTCCAGCGCATCGGTAAACTCCGAAAAGTTTTTTGCCTTGCAAAGCGCCTCCAGATTCAGGTCGGAATGCTTCTCAAAAAATTCCTGAAACATGGAAAGATCCGGCTGACCTTCCCGTCCTCCCAGCATATGCCGCAGAAGCTTTTTGATCACTTCTACTTCATAATGCTTAAAATAAAGATTCAGAAAGCGCTTCTGTTTCACACCGGAGAAGCGGTACAGCCTGGTAAAATCGCGGTATTCCGACTGGGTCAGGATCTGTTCGATGTACCCGCGGTGCAACTTTGTATCATCCAGGCTGTTAAAAATTTCTGCGTACGCCGGCTGCTCCTTCAGATAATCCGCCGCGCTCCGTACATCCTCCTGCTCTGTCAGTTCCTGAAACTGTTCCGGCTTTAACAGGCGGCTCTCCATTGCCCGCACCTTTGTCGTAATCCCGCTGTAGGCCAAAAGCCCCATACGATCACTCCTTTATCAGTTCCTGAAACAGGTTTTTCACATAGTTTTCATGGTGAAGCTCATAATTATTTTCCATCTGCGCAAGCTGTCTTTCTGCTTCCGCCTTCTGCTCAGACAATTCAGAGTTCATCCGGGTTTCCATCTCCTGGCGAAGACTCTGCACCTTTTTTTCGGTCTCTTCCTCTGCGTTCCGGTCAAACTGTCTCGTTTTTTCTTCCATCTCGGCAGCAAAGGCTTTCTTGCGCGCGGCGGCATCGTCCATCACTGTCACAGCCGCTTTTTCAATCTCCGATATCCGTTTGATTACGGTATCCATCTTTGTCCTCCTTGTCTATCTGGTAAGCGTATGCCTTAGCCATTCCACTATAAGTGTAAATTTATACAATGCATAGGCTCTCAGCTAACATCATACTCCTTTGTTAAAAAAATACCATGGCAAAAATGAAAAAATAACATTTTTTTTACAATGGATTTTTGTCGAAATGCTGAAATGAATTTTTGTACATATAGAATTTTTATGCATTCAGAAAATACCAATTTCTGCGGCAAAATCACGAAAACGAGAATCCGGCCTGCCGGATTCTCGTATGGTTTGAATTTTATTCAGTTGTCAGATACTGGCTTGCCACATAAGCCTCCTGGCCATTGTAGAGGATCACCGCCCAGTCCGCATCGTAAGCACGCACATATTCTACCGTCATTCCTGCGTTCAACTGACCGATGCGCTCCGAAGAGGTACTCGGCTCCGGACGCACATTCAGTACATCTGTAGTGCGGTATACCGGGCCGCTGCTTTCCGTCTCCTGCTCCGCAGCTTCCGTAGATTCCATGGTTTCCACAGCAGTAGTCCCTTCCGTCTCTTTTGTTTCGCTTCCGGGCTTTGCAAGCTTCACCACCAGGATCAGCAGCACAATGCAGAGCACCGGCACGAGAAGCTTTAACAGCGTATATAATGAGAAGGAGGAACTCTGGCTTCCGGAACGCTTCCGGCTTCGTGCCGCCGCGGAACTGCTGCTGCGTCCTGTTCCATGGCTGCTGCCTGCACGGTTTATGCTGTCTGTACGGTTTCCGCGCGATGTTCCCTCGCTGCTTCCCCGTCCGGTACCGGTCCGGTTCTGGCTGCTGCCCTGTACCGCCGGTCTTGTAAGCGGCTTTCTGCCCTTCTTGGCATTGCGGTAATCATCCGCAAAGGTATAAACCTCCTGAGATAGCATATGATACGCCTGATTTGCGCTGTATGCATTGGAATCGCCCTCATGGGCTGCCTTGTTGCCGATCATGCGGATCTTATGGTAATGCTCACAGGTGGCTTTGGATATCCACCGGTTTTCATAGAGCACATCAATCATGCTCTTTAAATCACTTTCATCCATGATACCGGCCTGATCTGCCAGATTCTTGACCATAAATTCCAGAGTCTGACGCGCCTTGACCATAGATGCGTTGTATTCTCTCTGAACGATCAGCCGTTCCGTATCCTTTACACCCTGCTGGATCTTGTCCCAGCTGCTGTTTCCACCCAATGCCATACAGATCCTCCTTTGTAACGCCATTTTCTTCCACAATTATACTATACATTCCGAAATTGCGCACGCAAAAAAGCATGGAATTTTGTATTGTAAGGAAACTGTAAGGGGCTTTCTCCACCCTAGGCAAAGCTTCATCCTTATGCTATAATATTTCCATTATGAAGAACTACATTGTATTTGACTTAGAATGGAATCAGAGCGCAAATGGGAAAGAGCGGTCCGTTCCCCATTTTCCCTTTGAAATTATTGAGATTGGCGCAGTGAAGCTGAATGAAGACTTCCGGATGACCGATGAATTTCACCGTCTTGTCCGCCCGCAGGTATACACCCAGATGCATCATGCCATCTCCGAGGTGACCCATCTGAATATGAAGGAGCTGCGAAACAGCGGAGAGTTTTTCCCGGATGCCGCAGCCGAATTTCTTACCTGGTGCGGCGAGAATGCCGTGTTCTGCACCTGGGGCAACATGGATCTTCTGGAATTGCAGCGGAACATGGATTACTATCACATGGACAATCCACTTCCGAAACCGCTTCTTTATTATGATGTGCAGAAGCTCTACGGCCTTTTCTGCCGCGAGAACGCAAGAATCTCCCTGGACTCTGCCGTGGAAGAACAGGATTTCTTAGAGAACCGGCCTTTCCACCGTGCCCTGGACGATGCCTACTACACCGGGAAGCTTCTCACCATGCTGGGCCAGGCCCCCGGTCCGGATGCCATCCTGCCCTTCTGGTCCGTGGATTATTACCAGCTACCGGCTGATAAAAAAGAAGAGATCCGCATGACATTTCCGGGATACTCCAAATATGTTTCCCGCGTCTTTGACACCAGGGAAGATGCCATGGCAGACAAGGCCGTCACTGAGATGATGTGCTACCGCTGCGGCCGCATGCTCCGCAAAAAGATCCGCTGGTTCACCCCGAACCAGAAGAACTATTTTGCCCTGGCCAACTGCCCGGAACATGGCTATTTAAAAGGAAAGATCCGCATGAAAAAGGTGGAGGATGAATCCGTATTTGTAGTCAAAACCCTAAAGCTGACCGATGAAGAAGGCGCCCAGACCATCATCCAGAAAAAAGAGGATGTCCGCAAAAAACGTGCGGAGCGCAGCCGCATGAAGCGGAAGCAGAAACAGGCGGTCACAAAAGCTGCCACGAACGAAAAACGAAAGTCCCGCAGCAAAAGAAAGACGTGTGAATGATTCGCACGTCTTTCTTAATTATAAGGCAAATTTCTATTTAACTGTAATGCGTCCCTGTCCCAGCGGATTCGCATACTCTGCGCCTACACTTCCGCCCAGATGCGTATTAAGGTAGGATGACAGCACATCTACATCGGCCATAACTTCGTCCTTCAGAATCTTTGAACCCTGAAACATGGTCATGCCATCGCCTGCAGACTTGAGCATGTAGTTGTGGGAAGCCAGCGTATAGGTCCGGTTCAGATCAAGGGGTTCTCCATTGACTGCAATATCGGTCACGCGATAGGCACCGGATACTCCCTGGAAATTTCCCTTCTCATCGAGCTTGACGCTGGACGGTACAGAGCTGTCGATGGTGTAGGTCACGCCGGATACCTGCAGGAATCCACCGCTCTCCTGAGGATAATTCTTTGATGCCATCTCCAGAGCATCTTTCAGCTGCTGTCCGGTCACTTCGATCAGGCAGATCATATTGCCGTACGGGAACACGGCAAGGGTATCCTCGTAAGTGATATTTCCGGCTGCAATGGCGCTGCGGATTCCGCCTCCGTTGCTCAGACCAATCTCTGCGCCAAGCTCATAACGGTAGGCATCTGCAGTCAGATCACCAAGATTTGTCTCTGCATTGCGGACTGCCCGCTCACCGGTCTCCGGATTCTTGTCCGTCAGTTCCACATCAGTGTGGCCAAGCACGGTCTTCAGGCTTTCCTGATAGACTGCCTGAATGGACTTGATATAGGAATCAGTCTGGGCATCCACGGCTTTTCCATCCTCGGTCACCCGTGCGTTTCCCGGAATCGTCAGTTGCATGCCCGGGTACAGCAGGTTCTTATTCCGGATCCTGTCGCGGTTTGCATCATAAATTTCTTTCCAGCGGGATGTGGAGCCAAGCTGACTTTTTGCAATCCGGCTCAGGCTGTCACCGGTCTTTACGGTATAGACCGATGTGGTATCCGCTGCCGGAACCTTGTCTACAAGCTCTGTTGTGATCGTGCCGTCCGGCTTAATTGTCAGCTTTCCGATGTCCTTGAGCTTTGTTCCGGTCTGAGTCAGAGGAATCTGCTTTCCATCCTTGTTCGCAACGGTCTTGCTCGGAACTGTCTCATGGGAATGACCGTCAATGACTGCGTCAATTCCGTTTGTGTGCGTGATCACCGCATCAGATGACCAGCGCTCCGTTGTTCCATTTTCACCAAGATGTCCCACAAGAATCACGTAAGCTGCCCCGTCATTTCTCGCTGCATCAACGGAGGACTGAATCTTCGCATACAGGCTCTCGCCGCTCTCATCCTCGCAGAATCCGTACACATAGGCTCCGTTTTCATCCTGAAAATAGGTCGGTGTCGATTTCGTGAAGCTCTCCGGCGTGCTTGCTCCCACAAGCGCAACCTTCACAGCCCCGAAGGTAAACATCTTATAAGGAGCAAATACCGTATTGCCTGTTCTCAGATCCATAAAGTTGCAGGAATAATATCCGCAGTCCAGCTTTCCTGCAAGCTGCAGAAAACGGTTCATACCATAATCAAACTCATGGTTGCCCGGAATCGCGAAATCATATCCGACCTGATTCATAATGTCAATCAGATAGCTTCCATCGGACAGCGTTCCGATCGGCGCTCCCTGAATGGCGTCACCGGCATCTGCCAGAATCACATACGGAGTCTGCTGCTGCATCTCTTTTTTGTAGAGTGCAAGCCCGGCATATCCAATGTTGTCATCCACGCCACAGTGAACGTCATTCGTGTAAAGCACAACAATGTCCTTGTCCTCTGCAAATGCCGTAATCGACATTCCGGTGGCCAGACTCAACACCATTGCCAGCGTGAGCAGCCAGCTAAGCAGTTTCTGGTATCGTTTCTTTCTCATTCTCTTGTCATCCTCCTTTTTCACGTGCTTTCGATCATTATGTTACTGCATTGATTATAACAGTTTTTTCTGAATACTGAAAGCAATTTCAGAAAAATACAGAAAAATAAAAACCTCCGCAGCCATTACTCATGGTCACGGAAGTTTTTTTCATCCAGAAATGATTTATGCTTTTTCGGCCGCTTACGCGGTTTGGTCTGTTTCAGGGCGGAGTCGGAACGCTTCTGCTGAAGCATCATGTCAAACTCTGAGGTCGTCATGCCGATATCCTGCAGGCGCTGTCTGCGCCGCTCATAGCGCTCGGAGCGTTCTTCCTCTTCCCGCTTTTCAATGCGGTATTTCGCCGTAAGAAGCCCCGAACCAAGGATAGCCGCCACCGCAGCCACACCCACAATGATCCAGAAAGCCGGAGGAATATTCAAATGAATCCCTGTTTTCCGGGTGCCGGAAAGCTGCTTCTTTTCCGCGCCTTCCAAAGCTGCCAGCGGATCTGTCTCAGCCAGTTCCAGAGGATCCTGACTGAAGGATGATTCTCCATCCGCAGCACCGGACAATGAAACATCTGCGCCATACTCCGCACCGGCTTCCAGCCCCGAGCCGCCAGCTGCGGATTCACCGGAAGCAAGCCGGGCATTCGCTCCCGCTGCTTCACCGGAACCGTCCGCCGCGCCCTCATTTTCTGCCTGGGTGCTCACTGCAGCATCCGTCCGAGCACTGACACCTGCCACATCCGAACCATCTCCCGCCTCCTTGTGAAGCAGATAGCTTGCTCCAATCTGGCGGTCATTGTACTGGTAGGAAATACGGGCCACCGCCGCCGGGGGTACGGAATCCGGAAGATCATAGCTGATGGAGGACTGGGCCTCAGAGATATCTGCCGTCTTCGGCAGTGTCACATAGCAGTCCTTCTGCATATGCAGCACAGAGAGGTCTGCCGCCGGAAGTCCCGCAATGGTCATGTCATTGGAAACGGCGGAATAGGTGCTGTCCGCATCCGCAATGTTCACCGACTGGAAATTCGCAAATCCAAAGTCCAGAAGGGCCTTCGTATCACTGTAGTGAGTCTGATGACCGTTTAAAATGACGGTGATCAGCTTCATGCCATTCTTCTCCGCACAGGTTACCAGGGTATTGCCGGCCAGCGTCGTGTAACCAGTCTTGCCGCCGATAACGCCCGCATAGTACTGCGGCGCGTTCTTCTTTAACATACGGTGACCCGGATACACCCGGAAGCCATCCGGATTGTGCCGTGTCGGCGGAAGATCATAGTAAAGGCTGGAATCAATGGTCACAAAGGTCTCATTCTGAAAAGCCGCCTGGGCGATCAGGGCCATATCGTATGCGGATGTGTAGTGCTGCGGGTCATTTAAGCCGCTCGGATTGTTAAAGTGGCTCTCCTGACACCCCAGTTCCTTCGCTTTTGCATTCATCAGAACCGCGAAATTCTGGATGGAACCTGCCGTATGCTCCGCCAAAGCGTTCGCCACCTCATTGGCAGACTTTAACAGCATGGCATACAGACAGTCCCGGACCGTCATTTTATCTCCCACGTCCATGCCCGCGCTGCTGCTTCCCTGCTCTACGCTGTAAATGGCATCATGGGAAAAGGTCACCACATCATCCAGATTGCAATGCTCAATCACGATCAGCGCCGTCAGGATTTTCGTGATACTGGCCGGATAATACACGGCATGCAGATTTTTTCCATAGATCACAGCGCCGGAGCGGGCATCCATTAAAACGGCACCCTCCGCTTCTACCGACACGTTGGAAGGCCATTCCGGAGCCGCATACGCCGGTGTGACCTGCGTTCCTGTGATCAGTACAATGCACAAAAGCAGGGTCAGAATTCGTTTCATATCTATATCTCCTGAAAAAGCCGGGCCGGGGCTTTGTGAGCGCCCGGATCCGGCATCCATTTATTTTTTTCTATAATAATACAAGATAATGAGACAAATTGCAAATACTGCGAGAACGGATACGCCATAGGTCATGGCAATGCGTGCAGCTGTATCCATAAAGAATGGTTCCGGAACAATGTTGATCAGAAGATCGGTGTCCGGATTCAGGAGCCATAAGTCGTTGTTGAAGAAGATATGATGGAAAATGATAAAATATTTATTGAAGTCTGTGGAAATGATTCCGGCCAGTACCGCCAGCACCGCAAAAAACAGTGCAGAACCCACACAGATCATCTTCGGCAGCACCCGCCGGATATCTGCTTTCAGAACCAGCAGCAAAGCCACGCAGGCCACGATCAGACCGCTACTGATCCGGCGCAGTAAAATTCCGCCTAAGAACAATCCCCGCACATCTTCCATATGAGCAATCTCGCGGTCATTAAAGAATTCTCGCGGCTGACCGTCCACAATAGCAGGAACATGCAGATCTTCCCGGTTGCCCCGCAGATATGCCATCATCTGGTCGGTCACATCTAACAGATCGTCCATCTCCATGTGGACATCGTTTAAAACTCCGTATTTTGCGTATTCTTTTTCATAGTAGCCGGGTGTCCAGTAGGTAACGGCCTCAATGGAGGTGATGAGCAGAATGATCATCAGCGCAAAGCCACACAGGATGCCCAAAACGTTGTGCAGAATCTTCATAAGTAAAAGGTCCTTTCTGAAATTCGATTTGTATTGAATAAATCTGATATAGCGCATCCTTTGCGGAGCGTTTTGTTACATAGGATGGGTTTTCTATGTAACAAAAAGCACCGACCCCACAGCTCTCTGTCTGCAAAATCAGTGCTTTTATAGTGCGCCTTCAGGGACTCGAACCCTGGACAAATAGATTAAGAGTCTACTGCTCTACCAACTGAGCTAAAGGCGCTTATTTAATTTTTTCTATCCCGCTTGTGTGTTGCTGTATCAGCGGCACGTCCATTATTCTATCGCATGTCCCATCAAAAGTCAACACTTTTTTTAAAAACTTTTACGGTTGGCTTTTGATGGGGCCGCAAGGCCTTATTTTATGCGGTTTTCAGAGGAACTGCTATCACTTGATCAGTGCTTCCAGCTCTGCTTTGCTCTGAACACCGATGCGCTTTTCCACTGCTTCTCCATTCTTAAACAGGATCAGGGTCGGAATGGACATAACCTTGTAAGCTCTTGCAAGCTCCGGCGCAAAGTCTACGTTCAGTTTTCCAACAATTACATCGTCCTGCTCGTTTGCCAGCTCCTCAACAGCCGGAGCCATCATCTTGCACGGACCGCACCAGTCTGCATAGAAATCTACCAGTACCGGCTTTTCAGATTTTAATACCTCAGCTTCAAAATTTTCAGATGTAAATTTCTTTTCCATAAATTACAATCTCCTTTTCTTCCGTCCCGCGTGCGTTTTCATTTCTCGCAGCGGTTCAGCTCCTTTTCCACTTCCTTAAAGCATTTGCACCACTTTAAGAGAAGGCGGTTTAAGGACTCCTTATCGCAGGTGGCACAGCGCAGGCGTCGGACAATTTTTTCTTTCAGCGTCATATCCATCACCGTGTTGCTTCCTTACGGCTAGTATATGCAGATGAAGCATTTCCACTCACCTAACGGCTTGCAATCAGCTTGCAGATGGGATTTCCCATGGCGGAAAACTTGGTTTCGTATTCGGTCATGACATTGCCCTCAGCCATATCGCTGTGATGCAGGTCGCGGGTAAAGCCCTCAATGGTCCAGCCGGCCTCTGGAATCGCCTCCAGAGAGTAGGTAAACAGATCCTGATTATCCGTCTTAAATTCCACGCGTCCGTCTTTTGCCAGCACCCGGTCGTACACCTTCATGAAATCCGGTGAGGTCAGGCGGCGCTTCGCATGGCGGTCCTTCGGCCACGGATCAGAGAAGTTTAAGTAAATCTTCTCCACCTCGCCCGGTGCGAAAATCTCGCCCAGCTCCTTTGCATCCACACACATGAAATATATATTCGGAATCTCAAGCTCTTCCCGCTTCTGAAGCGCCCGCAGCAGTACGCTGGAGTAACGCTCAATGCCGATGAAATTCGTCTCCGGATGTTTCTGGGCCAGCTCCATAATGAACTTTCCCTTTCCCATTCCAACCTCGATCTGGATCGGGTTTGTGTTGCCAAACAGATCGCTGAAATGACCGCGGTGCTCTTTCGGCTCCTGAATGACGAAAGGACTGGTCTCAATGGCTTCCTCTGCGCCCCGGATGTGGCGTAATCTCATAGTTATTTTCCGCCTTTCTGCGAAAGGCACCAATGCGTCATGAAACATCTTG
>CAVIRL010000018.1:0-1014 GCA_963645005.1 Prevotella sp. P5-108
TGGCAAAGGAAGGATTCGTGGTGCTTCCGTATATGAATCCGGATTTAAATGTGGCCAGAGATCTGCAGAATGCTGGTGCTGCAGCTGTGATGCCGCTGGCAGCGCCCATTGGAAGCAATAAGGGACTGGCAACAAAAGCTATGATCCAGGTACTCATTGACGAGATCGATCTTCCGATTATTGTGGACGCCGGAATCGGCAAGCCATCCCAGGCCTGTGAAGCCATGGAAATGGGAGCAGCAGCCATTATGGCAAATACAGCCATCGCGACGGCCGGAGATGTACCGGAGATGGCAGCGGCATTTAAGCTTGCAATCGAGGCGGGAAGAAAAGCATACCTGACCGGCATGGGAAGAGTGCTTGCCAGGGGCGGCAGTGCATCCGATCCGCTGACCGGTTTCCTGCGCTGAGGAGGTTTTGTATGATGAAGGAAGAAAATCAGGTATATTTTGTAGACAGTGACAAGCTGCCGCAGGCAGCGCTGGAGAGAAAGCACCGTCTGGAGCAGGAACCGTCATTCCGTACAAACCATATGGAATATATGGAAGGCATGCAGGTGATCGAGTCGGACATCAAGGATAAAGTTCTGGATGCCATGGATGAATTTGACTATGATGCTTACACGGCAGCCGATGTAGAGCGGGCACTTTCGCATGAATCCTGTTCCATTGAAGATTTTAAGGCATTCCTGTCACCGGCGGCAGCACCCTATCTGGAGCAGATGGCGAGAAAAGCGGAGGAGCTTACGAAAAATCATTTCGGCAATACCGTTTATATTTTCACGCCGTTATACATCGCCAATTACTGCCAGAATTACTGTATCTACTGCGGTTTCAACTGTTATAACAATATTCGCCGCAAGAAGCTGGATTTTGAAGAGATTGAGCATGAGATGCAGGTCATCGCGAAGACCGGCATGGAGGAGATCCTGATCCTGACCGGTGAGAGCCGTGCTTATTCCGATGTGAAATACATTGGTGAGGCTGTAAAGCTCGCACGAAAATATTTCAAAAA
>CAVIRL010000018.1:1024-26252 GCA_963645005.1 Prevotella sp. P5-108
CAGTATCTGCATGAATGCGGCGTTGATTATGTAACGGTGTTCCAGGAGACATACAATCCGGAAAAATATGAGACATTGCACCTGATGGGACACAAGCGCGTCTGGCCGTACCGTTTTGATTCCCAGGAGCGTGCGCTGATGGGCGGCATGAGAGGAGCTGGATTCTCTGCCTTACTGGGTCTTGATGATTTCAGAAAGGATGCGCTGGCAACGGCCCTTCATGTTTATTATCTGAACCGAAAATATCCTCATGCGGAGTTGTCCTTAAGCTGTCCGCGCCTTCGCCCCATTGTAAATAATGATAAGATCAATCCACGGGACGTGGGAGAAAAGGAACTCTGCCAGGTGCTGTGTGCCTACCGGATCTTCCTGCCGTTTGCGGGAATTACCGTTTCCAGCAGGGAGAGCATGGCGTTTCGAAATGGCATTACCAGAATATGTGCCACCAAGGTTTCCGCAGGCGTCTCTACAGGCATCGGAGATCATGAAGAGAAATATGAGGGCAAGGAGGACCCGGATGTGGGCGATGAGCAGTTTGAGATCAATGACAGCCGCTCCTTTGAACAAATGTATGAGGATATGGAACATGGTGGCTTACAGCCGGTTCTGAATGATTATATTTATGTGTAAGTGAACTGAAAATACCAGTAACAGTTCATCAGGTCTGCGCACTTGCAGCGCTGACCGTAAGAAAACATAGGCTGGAAAGCAAAAACAGGATGGACGGGACTGGTTGCGCGAACGGTCCCGGCTATGGTACAATTTCCCTGAACAGTTACCGGATTTAATAACCGTGAAGGCACGGAACCGTGACGATTGTGGAAAAGAGGAAAACGCGTGGGAAAGATAGCACTTCTGGTGTCCAGGGAGGAGATGATCCACCAGGCCCATAACATTTTGCAGGAGAAAAAATTTGAGATCCAGGAAATGAGGGTCATCCATACCGGGGATACGGTCATGGAAGCACGCCGTTCCATTGCGGACGGAGCCACCATCATCATTGCCCGGGGCCTGCAGGCCTCCATCATCAAACAGTACACCGATACACCGGTAGTTGAGATCGTCCTGACAGCCCAGGAGATGGCACTTCTTGTCATGCGTGCGAAACAGATTGCCGGAAAAGAAAAGCCGGTGGTTGCGGTGGTGGGCTTCCGCAACATGTTCTGCGACATGTCTTATTTCGATGAGCTTTACAATATCGAGCTGAAGACCTATTATGCGGATCAGGGTGCGGAGCTTCCCGTGGCCGTACGCAAGGCCATTTCCGATGGCGCGGATGTGGTGATCGGCGGAGATACAGCGGTTTCCATTGCGACGGAGGCGGGGGTTCCCTCCCTGTTCCTTTCCATGACCGAGGATTCCATGCGCCAGGCCTTTGCCACGGCAGAAAACATGGAATATGCCATGAATGTGGAAAAAAAGACGGCGGCCCAGCTAGAGACCCTGCTGGATTACTCCTACAGCGGCGTCATCCGTCTGGATGGAAGCGGCGTGATCACGGCAGTCAATCCTCTGATGGAAGATATGATCGGAAAAAAGGAAGAAGAGCTGAAGGGAGAAAATATCCGCAAGGCAGCGCCGATGATTGGCGAAGATGCCTGGAAGCGGGTATTTGGTGAGGGGGAAGACTATTCCCTGTTCTTTGAGTGGAATGGAACCCCTATCTTTGCAGTACTGGCTCCGGTTCTGTATGATTCCAGGGTGGACGGAGCCATTGTCACCTGTCATAAGATGAAGAAAAAGACAGTGACACCGGAAAAATCCAGGGGAAACCAGAAACGGGAGAACAGCCGGGTACTGCCGCCGTTGGTGCAGTTTGAAGACATTCTGCAGAAGTCTGCCGCCATGCAGGAGTGCATCCGCAAGGCAAATCTGTATGCGCTGTCCGAGCATCCGGTGGTGCTGATCGGAGAGCCGGGGACAGAGAAGCGGATGCTGGCGGAGAGCATCCACAACAGCAGCATCCGCGCCCATGGGCCGTTTCTGGATGTGCCCTGCGAGGGTCTGTCCGGCGAGGAACAGAAGAATATGATCTTTGGAAATCGTGGCGCGGTGCTTCAGGTGCAGGGGGGAACCCTGCTGATCAGGGATGTGGAGGAGCTGACAGCAGCGAACCAGTACCGGCTTTACCAGCTGATCCGTTTCCATGTATGCCACGGCGCGGATATTGCGAGCCTGCGGAAGGTGGATGTGCGGGTCATGGTGACCATTGGCCGCCCGCTTTCCGAGCTGATGGCAGAGCACAGGATCAGTCCGGACCTTTACTATCTGCTGTCCGGCCTGGAACTGTTTGTTCCGCCGCTGCGGGAACGCCGTGAAGATCTGCGTGACAAGATTGAGGACACCATTCATGACTGCTGCGAACACTATTCCAGGTACCACGTACTGACAAAAGGAGCCATGGAGATCCTGATGAATTATCCGTGGAAGGGAAATCTGTTTCAGATCGAGAGCTTCTGCGAACGCATGATCCTGATGGCGGGCAAGCGTTCGATTGATGAGATTGCAGTCAGAAGGCTTCTGGAGGAACTTTATCCGGAGCGGATTTCCGGGAGTTCAGTTCCTTTAAATGAGAAAGAAGCGGTGCAGGAACAAACGCTGGATAGTTTGCCGGACGAGGCTGTAAGAATCCGGGAACTGCTGCACAAATTCAGCGGAAACCGCGAAAAAACCGCCCTGGCCATGGGAATCAGTAAGGCAACGCTGTGGCGGCATATGAAGAAATATGGGATTACAAATGAGAAGATAATGAAATAAAATATTTCGTAACTGTTCAGTACCTTCACAGTCACGATTATGAAAAAATCCATCACAAATATAAAATGGATGACCTGAATTTCTCTCATGAATCCAAAGTGATACTTAATTGATAACAAATGAAATGAATGTGAAACAAAATTGCAAGGATATCACATTTGCACGATTTTAAACTCTGAATTTGGATATTCTGCCTATTGTTTGGCGTACCGCCTTTGATTATAATGCAGACATAAGCTGATAGCGAGGAAGCCGCAAGGCGAAAACTCCTGTCAGGGAAACCAAATGAAGTTTTACTTTTATAAGAAAGAGAGGAATTCAAAATGAAAATTGGATTTATCGGATTAGGTATCATGGGAAGACCGATGGCAAAGAACCTGGTTAAAGCAGGTCACGAGCTGGTTGTTTTCGATTTCAATAAAGAAGCAGTAGCAGATCTGGTATCCTGCGGCGCAACCGCAGCAGAGAGCAACAAGGATCTGGCATCTCAGGTTGACGTTGTTATCACCATGGTTCCGAACTCCCCGCACGTAAGAGCAGCAGTTCTGGGCGAGAACGGTGTTGTTGAGGGCGCAAAAGAGGGTCTTGTTGTTATCGACATGAGCTCCATCGACCCAACCGAGAGCAAGGCAATCGGCGCTGAGCTGGCTAAGCACGGCATTGATATGCTGGACTGCCCGGTATCCGGTGGTGAGCCGAAGGCAATCGACGGTACCCTTTCCGTTATGTGCGGCGGTAAGAAAGAGCTGTTCGACAAGTACTATGACATGCTGATGGTTATGGCTGGTTCCGTAGTTTATGTTGGTGACCTTGGTTCCGGTAACGTAGCTAAGCTGGCTAACCAGATGGTAGTAGCTATCAATATCGCAGCAGTAGCTGAGGCTCTGACCTTCGCTAAGAAAGCTGGCACCGATCCTGAGTTAGTATACCAGGCAATCCGTGGTGGTCTGGCTGGATCTACCGTTATGGATGCTAAGGCTCCGATGATGTTAGCAGGCAACTACAAGCCGGGCTTCCGTATCGAGCTTCACATCAAAGACCTGAACAACGCTCTGAACGCAGCTCACGCTATCAGCTCTCCGGCTCCGTTAACCGCTGAGATGATGGAGATCATGCAGTTCTTAAGATCTGAGGGATGCGACAAAGACGATCACTCCAGCATTGTTAAGTACTACGAGAAGATTTCCGGTACCAGCATCGTTAAATAATGATATCGGATAAAATAAATTAAAAAAGACATCATGCACTGCTGCTTACGGATCCGTGGGCAGCAGTGTGTCAGATAAGGCGTCATGTGCGCTGGAAGGAGAAGAGGAATGAATACAGATTTTATTAAGGGCGTAGTTGTCCCGATGATCACCCCGATCGACAAAGATGAGCTGATCGACGAAGCTGCAATTCGCAGCCAGGTTGATTATGTGATCGATGGCGGCGTAAGCGGCATCCTGTTATTCGGCAGCAACGGTGAGTTCTATGTAGTAGAAGAGGACGAGATGGAGAGAGGCTTAAAGATCGTCGTAGATCAGGCCGCTGGACGTGTTCCGGTATACTTCGGTATCGGTGCGATCAGCACCAAGAAGTGTATCCGTCTTGCAAAGATGGCAGTAGCAAACGGCGCAGCAAGCGTATCTGTTCTGCAGCCGATGTTCTTAAAGCCAACTGAGACCGAGCTGTTCACTCACTTCAAAGCAATCGCAGACGCAATCCCGGAGACTCCGGTACTGCTTTACAACAACCCGGGACGCGTAGGCTACACCCTGTCCGCTAACCTGGTTGAGAGACTGGCTCATGAGGTTCCGAACATCGTAGGTATGAAAGATACCAGCGGTGATATCACCCAGACCTCTGAGTTCATCCGCAGAAACAGAGACGTAGACTTCAAGGTATTCGGCGGCAAGGACACCCTGCTTTACGCTTCCATGTGCCACGGCGCAGTTGGTGGTGTATGTACCGCAGCAAACTTCATGCCGGAGTTGATCACCGACGTATACAACAAGTACGTTGCCGGCGATCTTCAGGGTTCCCTTGAGGCTCAGTTCAAATTAAACCCGGTACGTCTGTCCATGGACGGCGCAAGCTTCCCGGTTGCAGCAAAGGATATGGCAAACTTACGCGGACGTAACGTAGGTCTTCCGTACACCCCGAACCTGGCTACCCCGGAGGGACCGGTATTAGATAAGATCAAAGCTGAGATGACCAAGGCTGGCCTACTCTAATCTCTGATTTTAACGGAACAATAAACGAAATACCATTACGGCATTGACGATGGACCGGCGATTCTTCTGGAGTGCCGGTCCGTTTTCTGTTATAATAAATAAGATTACTAAGTACTGATTTCACTATATAAGGAGGGCTTTATGAAATTACTGTTTGCTTCCGATTCTTTCAAGGGAACCTTATCTTCTGACCAGATCATCAAACTGTTAAATGAGTCCGCACAGCGCATTTTCCCGGGCTGTGAGACCGTTGGTGTTCCGGTGGCAGACGGCGGCGAGGGAACCGTTGACGCTGTCATCGCTGTTACCAAGGGCGATTACCGCAAGGTAAAAGTACACGGACCGCTCATGGAGGAGACCGAGGCCTCCTACGGTGTGTTCCACGGTGATTCCGCTATCATCGAGATGGCTGCAGCATCCGGACTTCCGATGGTTCCGACCGAGAAGAGAAATCCGTTAAATACCACCAGCTACGGCACCGGCGAGCTCATCAAAGACGCTCTGGACAACGGCTACCGCAAGCTTTCCATCGCGATCGGCGGCAGCGCTACCAACGATGGCGGCATGGGTGCTATGAGCGCTCTGGGCGTTCGCTTCCTGGATGCAGAGGGCAACGTGCTGACCGGCGTCGGCTCTGATCTGGAGAAGGTTGCAGATATCGATATGAGCGGTCTGCATCCGGCAGTAGCTGAGGCTGAGATCACAGTTATGTGCGACGTAACCAACCCGTTAACCGGACCGGACGGCGCAACCTATACCTTCGGCAAGCAGAAGGGCGGCACCCCGGAGATTCTGGACCGTCTGGAAGCTGGCATGAAGAACTATGCAGAGGTTATGCGTAAAAAAGGCATGGATGTTGAGAATAAAGAGGGCGCAGGTGCAGCAGGCGGCCTTGGCGCAGCTCTCTGCGGTTTCTTAAAAGCAAACTTAAAATCCGGTATCGAGACTGTGCTGGATCTGATTGATTTTGACGGCCTGTTAGAGGGTACTGATCTGGTAGTAACCGGTGAGGGCCGTATTGACTGGCAGTCCGCATTCGGTAAAGTACCGAGTGGTATCGGTATGCGCTGCAAGGCAAAAGGCGTTCCGGCTGTTGCCATCGTAGGCGGCATGGGCAACGGAGCAGAGAAGATCTATGAATTCGGCGTAGAGAGCATTGTTCCGACCATCAACGGCGCTATGGATATCGAAGAGGCTCTGGAGCGTGCAGAGGAGCTTTACGCAAATGCTGCAGACAGAACCTTCCGCATGATCCGCGTTGGCATGCAGATGAAATAATAGAATTGCGAGAGTGCAAAGCACATAGCAATTCGGTATCAATGGGGTCAAAATAACTTTTGACCTCAACATCATAGTATGGAAACTGAAAAATTCAGGATTTGATGTATGGCCGGTCGCTTGCTGACCGGCCGTATTTATGAAATCGACAGAGGAATGGGAGTGACACAATGGATATCAGCAATTTATGGACTCTGCAGGTCATGATGTTTCTTCTGGTGGCCGCCGGAGCGATCCTGAAAAGCACGGGTATTTTAAAGGATGATGCAAAAGCAATCCTCACGGATCTGGTTTTGTATTTCTTTCTGCCCTGCAACATCATCAATTCCTTCCGGATGGAATTTAATCTGGATATTTTAAGAAAGTTTGCGGTGGTGCTGGCCATTTCCCTGCTGGTGCAGCTCCTCTGCTATATTCTCAGCAAGGTTCTTTATAATCATAAGCCGAAGGAAGTAAAGCGTGTCATGCAGTACTGCACCATTGTTTCCAACTCCGGCTTTCTGGGACTGCCGATCGCCCAGGGTATCTATGGTGCGGAGGGCATGATGTATGCCTCCATTTTCATCATCCCGATGCGTGTCATGATGTGGTCGGCCGGTATTGCCTGCTTCACCGAAAGCCCGGATATGAAGAGCGTGGTGAAGAAGCTGGTCGTGCACCCGTGCATCGTGGCTGTTTATATCGGTCTGGGACTGATGATCTTTCAGGCACCGTTAAACCAACTGTACAATGCCGTGCTGGGCTGCGGCATTCCGCTGCTGCCGGATCTGGTAAAGGTATTTCTGGGTGCCCTGGATAAGGGCGTGCGCTCTGCGGGCGGCTGCACCACGGCCATGACCATGGTGCTGATCGGCATGATGTTTTCCGGGATGTCCCTGCGCAGCATGCTGGATGGCAACACCCTGTTTATCTCGGCACTGCGTCTGGTCATCCTGCCTGCTCTTGTACTTGCGGGATGCCGTCTGGCGGGAGTCGATCCCTTCCTGACCGGGGTCTGCCTGCTGATCACCGGTATGCCGGCCGGCAGTACCTCTGCGATCCTGGCAGCAAAATACGGCTGCGATTATACGTTTGCAACGAAGTGTATCGTGGTATCCACGCTGCTGTCTCTGATCTCGATCCCGGTATGGGCGATGATACTTGGATGAAGATGATAACGAAAAAGGTTCATGAAAATCCCGAGGGGTTTTCATGAACCTTTTTGTTGCTTTGCATGTCGAGGAGCCGCCGGTGGCGTGTTCGCTGACCGCAAGAAAACATGGGCTGGCAGGCAAAAATCCCATTGCCGTAGGCAATTTTCAATGGATTTTTGCCCGTGACTGTGAAGGTACTGAATAGTTACGTTCTATATAAAGCGCTCCTGCAGGGTCTGTCCGTAGCGTTTCGCCAGCCGGATCAGATACCGGTGGGCTTCGCTTAAGTGTGTGTCTTTTCTGAGGGCGAAACACACCTGCCAGCTTGGACGTCCCTGCAGCTTAAACCATGCGCATTCCGTGCTGTAAGGACTGTTCAGCATTCGGGAGTAGGGAACGATGGTGCAGCAGAAGCCCTTGCTGACCAGCTGGATCAGAGCATGGTTCATGGCAGTCTCAATCAGCATCTGAGGCTTATATCCGGCTTCCTGAAACAGCGGATCAACGAGCTGGCGCATGGTGGAAGCACCAAAGATCAGGGAAAATTTGTTGTCATAAAAGCGCTTTAAGTCTGTAGTGGCAAGGGGTGCGCCGAAGGCATTGGCCCTTATGGCTTCCGGATGGTTCCTGGGAATACCAAGGATCAGCTCTTCATCAAAGAGCTTGATGTACTCCAGATTGATCCGTTCCGATTCCCGCAGCATCACAAAGCCCAGATCCAGTCGGCCGGAGAGGAGCAGCTCATTCTGCTGAGCCACAATGGCTTCCGTCAGGGCAAAGGTAATTTGCGGATAGCGCTGGTTAAAAGCAGTAAAAACGGAAGTGAACAGGTCAATGCCGTGCTCGTGGGTCAGACCAAGGCTGATCTCACCGGTGGCTTCATTTTTCAGGTCACCCAGCTCTGTGTAGGTATTCCGCTTGATCTTTAAAATCTCAATAGCATTTTTAACATAGATTTCTCCGGCCCTTGTGGGGCGCAGAAAATGCTTGCTGCGGTCAAAAAGCTTCAGCCCCAGCTCCTTTTCCAGCCTGATAAGCTGCTGGTTTAAGCCGGATTGGGAAATAAACAGTGATTCCGCAGCCTTGGAGATACTCTTGTTTTCGGCAATCGCTACAATATATTCCAGTTGTCGAAAGTCCATAAATCCCTCCTGTTGGTAAAAATGATCAAAAACAATTCCCTTGTGAAAGAAAAAACACCTTTGTTTTTGTGAAAAAACAATGAATCTGTAAGAAGAATTGCTTCTAACCAATAGCAAACAAAGTAATTTTACTTCTGATTATACCATGGATATAATAAAAATACATCAATAACAAAAAGCTTTTTGGGCAAGCTGCTCTCCGGGACGCCGACAGCGGCAACAATTCTTAATTTCTTACAAGGAGTGAAGTACTATGAAACAAATCAAATGGCTCGAAAAAAACTTTGAGCTCATGATCTTGGCAATCATGCTGGTTGTCATGAGCTGCCTGTCATTTGCCAATGTCATCATGCGTTATTGCTTCCATCATGCACTGAGCTGGTCTGATGAGGTCTGTTGTTACTGCCTCGCACTTTCCGCATTCTTCGCTCTGCCCTGTGCCGTGCGTTTGGGCGTCAGCATCAAGGTGGATACGTTCACATCCATGATCCCGAAGAATCTGCAGAAGCTTCTGGGGCTGATCTGTGATGTTGTGATGATCGTCTTTTTGTGCTGGCTCTTTAAGGGAACCACCGAGATCATTGCTAATGCGGCTCAGGTGAATCAGGCCAGCCCGGCACTTGGCATTCCGATTGCCAACATCTACAGTGCTATGGCATTCGGCATTGCGCTTGGTATCCTGCGCTATGTGCAGTTGATCTACCGGGTAGTGACCAACAAGACAGACGAAAAGGAGGACAAATAAATGGCAATTGGTTTATTTTTCCTGATTCTGGCGATCCTGCTGGCAGTGGCAATGCCGGTGGGCGGTGTATTCGGCCTGATGGCCATGCTGCCAAACCTTTTGAATTCCAGCTTCTCCTATGCGGCAGGCGATGTTGCCCGCGGTATGTTTGCAGGCTTAAACAGCTTCACCCTGTTGGCAGTTCCGCTGTTCATGGTATCCGGTATGATCATGGCACAGGGCGGTATCTCCGAAAAACTGTTTAACTTTTTCGGATATTTCATCGGCAACAAGACAGCCGGTTTCCCCTGCGCAGTTATCGTAACCTGTATGTTTTACGCAGCAATTTCCGGTTCTTCCCCGGCAACGGTATCCGCAGTTGGTGCCATGACCATTCCGTTCCTGGTTGAGATGGGATACGACATGGTATTTGCCACTTCCATTGTTACGGTGGCCGGAGGTCTGGGCGTTATCATCCCGCCGAGTATTTCCTACATTGTATATGCAGCCGCAGCCAATGCGTCACCGTCCAAGCTGTTCATCGCCGGTATCTTCCCGGGACTCCTGATCGGCTTTGCCCTGATGCTTTACAGCTACTATTACTGCAAGAAGCACGGCGAGGATAAGGAAAAGCTCTTAAAGAGCTACAAGGAGATCCGTGCAAAGGGCTTCTGGCCGTTATTAAAAGAGAGTTTCTTCGCCCTGATGACTCCGGTCATCATCCTTGGCACCATTTATTCCGGTGTCTGCAGCCCGACCGAGTCTGCTGTCATCAGCGTATTCTATGGACTGTTTGTATGCATTTTCGTTTACAAGACCATCAATGTCCGCAATCTTGGCAATGTGTTCATGGAGGGCGCCAAGACGTACGTGAATATCCTGTTTGTCATTGCAGCGGCTTCTGCATTTGCAAAATGTCTGACTCTGCTGCGTTATCCGCAGACCATCAGTGAGGCGGTGCTGCAGATTTCGGATAACAAGATTGTGATCCTTCTGATCATGAACCTGATCATGCTGGTTTGCGGTATGATCATTGACAACATCCCGAACATCATGATCTTAACCCCGATCATGGTTCCGATCGCAACGGCAGCCGGTGTGGATCCGGTACACTTTGGTATCATCATGACCTGTAACCTGGCCATCGGTATGGTAACCCCGCCGATGGGCATCAACCTGTTTGTGGCATCCGGCATGACCAAGATCCCAATGTTAAAGCTGGCGAAGGCCTGTATGCCATATATAGGTGCATTCCTGGCATCTCTGGTACTGATCACCTATATTCCGCAGATTTCCATGAGTCTTCCGACTCTGCTTTCCGGTGAGGAGACTAAGGCGGTTGCATCTAATAATGGCGGCAGCACAGGCTCGGGAAGTGCGGACAGCGGTGACTACGGCGCAGATATCCCGGCGCTGGATCCGTCTGAGATCGACGGCGAGTATCACTGGACTGCAGCCATGACTGTAGCGGACACCTCCATCAACTATATGATGGTGGATAAATTCGCAGAGCTGGTGAATGAGAAGTCCGGCGGCAAGATCAGTGTGGATATCTATCCGGGCGGTCAGTTAGGCAATACCACCGAGTTCACCGAGGCAGTGATTGGCGGCTCCATCGATATCGGAACCGGAATGACCACCGACCTGGTAGACTTTATCCCGCAGTTTGCAGTATTCGATATGCCGAACCTGTTTGATAACACAGCACAGATGAGAGCCGTGCTGCAGAGTGACTTCGTAGATGTCATCAACGAGTATTGCAACGCAGGCGGCATCCAGATGTTAGGCTATTCCGATGCAGGCTTCCGTGTGCTCACCACCAACAAGGAGACGCACTCCCTGGCAGATTTAAAGGGTCAGAAGATCCGTGTTATGACCAACAAGTATCACATCGCTTACTGGAACGCCATCGGTGCAGCAGCAACCCCGATGCAGTTTACCGAGGTATTCATGGGATTGCAGCAGGGCACCATCGACGGACAGGAAAATCCGTACATGAACATTGTCGGCAACAATGTGCAGGAGGTTCAGAAGTACGTGGTAGAGACCAATCATCTGGGCCACATCATTACCTTCTATATGAACTCTGATCTTTACAACGGACTGCCGGACAACGTAAGAAGCCTGGTAGATGCCTGTGCAAAGGCAGCAACCGAGTACGGCAATGACCGTGCAGATGAGAGCATCGCTGAGTACAAGAAGATCTGTGAGGATGCAGGCTGTCAGATCATCACCCTGGATGATTCCGTACTGGCCGGGCTTCGCGAGAAGGCGCAGGTGGTATACGATATGGTTCGTGAAGACCTGGGCGACGAGATCGTAGACAAGCTGCTGGCAGCAGTGGATACCGTAAGAGAGACCGTAGTGGATGAAGCGACCCTAGGTGATGAGATCACCGCAGTGGATCCGGCAGACATTGACGGTGAGTATCACTGGACTGCAGCCATGACGGTAGCAGATACCTCCATCAACTACATGATGGTAGATAAATTTGCAGAGCTCATCAACAAGAAATCCGGCGGTAAGATCAGCGTAGATATCTATCCGGGCGGCCAGTTAGGCAATACCACCGAGTTCACCGAGGCAGTGATTGGCGGCTCCATCGATATCGGAACCGGAATGACCACCGACCTGGTAGATTTTATCCCGCAGTTTGCAGTGTTTGATATGCCGAACCTCTTTGACAACACCGCACAGATGCGTTCTGTGCTTCGCGGAGACTTCGTGGATGTCATGAACAAGTACTGCAACGCAGGCGGCATTCAGATGTTAGGCTACTCTGACGCAGGCTTCCGTGAGCTGACCACCAACAGGGAGACTCATACTCTGGCAGACTTGAAGGGGCAGAAGATCCGTGTTATGACCAACAAGTATCATATTGCATACTGGAATGCATTAGGTGCGGCTGCAACCCCCATGCAGTTCACCGAGGTATTCATGGGACTGCAGCAGGGCACCATCGACGGACAGGAAAACCCGTACATGAACATTGTCGGCAACAATGTGCAGGAGGTTCAGAAGTACGTGGTAGAGACCAACCATCTTGGGCATATCATTACCTTCTATATGAATAAGGATCTGTATGCAAGTCTTCCGGACAATGTAAAGACTCTGGTGGACGAGTGCGCAGCGGCTGCGACAAAATACGGCAACTCCAAGGCCGACGAGAGCATCAAGAGCTACAAGAAGACCTGTGAGGACGCAGGCTGCCAGATCATCACCCTGGATGATTCCGTGCTGGCCGAGCTTCGCGAGAAGGCAGAGCCGGTATACGACATGGTAAGAGAGGATCTTGGTGATGAGATCGTAGACCAGTTGTTTGATGCCATCAATGCGGTAAAACAGTGAGAAATCTGTAATAAGCAATCCGTAATAAATGGTAAGAAATAAGCAATATGGAATAAGCAGTACGAAATAAGCAATACGTAATAATGAAGCAAGGATCAGCCGGGTCATGGCTGTGGCCCGGCGGTCATCGGGCACGATCGAAACAAGGAAAGAAGAACAAATAAGGAGCAGAAGTTCAATGGGAGCATTTGTAATCAGAGGCGGAGAGATTTATGATCCGGCTGCACAGAAATGGGAGAAGAAGGATCTTGCGGTAGAGGACGGAGTCATCATTTCCGGGATGCCGTCAGGAGAGTACCAGATAGTAGATGCATCCGGGTGCAAGGTCACAACCGGCTGGATTGACTATCATGTTCACTATTTTAATCATGGAACGGAGAACGGCATCAATCCCGATGCAGCGTCATTTCCCTGCGGCGTCACAACTGCAGTGGACGGCGGAAGCACCGGCGCGGCCAACTATGAGATGTACCGGAAGAGCGCCATGGCATTCAGCGATGTCCGCATCTTAAATATGCTCCTTGTAGGAAGCGGCGGTCAGGTTACAGACCGCTACCCGGAACACCTGGAAAAGAAATATTTTGATGTTCCCAAGATCAAAAAGCTGTTTCGGGAGTATCCGGATAATCTGGTAGGCTTAAAAAGCCGCCTGTCTGTAGGGATCATTGCTCCGGAGGACGCCGAGGAATCCATCCGTGCCACTGTGGAGCTGGCAGAGGAGCTGGGCTGCAACGTATCGGTCCATGTTACCAACCCGGTGATGGATCTGGAAAAGCTGGCAGGTATCCTGCGCAAGGATGATCTGATCTGCCATATCTACCAGGGAAAAGGACGAGAGACCTGCCTGGACGCAGAGGGAAAGGTGCGGGAAGGACTTCTGAAGGCGCACGAGCGCGGCGTGCTGTTTGATGCCAGCAACGGCTGCAATAACTTTGATCTGGAAATTGCGCAGAAGGCAGTCGCCCAGGGCTTCAAGCCGGATATCATCAGCTCTGATATCAATACCTCCGGCTTCTTCTTACAGCCGCTGCACAGCCTGCCGAGGATCATGAGCAAATATCTCGATTTCGGCATGAGCCTCGACGAGGTGCTGGATGCCGTAACCCGGGTTCCGGCAAGGCTGGTGCACTGCGACAGCCTGGCTTCCATGGCACCGGGCACGGAGGCAGATCTGGTCATCTTCAAAGTAAAGGAAAAAGAAGTACCGTACTGTGACAGAACCGGTCATACCTTCACCGGACATCAGGTCATCGTACCACAGCTCACCATGAAGGACGGAGTGATCATGTACTGCCAGGCAGATTTTATGTAAAAGAGCCGGTATTGGAAGAAAATTGGTTCGGGTGTTTTGATACCCGAACCAATCTTGTGAGTTTGGCTATGAGTCAGATGAATACGGCAATCGACTGCCTGCCGTGAAACGAAAAGGGAGAAACAATGTTTGAAAGAATTGAGTATACTGTAGCAAGAATTGACGGAGATTACGCATATTTGAAACGAGTGGCTGATCCGTCCGCAGAAGAAAAATACGTAGCAAGAGCGCTGCTGCCTGCTGAGATCAGCGAAGGCTGTCATGTAGCGTATGAGATGTTGGAATACAGTATGGCGTAAAAACGGGCGGCAGATCAGTCATGCCGCTCGTTTTCGTTGTCCCAGGTTTCACAAAACCGTGCTGCAAAGGAGGGTTCCTCCCCTGCTGCATAAAGATGGGAGATGTCACCGAATGCACTGGTTCGGAAGCTTGCAATCCCCTGCCGCCGTTCTTCTGTATAAATGGTGGTGACGGAGGAGGGAGCTGCGCACAGACCGTGCCACAGCGGCATGGGAGAAACATGCATCAGATGGCTTAACAGCACACATTCCACGCCAAAGTGACAGAACAGCACAACGGTATCACGGTTTGGACGGACAGCCCGGTAGTACAGGCCTTCGCGTTCATAACCGTGAGCAGTCAGAAGCCGGTCAAATTCATGGATGACCCATTTGTATTCCTGTTCCACATTCACAGAGCGCATGGCGTCGGTGAGATACCATGCTTCCGGGTCATAGTAGCGAGGCTCTTTTGTCCAGAGCTCGGGCAGCCAGTCCCAGATACTGGTGGTGTGATCCATACCGGGTTTCAGAATGCGGGGAGAGAATTCCCGGAGCCATTCTTTTGTTTCCGCAGTGCGTCCAAGCTTTTTCAACGTCAGAGATGCCGTATCCCTGGCCCGTCCCAATGGAGATACATAATAGGCATTTGCCGGGGTACGGACAAGCCGGTCAGAAAGCAGTTCTGCCTCCTTCCAGCCGGTGGGAGTCAGTGAGTCGATGGAGTAATCCGGGTCAGCGTGTCTTACAATTACAAGTTTCATGGAAGCTTCCTTTCTGTATAAGCCAGACCGGCCTGAAAACAGGACCGACTGGCATGTGTTTTTTAGAGGGCACGTTCTCGTGACTCGCGTCACTCGATGGCCTCGTCGTTCGCCGCAACCGTGCAAGCACGCTTTCGGCTCTCTTGCACTCGTTCTCGTGACTTGCGTCACTCGATGGCCTCGTCGTTCGCCATAACCGTGCAAGCACGTTTCTGGCTCTCTTGCACTCGTTTTATATTTTACCATATTTTTTTGAGTTGTTTTCCGGAAGGGCTTCCAAATTCAGAAAAAATGTGATAAGCTTAGAAAAGTCAAACGAGTGCCAATTATGAATAAAATGTAAACTCGCCAAAAATGGTTTGCAAAAGTGCTGTTTTCAGAATATTCAGAAAAACTTCTGCAAAAACGTGTCCGAAAAGCCTTTATTTATGTGGTTTCCCAGAGTCAAGGGGTGGAAATGAAGGTTGCCTCTTTCAGGGCATTGACACAATTCCATGATTTCGAACTCGCCACTGTTTTTCTGGGTGAAAATGAAGGTCGCCTCTTTCAGGGCATTGACACAATGTAGTTCATCATATTTTTTCCTTCTGCTGCGTAGAAATGAAGGTCGCCTCTTTTAGGGCATTGACACACTATAATTTCGTTTGGATACAATCCTTCTCGTTGAGTAGAAATGAGGGTCGCCCCATTTAGGGCATTGACACTTCAGACGTTACCAATCAATACGTTCAGCAATTCTTTGTAGAAAAGAAAGTCGCCTCGTAATTGTGAAGGTACTGGACAGTTAAGTCGCCCCTTACAGGGCATTGACACAATACTCAACGACAAACGGTCTTACCGTTGACTCGATGCAGAAAAGAAGGCCGCCCCATTCAGGGCATTGACACATCGTGGTGTTCATAAAATTTCTCCTTTTTTTCTGAGCAGAAATGTATGCCGCCTCATTCAGGGCATTGACACACCCATTCCGGTGAAATTATTATACATAATTTTCTCAGAAAAGCAGGCTGCCCCTTTCAGGGCATTACCACCAAAAAAAGAGAGGTAATATACCGCTCTTTTTTGTACAAAATAAAGAAGCCCGCCCTGTTTAGACCAGGACGGGCTTCTTTGATTTCATGATTTATTTTCCCACAGAGTCAAATTCTTTGCAGATCTCTTCGGACGGAGCCTTGGTTGCCAGAGATACGATCACGATGGCCAGTGCGGATACCACAAAGGCCGGAAGCAGCTCGTAGATATTCCAGGTGCCGCCCATCGGCCGTATCAGGTATTTCCATATAAATACCATCACGCCTCCTGCGACCATTCCGGCCAGGGCACCCTGCAGGTTGGTGCGTTTCCAGAACAGGGCAAACAGCACCAGCGGTCCGAAGGATGCGCCGAAGCCGGCCCAGGCGAAGGATACGATGTAGAATACGGAGCTGTCCGGATTCCATGCCAGGAAGATGGAGATGACGGCAATGCCGACTACAGTCAGACGGGCTGCTGCCATGGAGGCAGCGGAGTTCATCCGGATCTTCAGGAAATCCTGCAGCAGATTCTGGGATACACTGGAGGCTGCGGTCAAAAGCTGTGAGTCTGCGGTGGACATGGTGCAGGCAAGGATACCGGCCAGGACCACGCCTGCGATCAGGGAGAGCAGAAAATGGTTCTGTCCCAGCAGATGCGCAAACTGAATGATCACGGTTTCTGATTCCGAACTCTGGGTAAAGAGCGGGATTGCTCCGGCCACGGAGGCAGCATACCCGATGATACCGATCAGGATTGCAACGCACATGGAGATCAGTACCCATACGGTTGCGATGCGGCGGGAGAGTACCAGCTTTTTCTCATCCTCGATGGCCATGAAGCGCAGCAGGATGTGGGGCATACCGAAGTAGCCAAGACCCCATGCCAGCGTGGAAATGATCGTCAGCAGGCTGTAGGGAGCAGCCGCCTGGCTTGCCCGGTCATGAACGTGGGTCATGGAAAGGTAACCGGCCAGAGAGGTGGCATTGCTTACGACCGCATCCCAGCCGCCTGCCATGTGAATACCGTAAAAGACAATCACGATCAGAGAGATGGTCATAACGATACTCTGGATCAAATCAGTGGTGGATACGGCCATGAAACCGCCCATAACTGTATAGCCTACGATGACAATGGCACCCACGATCATAGCCATGTGGTAATCCACTCCAAACAGGCTGGCGAACAGGGTTCCGATGGCCTTGAAGCCGGATGCCGTGTAGGGGATAAAGAAAATCAGGATGAGGATTGCGGAAATACACATCAGGATGTTCTTCTGATCACGGAAACGCCGGGAAAGAAAATCCGGGATGGTGATGGCATTGCAGACCACGGAATAGCGGCGGAGCCTCTGCGCCACGATCAGCCAGTTTAAATAAGTGCCAATGCCAAGGCCGATGGCGGTCCAGCCTGCGTCAGCGATACCGGAAAGATAGGCAACGCCCGGAAGTCCCATTAAGAGCCAGCTGCTCATGTCAGATGCCTCTGCGCTCATGGCGGTTACTAACGGTCCGAGCTTCCGGCCGCCTAAGTAGAAATCGTCAGTGGAATCGCCGCTGCCCTGTTTGCTGAAATAGAATCCGACATATACCATTGCGATGAGATAGATCACGATGGCAGCCAGGATTCCGATCTGTCCTGATAACATAGATTTTTCCTCCTCATTCCCTTTGCCGGTATCGAAAGAAGCACCGGCAGCATGATGTGGTCGATTATAACACGGATTAAAATAGACTACAATACAGAACAAAGTATAGAATGAATGCTGAACGATTTATGCAGAATAGTTGAAAAATGTTATATTTTATAAGAAAAATAAACTAGACGATAAAAGAAAATAAAATACATACAAAAATTTATATTTCCGTAAATGGCACAAAATCAGCGGATGCGCCACCGGTGCCTTACTGATATGTAAAGTAACAAAAGCAGCTTCCGGCCGGTTAAGGCTGAAAGCTGCTTAAAAATCCGGGCATTACTTTCCCGGCATATTCTACCAGAGAATACTCTCCGGAGCAGAGGCACCAGTCATACAGAAGGGCCCGTTCGCACAGGGCGTAGAGCTTTACCATCTCGTTCACATTGGAACGGGTGCTGAGCTGCCCATCGGCCTGCCCTTTGGCAATGATCCTTCGCAGAAGCTTGTAGTAGATCCGGTTGTGGTCCAGCAGGTGCTTTTCTCCGCTGGTGGTAAGCTGGGTAGAGTAAAGCCTTGCCAGAAGATCCAGGGAGATGCTGTTCTCGATCATGCGGAACAGCTCCTGGTTTAAGAAGAGAAGCTGGTCCATGGCGCGCATGTCCGGCGTCAGCTTTTGGGTCAGCTCCTCGTATTTTTCATCAAACAGGGAGCTTAAGGTGGAAAGGAGCGCGTCCTTGCCGTCAAAATAGTGGTAAAAGGAGCCCTTGGATGTGCCGGACAGGTCAATGATCTCCTCCACGGTGGTATCCTCATACCCCTGCTCATAGAAGAGCTTCCATGCGGCACTTACGATCTTTCCGCGGGTATTCCGTGCGTTTTTCTTTGCCATAATATCCTCCTGCTTTTATTTTCTCCATTTCCGGCTTCTGATCCGCCAGACGCACAGCACCATGCGGATGAAGCAGTCGGCAGCGATTGCCAGCCATACTCCCACAACACCCAGTGCCAGCGGATGAATGGCCAGCCATACCAGTCCGATCCGCAGTCCCCACATGCCGATGATGCTGACCAGCAGAGAGAAGCGCACATCACCGGAGCCGCGGCTGATGCCGCCTGCAATGACCGTGAAGCTGAAGAAAATCTCAGTGGCTGCTGCAATGAACAGTGTTTTGCTGCCCAGGGCAATGACCTCCGGTTCCCGGCTGAACAGACAGATGATGGGACTGGAAAAAAGGGCAACCGGCACGCAGGCGGCGATGATTACGGCAGAGCCGATCCAGCAGATCCGGAAGGCGAACCGGTCAGCCAGATCCTTGCGCCCTGCGCCCAGAGCCTGTCCCACCAGGGCGGTAGCGGTGTAGGCAAAGCCGTAGGCGGGCAGGTAAAGCAGGCCCTCCGTCTGGTTGGTCAGATAATGAGCTGCCAGGGAGATCGTGCCAAGACTGGAAATCATGGCTGTCAATGCTACCTGGCCGGAGGTCAGAGTCAGACGCTCCAGCAGGACCGGAATGCTGATATGACAGAGCTGGCCCAGGACCTGCTTTTCCACGCGGTAGTTCGTGTGGAACGGATTCAACCGGATCGGGGTCCGGGCAGATACCAGGAATACCAGCAGGATGACCAGCAAAAGTATCTGGGACAGCATGGTGGAGCAGGCCGCCCCTGCCACGCCAAGCCCTGCGCCCCAGATGGAAACGGTGTGAGAGCCGAGGGTCAGCCTGCGCACCGGATAGATCAGGAAAAAGTTTCCCACAATGTTAGCAGCATTGGAGGTCAGGTTGGCTGCCAGCGGGATCCGCGTATTTCCGGCAGAACGGAAGCTGGCGGAGAGCACCACGGAAATCGTCTGGGCCGTGAGACCATACCCAAGGATCTGCATATAGCGCTGAGCCTGGGGAATGACCTCCGGTGCCGCGCCGAGCCAGACAGGGAGCGGGTGGCAGATGAGCTCCACGCCCAGTGCCAGCAGAAGCCCGAGCACTGCCGCACATACAAGACCCTGAGCCGTGATCCGGCGGGAACGCTTCTCATCGCCGGAGCCCACTGCGTGGGAGATCAGATAAGAAAAGCCCACGCTTAAGGATGTGATAAAGCCGTTGATGAGCCAGATGCTGGAAATGTTGACGGCCACGGCCGCGGTGGCAGAGGCTCCGATGGAACCCACCATGGCTGTATCAGCCAGGGAGGCCATACAGATCAGAAACTGCTCCAGGATCGCGGGCCATGCCAGCTTTAAGATGGTGCGGTTTAAGCGGCGCTGCGCCTCGTCGGAGAGAATGTCAGGTGCCTGCTTACTCATGATCCGGCACCTGGAATCCGTTTTCTTTTAATACCCAGGAAGCAACCGCGCGGTTGGTGTCCAGCCATGCGCCGTGGGATTTCATGTAGCCGATCAGGCGGCTGAGCATCTGCACGCGGCTGGCCCGTCCTACAAACTGCGGATGCAGCACAAAGTTGATCATGCGGCCTTCTGCGGCAAGAGAATCAAATTCTTCTTTCCAGATTTCAAACATCTCATCTGGGGATTTGAGACCGTAGCGCTCCGGAGCGGCATCGGTGTAAAAATCATAGGCGGTATCATCGAAGATGGAATCCTTCGGAAGCTCTGCCAGAGGAACTGTTTTTCCGTCGATCTGATGCAGGAACGGACCATCGCTGTCGCGCCAGTTGCTGCTGTAAATGTAGCCGTGCTCCAAAAACAGGCGCAGGCTGTAATCGTGGATCACGCCGCCCGGTGCCCGGTGTCCGGCAATCTTCTGGCCTGTCAGATCATAGATGATCTTTTCACTGCGGCGCATGGTGGCATCTTCCTGCTCATAGGTGGTTTTCGTGGATTCCTCATGCAGATAACCGTGGAAGCCGATGTCATGTCCTCTGCGGGCAATCTCCTTTACAACCTCCGGGTAGTGCTCAGCAACTACGCCGGGAATGAAGAAGGTGGCCTTCACCTGGTGGCTGTCCAGCATATCAAGGATTCTCGGCACGCCCTGTTTGGGACCGTAAGCGCCGCGGGAAAGATTGGTCATATGGGCAGTGCTGCCATCTCCGTGGGTCGTCCACATGGTTTCCGCATCCAGGTCAAATGCCATCATCACGGCAATCCGTTTGTTATCAGGCCAGTTCATCATGCTCTGTTCCCTCCATTCTGCTGCTGTACATAACGCGCCACTTCCTCGCAGGTCGTGATCCATGCGCCGTGATCCTGCATATAGGCGATGAACTCGCCCACCATGCCAATGCGGCTGGCGCGGCCGATCATCTGCGGATGCAGCTTTAAGACGAAGATCTTATTCCCCTCCAGGGCAAGGCCGTCAAATTCCTGCTTCCAGTTGCCGTAAACTTCCCGGTTCGGGTACATGCAGCGGACCGCCGGATCGCTGAAGGTGAAGTAATAGTAGGTAAAGTCATCCATGGTGATATCATTCGGAAGCTCTACCAGGGGAAGCTCTTTGCCGTCCTGTTCCCAGAGATAAGCCCAGTCGCAGTCCTTCATGGAAGAACTGTAGAGGTAACCGCGCTCTGCCAGAAGCTCCGGCATAAAGTCCTGGAGTACGCTTTCCGGTGCCCGGTGTCCTGCAGGTTTCCTTCCGGTGATCTCTGCGAGAAGGGCTTCACTCTTGTCCAGGATTTTTACCATCTCCTCCCGGGAAAGCTTCGGGTCTGATTCATGCTGCCAGCCGTGGCAGGCCAGCTCATGGCCGCGCCGGTGGATCTCCTCTACGGTATCCCGGTAGGCTTCCATAACAGCGCCCGGAACGAAAAAGGTGGATTTGATGTTCATGGTATCTAACATATCGAGGCACCGCGCCAGTCCCTCGTGGGGGCCGTACTGACCTCGTGAAAAATCGGTAAATCCAATGGAAGTTCCCTTGCTTTTTGCGCGGGACATCCGTAAAAATTCAGCGTCATAATCAAACGTAACCATCACGGCAATGTGTTTGCCATCCGGCCAGGAAAACGATGGTCCGTTTGTTTTTCCATCTGCAATGTACATAGAGTACTCCTTTCGCTGTCTGAAAACCTCTTTTATATAGGAAAGTTTTTCTTTCGTAGTTCGATTATAAGCACGGTGAGAAGCAATGTCAACCGCCGTCTCCGGTATAACCGGGCGTGAGATTACTTATGAATATTAAGCATAGAAACTTATGCATCTGCTCAGTTGAAATGGAAAAGAAAAAGTGCTATAATCAGCCGGAATATTTATTTTCAGGAATATTTATACACACATGAGGAGGACTGAAATGATGAAAAAACACATTCTTTTTGCAGCAGGTGCAATGCTGGCAGCAGCTCTTATGACCGGATGCGGCAGCAGCAAGCCGGCAGAGACCACGGCAGCAGCAACTGAGGCTGAGACCGAAACCGGTGCAGAGGAGACCACAGAAGCAGAGAGCACTGAGGCCGAGACCGGCGAGGCAGAGGTATCTGCTGATAATCCATTTGCAGGAAATACCGTAAAGGTTGGCTGTTCCGCCACCTTTGTACCCTTTGAGTCCATCGAGATGGCAGCTGACGGAAGCAAGACCTACGTTGGTATGAATATTGATATCATAAAGGCAATTGTAGAGAAGAACGGCGGCAGCGTTGAGTTTGTAGATATGCCCTTTAAGAGCCTGATGGCAGCGATCCAGGCCGGTCAGATCGATTTCTGCAGCGGTGGTATGGCACCGACCGAGGAGCGTGAGAAGACCCTTGATTTCTCTGAGATCTTTTTCTATCCGAGAAATGCGATCGTTTATCGCGCAGAGGATGATTATCCGGATCTGGACTCTCTTCAGGGCAAAACAGTAGCATATGTATTCGGTACCAACTACCAGCAGGTGGCAGAGAGCATTCCAGATGTCAATGCGGTAGGTATTCAGGGAAGTCCGGCCTGCATTGAGGAGGTTAAGAGCAAGCGTGCGGACGCCTGCATCATCGATGGTGCCGGTGCAACCGAGTTCCTGAAGAATAACGACGAGTTAAAGATGAGCCTTCTGGACAAGACCGATGACTGCTTTGCGATTGGCTTCCCGAAGGAGTCCCCATACTATGAGACATTTAACAATACTCTGAAAGAGATGATGGATGACGGTGAGTTAGACAAGATCATCGCAGAGCATTTGAGCGAGCAGTTCATCCTGGACTGATAAAATAAAGAAAGGAAAGCATATGAAGCTTGATTTTAGCAGCGTCTGGCAGTATTGGCCGTTCATATACCATGGCGCACTGACCACCTTACAGATAACGGCGATCACGGCGGTTTTCGGATTTTTGCTGGGTGTGTTGCTGTCGCTGATCAAGATCAGCAAATGCAGACCCCTTGTCTGGTTCGGCAGCCTTTACACCTCGATTTTCCGTGGTACCCCGCTTCTGGTTCAGCTTTGTATCGTGCACTTCGGACTTCCGCAGCTAACCGGTATGACCCTCACCACGATGCAGTCCGGCGTACTGACCTTCTCGCTGAACTCGGCTGCATACATTTCCGAGATTTTCCGCGGCGGTATCAATGCGATCGACCGCGGCCAGTATGAGGCAGCCATGTCCCTGGGCGTCGGTTACCGCGATATGATGAAGGATATCATTCTTCCGCAGGCCGTAAAGCATATCCTGCCGAGCCTGGTAAACGAGGCGATTTCCTTATTAAAAGAGTCCTCTATCCTATCCTACATCGGAGCGGTGGAGCTGCTGCGCGCGGCAGACCAGATTACGGTTCTGACCTTCCGGTTCTTCGAGCCGTATCTGGTGATCGCAGTGATTTATTATGTTCTGGTTATGCTGCTGTCCATGGCAGCCAGCCGTATTGAAAGGTGGGTGAACCGAAGTGATCGAGTTTCATGATGTCCATAAGAGCTTTGGCTCTCTCGAAGTATTAAAAGGGATCAACTTAAAGATTGAAAAGAGCCAGGTGGTTACCCTGATCGGCCCCTCCGGTTCCGGTAAATCCACCATTCTGCGGTGCATGAATCTGCTGGAGCGTCCGACCAGCGGCCAGGTGCTCATTGAAGGGCAGGACATTACGGCACCGAAGACGGATATCCAGAAGATCCGCAGGGATATCGGTATGGTGTTCCAGCATTTTAATCTGTTTCCGCACATGACGGTCATGGAGAACATGATCTATGCGCCGATCAAGGTCAACAGGATGCCGAAGGATCAGGCAAAGGAAAAAGCGCTGGAGCTGTTAAAGCTGGTAGGCCTGACCGAGAAGGCCGATGCATATCCGGGTAAGCTCTCCGGCGGACAGAAGCAGCGTATCGCCATTGCGAGGGCTCTGGCCATGGAGCCGAAGATCATGCTGTTCGATGAGCCGACCAGTGCGCTGGATCCGGAGATGGTAAAAGAGGTTCTGGAGGTCATAAAAGGACTGGCGCATACCGGGATCACCATGGCGCTTGTCACCCATGAGATGGGCTTTGCCAGAGAGGTATCCGACCGCATCTGCTTTATCGACAACGGTCAGATCGTAGAAGACAGCGCCCCGGCTGAGTTCTTCGCAAACCCGAAGAGTGAGCGGGCACAGAATTTCCTGGATAAGGTACTATAAAACGACAGGAGGAGATTAGAGCGTATGTTGAAGAAAAAGTGGAAGCAGTTTAACAAACTGACAGGAGAATGTTATCTCAACATGATTCAGCCGGGAACAACTTCCGACTGTTGGAAGCAGACATTCGAGCTGCTGAGGGAAAACATCCTTGAAGAGAGGACACAGGATCCGGACTTTGCTTCTGAGCTGGAAATGATAGATGATGTTACAGACTATCAGTTTGACATTCAGGGGTGGCTTGAGGACTGTATGGATGAGCTGGATATGAGACGGGATCATGCTGTTCTTTTAAAGATGTGTGACGATTTACTGGAACTGTTCCGTTGGCCTGAATACACCGGGTCTGATATCAGGTTCAGAAAAAGCAGTGCCCTTCTAAATCTTGGAAGAACAAAAGAGGCGGTAGGCTTCTGCGAAAAATGGCTGGAACGGGAGCCGGAAAATATTGTCGCAGCAACCGCAAAGGTGTATGCGTTATCAGCGGCACAGAAATATGAGGAAGCAGAAAACCTTATCAATGAATTCCTTTTGGATAAGACCCAATGTGACGATGAAAACATCATCCTGTTTACTGCGGCTTCAGAGCTGTACAAAAAAACAGGAAATAAAAAAGCAAAGAAGGAAATGGATCAGGTACTTGAGCAATATGATGAGTGCCTGGAGCAGGAGCTTCTGAGTTGTGATTTTGACGAAGAGTGCGATGAGGATTTTGATGAAGACGAGTGGCCCTTCGATTAGCAGCAGTAGTAGTTGTTGTTCATGCGTTGCGGTAACAATTAGCAGTACATGGACCAGAAACCGAAATTAACGGTATAACCCCTCAGAGTTCTTCATAGACTGTAAAAAAGAATTCTGAGGGGTTTTTCTCTTGAAGGATTATATCGAAGAGCGGGCGGTTGCCATTGCCAATTACATCATAGACCACAATGCCACAGTGCGGCAGACGGCGAAGAAATTCGGGATCAGCAAGAGCACGGTCCACAAGGATGTGACAGACCGGCTGGAATACATAAACCCGGTCCTTGCAGCCCGGACCCGAATCGTGTTAAACATCAACAAATCGGAGCGCCACATCCGCGGCGGCATGGCCACGCGGGAGA
>CAVIRL010000019.1:0-6695 GCA_963645005.1 Prevotella sp. P5-108
TATGACCCTCTGCTTGTAAGGCAGATGCTCTCCCAGCTGAGCTAAGACCCCATATCTTCTGTCTGAGTGATGTCTCACTCAACAGTGCTTACGTAGTATAACGCTTATTGTTCTAATTGTCAACACTTTTTGTACAATTTTTTTATTTTATTCCAGCACAAACTCCACGATCCGCTCTCTCGCATCCTTCCCGTCAAACAGATCCCGGCAGTCAATCTCATCTGCGAACATGAGTTCATCCACCGTCATCAGATATGCCATGTATTCGTCAGACGGATAATAGAAAAACAGCCGGATTTCCCGCGGTGATTCATACCAGGAATCCAGAATCCGACGAATTACTTTCTGTAGCAGTTCCACTGAAAACGGATTGAAAAAATACGCCCGGTTCACTGCTTTCGGCACTGCAAACTCTCCTGCGTCTGCCAGAACAAATTCCGTCCTGCCGCCGGATACGGCTGTCTTTTGATTTTCCGCAGCTGCCTCATAGATTCGCGGATTATATTCCACACCAATGCTGTGGCAGCGCGTCTGATAGGAAAGATAACAGTCTACCCGCCCCTTACCGCAGCCATAATCCAACAGCGTATCTCCCTTCCGGATCCATCCGCTGTTTGCCAGGCGTTCCAGCACGGCATAGGGCGTCGGCTCATAGGGATAGCGGTACTGGTCCGCGTTGGAATCATCCCGCCCCATAGTCTTGATCTTCAACAGGCGGTCCCACTGGTTTTCTTCCTGTTCCATGCTTCGTCCGCCCATGATCAGTGCTTCTCCTCTTCCGGCCAGATATCGCCCTCATCCAGCCCCTGCTCTGTCAGCCAGGCATCCTCCACCGAAACATAGCGCTCCTCACCGGCTTCGTCTGCCAGCGTGACAGAAACCTTCGGAGACTGCCCCGGCAACAGGCCCTCGCAGCCATAATCCCCGTCAAAAATATGCTTGATCTTCCACATGATAATTTGATTCCTCTTTCCTTTTCGTCTTCATCAGTATAACGAAAATCCCGCGTCCTAGCAAGAATAATTCGATTTGACATCCCATCCTTCCGCCGCTATAATCGAGTTGCAGTTCACCTGCCAACACTTCCAAAGACAAGGAGTTTATCACATTGATCACCATAGAAAAAACTCTCCGGCTTCCCGATACCTATCCCTTAGAGCGTATCGGAAAGCTGGAGGAGCTTCTCTTTTTTGATATCGAAACCACCGGTTTTTCCGGTGACCGGTGCCAGCTGTATCTGATCGGATGCACTTATTATAAGGATAACACCTGGAATCTGATCCAGTGGTTCGCAGATACCAAAGCCGCCGAAAAAGACCTGCTGGACCACTTTTTTGCATTTCTGAAGCAGTATAAAACCGTGGTCCACTTCAATGGAGATGGCTTCGATATTCCGTTTTTACAGAAACGCTGTAAACACTTTGACCTGCCCTACAGCTTTTCCGGTGTTTCCAGCTTCGACATCTATAAAAAGGTAAAGCCTTACCGGAACCTGCTGGGACTGGACAGCTTAAAGCAGAAAGCCATGGAACAGTTTCTGGGCATTGCCCGCACAGATAAGTACAATGGCGGACAACTCATTGAGGTATACAAAGATTACCTGATGACCCACGAGGAGGCTCTGTATGACCTGCTCATTCTGCATAATGAAGACGATTTAAAGGGCATGCCCTCCATACTCCCGATCCTGAATTACCCGGATTTTCTGGAGCATCCCTTCACACTGGCCGACCAGCAGATTGTTGATGAACCGGAAGCAAATGGCGGCTGCCGTCATCTGCTGAAGCTGACCTGCAAAAGTGCCTGCTCCCTCCCGGTTCCGGTTAAGGCATCCATGCCCCCGGCCCGCTGCCGGATGGAGGGCGATCAGATCACCTTCCTCATAGAACTGACCGAGGGAACCATGAAGCACTTCTACCCGGATTATAAAAACTATTATTATCTGCCCTTTGAGGACCGGGCTGTTCACAAGAACATCGGTGCCTGTGTGGACAAGGATGCACGCATTAAAGCCTGCGCCTCCAACTGCTACACCAAAACCACCGGCTTTTTCCTGCCCCAGTTTGAGGAAATCTGGGAGCCGGTCATGAAGCTGGACTATAAAGACAAAATGCGCTATGCCGCCCTGGGCGATGTCTGCCTGACCGACGAAGCCTCCCTGCAAAAATATACAGACGCGATTCTTTCCTATCTGAAATAAGCTGTCAAAAAGCCTGCGAAAATCACTGCATCACAGCATTTTCGCAGGCCAGCCCATGTTTTCTTACGGTCAGCGCAGCAGGTGCGCAGACCTACTGAACAGTTACAACATTTCCGGTTTACCGGATCTCCAGCATTTTCTGTTTGATTTTCTGCTCAATTTCCATAAAACAATGAATGAGGCTTGGATTGAAGGTTCCGCACTCACCGCCAAGGATCATCTCGATGGCCCGTTCATGACTGAAGCCTTTCTTGTAGGCACGCTCACTGATGAGGGCATCATAGACATCGGCCAGGGATACGATCTGGGCGGAAATCGGGATTTCGTCTCCCACCAGCCCGTCCGGATAGCCCTTGCCATCATACCGCTCATGATGCCAGCGGCAGATCTGATAGGCAACGTCGATCAGCGGTTCATCTTTGTAGCGTTCCATCTTGCTCAGCATGGAAGCTCCGATCAGGGTATGCTTCTTGATCTCCTCAAATTCTTCCGGGGTGAGCCTGCCCGGCTTGTTCAGGATCTTTTCATCGATTCCGATCTTTCCGATGTCGTGGAACGCGGAAGCAATGGCAATCATATGGCAGATTTCCGGAGTGAGATGGTACTTGTCGGTCCGCTCCAGAAGGCCATCCAGCAGCATCTCTGTCAGGATCTTGATATGCAGAACATGCAGGCCGCTCTCGCCATTTCGGAATTCTACGATCTGGCTTAAGACCTCCACCATCATCTGGCTGTTCTTTTCATTCTCATGGATCTGATCGGATACCAGGTTGATCAGGCGGCGCTGCTTCGCGTACAGCTTGATGGTGTTAAACACTCGCTGACGGACCACGCGGTTGTCAAAGGGCCGGCTGATGTAGTCCGACACGCCCAGCTGAAAGGCCTTCCAGATATAGGTGTCAGACTCTTCACTGGAAATCATGATGACCGGAATATCTTCGATCCAGCGGTTCCGGTTCATGTGGGTCAGAACCTCGAATCCGTCCATGACCGGCATGACGATATCCAGAAGCACGATCGAGATTTCTTTGCCATATTGTTTTAAAATTTCCAGACATTCCATGCCGTTATTGGCCACAACGATGTCGAAATCATCTTCCAGCATGGTAATGAGGATTTCCTGATTCAGCTCGGAGTCATCTACCACAAGGATCTTCTGCTTGTGCATAGCCCCGGTCTGGTTCAGCCGGAGCTCTTCCTGCTCTGTCACCACCATGTTCTTGTTGTTCTTTGCCTGGTACATGAGATGATCTGCCCTGGAAACGGCTTCATCGATCTTTTCATTCTGGCAGAGAGTCCCGCCAACGCTGACCGAAATCTGCAGCTTGGTATAGCCAGGAATATTGGCCTCATGCACCCTCGTCTTGATGGTCTCAAGCTTTTTATTGAAGACTTTCTCCGTGATATCCGGCATGACCAGCAGAAATTCATCTCCGCCAAAACGAACCAGATAATCGGATTTGCGCGTATTCTTCCGGATAACATCGGTAACGGTACGCAGCACCATATCTCCGGCATTGTGTCCGTAGGTGTCGTTATAAAGCTTAAAGTCGTCCAGGTCCACCAGCGCGATTCCGGCGGTCCATTCGCGATTTTTCATTTCATCTTCGTAATAGCGGCGGTTGAAGGCGTCTGTGATGGCATCCTTGTATAGCTTATCGTTGTAATGGACAAACAGATCCACCAGCTTTTCATAATTCAACTGTCCAAAAGAGCCTTCATTGTCCAGGCGGCGGATCAGCTCCATGATGTACTCCTTGCCGCCGATCTCCACATAACGGACGATCAGCTGGTAAAGGATCCCGCCAAATACCTCCAGCTTTCCGCGTTCCGTACATCCGGCTGCTGCCTTCTGCACAATACAGTTCTGGCACTGCTGCTCCATCTCCCGGAAATTACAGCCACTGCAGGAGTCCGGCTCTTCCCTGCACAGTTCCCGGACACGGTCTGCTTCATCCACCGGAAACAGGCGGACTGCCTGAAACACCTTTTTGAAATTTTCTATTTCTTTCTCTGCCTGTCGGGCTGTCATCTTTTCATCTACTGCCATATCTGCTCTGCCTTTGCATGCGTCAGATCTGTTTTATCATTTCTTCCTGATCTGCGTTGAATAATACTTTTATGATACCATTTTGCAGACGAAATAACAACCCGATATTCCGACTCATTTCGTCACAGAATGACAAAAATGTGGCTTATGCGTTATGCACTGCCTCAGCCATCTTCTGCACATAGGCTTTGATCTGCTCCGGTGCATCTTGTCCATACTCCTTGCAGAGCTTCACAATGGCAGATCCCACAATGGCTCCGTCAGACAGCCCGGCCATATTTGCGGCCTGCTCCGGGTTGGAGATACCAAAGCCTACCGCACACGGAATATTCTTTGCTTCCTTTACCAGCTTCACCATAGCTCCGATGTCTGTGGTGATCTCACTTCTCATGCCGGTTACACCCAGAGAAGATACGCAATAGACAAAACCATTTGCCTCTTTTGCGATCATGCGGATGCGGTCGTGGGAAGTCGGCGCGATCAGGGAGATCAGATCCAGGCCATATTTGCGGCATACCACATCAAATTCTTCCTTTTCCTCGAAGGGAACATCCGGCAGGATCAGGCCATCCATGCCAATCTCCGCTGCTTTCTTTATAAAGCGCTCGGTTCCGTAAGAAAATACCACATTTGCGTAGGTCATGAACACCATCGGGATCTGAGTGTTTTTCCGGATCTTCACCACCATGTCAAAGATCTTGTCGGTGGTGACGCCGCCGGATAAGGCGCGGATATTTGCCTCCTGGATGACCGGGCCCTCCGCAGTCGGATCCGAAAACGGAATGCCAAGCTCGATTAAATCTGCCCCGGCTTCTTCCATGGCGTACACAATTTTTTCAGTTACCTCTAAGGACGGATCCCCGCAGGTGATGAACGGGATAAATGCTTTTCCTTTTTCAAATGCCTTTGCAATATTACTCATGTAAGTCCTCCCCTCTGTATCTCGCTACGGATACACAGTCTTTATCTCCTCTTCCGGATACGTTTACAACGATGATCTTGTCTTTTCCCATGGTTGGTGCCAGCTTCATGGCATAGGCGATGGCGTGAGCGCTCTCAATAGCCGGGATGATGCCCTCGATCCGGGACAGATACTCAAATGCTTCCACGGCCTCCTCGTCGGTGATGGCTACATACCGGGCACGGCCTGCGTCAAACAGAGCCGCATGCTCCGGCCCGATGCCCGGATAATCCAGTCCGGCGGAAATAGAATATACCGGAGCGATCTGTCCGTATTCATCCTGGCAGAAGTAAGATTTCATGCCATGGAAGATGCCCAGGCGGCCGGTGGCAATGGTGGCTGCCGTCTCCGCGGTATTCACGCCCCGTCCTGCTGCCTCGCAGCCGATGAGCTGTACCTCTTTATCTTCAATAAAATTGTAGAAGGCACCGATGGCGTTGGAGCCGCCGCCTACACAGGCCAGAACCGCATCTGGAAGTCTTCCTTCCTTTTCCAGCATCTGCTCCTTGATCTCTTTGGAGATGACCGACTGGAAATCTCTTACGATGGTCGGGAACGGGTGCGGTCCCATGCAGGAACCCAGAACGTAATGGGTATCCTCAATGCGGTTCGTCCACTCTCTCATGGTCTCCGACACTGCATCCTTTAAGGTTCCGGTTCCAGTGGTAACTGCATGAACCTTCGCTCCGAGGAGGCGCATCCGGTATACGTTTAAAGCCTGGCGCTCGGTATCCTCTTTTCCCATGAAGACTTCACATTCCATCCCCATAAGGGCGGCTACCGTTGCGGTGGCCACGCCGTGCTGTCCGGCACCGGTCTCCGCGATGACTCTTGTCTTGCCCATCTTCTTTGCCAGAAGCATCTGACCGATGACGTTGTTGATCTTGTGGGCACCGGTGTGGTTTAAATCCTCACGTTTTAAGTAGATTTTGGCTCCGCCCAGGTCCTTTGTCATGCGCTCCGCATAGTAAAGACGAGACGGTCTGCCTGCATACTCATTCAACATCGTGGTCAATTCCCGGTTAAATTCCGGGTCATCCTTATAGCGGTTATACGCCTCTTCCAGCTCGATCACTGCATTCATCAGAGTTTCCGGAATGTACTGACCGCCGTGAATTCCAAATCTTCCCTTGCTCATCGTGTTTCCTCCTCATAGTTGAATTATTTTCTCGAAAGAAAATGAAAAAGAATATGCCCTGGCACATTCTCGCGCCGAGGCGCGGTTGCTTCAGCAACCATCTACCTTTGCGCCGAGTGCGCATCCTCGCGGATCGTTTTGTATGATAGGACGCAATTTCCTATCATATGAAAAATCCCGACATAACGTTTTCACGCTATGCCGGGACGAATGCGATCGTGGTGCCACCCGATTTTCACAGACAGCGCCAGACTCCTTCGTATCTGCTCTGCTTTTTGCTCTCCGAAATGATAAACAAAAAGCAGATACCCCACATCGGAATATCTGCCACCAATCTGTCTCATAT
>CAVIRL010000019.1:6705-25655 GCA_963645005.1 Prevotella sp. P5-108
GCGTTTGCCATGCCGGGACGAATGTGATCGTGGTGCCACCCGATTTTCACAGTCAGTGTCAGCTTTCTTCATGTCTGCCCTGCCTTTTGCTCTCCGAAATCTACCGGAAAAACAAAAAGCAGATACCCCACATCGGAATATCTGCCACCAATCTGTCTCATATCCAGGTACGGAAAACTGTAAGATCTGTTCTCGATACCCTATCCATTAACGCTGGAACACGGCCTCAGCTACTTGCAGAGCGTTCGCCTGGCGTCTCACAAACCCATTCCAAAAGAAGCTTCATACTGCCTTCCACCAAACGGCAGCTCTCTGTAATGTCGCCTCAGATGTACTCTCTTTGATCATCGACTTTCGAATGTTTACTTTAATGGTTTAAAGTTATCACAGGTCAAAGGATCTGTCAACTACTAATTTTAATTTTTCAAAAAAAGAAAACGCGCCCTCAACGGACGCATTTTCTGAGTCTTAGTACTATGTACGTTAATTACTCTCCAAATACAGCCTTGTAGTCTGCCTGGAATTTTGCGATACCCTGATCGGTTAACGGATGCTTGGTCATCTGCTCTAATACCTTGTACGGTACGGTTGCGATGTCAGCACCTGCCTTTGCGCAATCGATGACATGGATCGGATTGCGGATGCTTGCTGCGATGATCTCGGTCTGAATGTCGTGCATCATGAAGATCTCGGTGATCTCGTTGATTAAGTCAATGCCCGGCATGGAGATGTCGTCCAGTCTGCCCAGGAACGGGGAAACGTAGGTTGCACCTGCTCTTGCAGCCAGCAAAGCCTGTGCTGCGGAAAAGATCAGGGTTACGTTGGTCTTGATGCCCTCTGCGTGCAGAACCTTGACAGCCTTTAAGCCCTCTACGGTCATCGGGATCTTAACAACCATGTTCGGATGGATGGCTGCGATCTCACGGCCCTCTTTGATCATGCCCTCTGCGTCGGTGGTGGTAGCCTTTACCTCACCGCTGATCGGTCCGTCTACGATGGAAGCGATCTCTGCGATAACCTGGTTAAAATCACGGCCCTCTTTTGCGATCAGGGACGGGTTCGTGGTTACGCCACAGATAATGCCCATATCGTTTGCCTTGCGGATCTCATCTACATTTGCGGTATCTACGAAAAATTTCATTGTTACATCCTCCTGTTTTACCTTCTCGATATCAAAATATCTGATTTTATTTTACTACTTCCGCCGTTATTACGCAACGAATTTGCCCATTATTTACCATTATTTGTTTCTTTTCCGTCAGAAATCCTGCAATACCAAACAACTTTTTCTGTTTACTGATACAGGCAATGATAAATTTCAAGCTTTTCTGTCGTATAAATCTTCTGCCGGATAATGATATTTCAGTGCAAGAAGCTTTGCCATATCCAATACGGTTCCGCCGCCAATGCCAATAATGCGCTTATGCTCTTTGATATCAATTCTTCGTAACTGTTCAGTACCTCCACAGTCACAATTTATTAATTATTCTGTTACCTCTGGCCGTAGTAAGCGTTCGGACCATGCTTTCTTAAAAAGTGCTTGTCCTGCATGCACTGCGGTGTGCGGTTGTCTGCGTTCGGATTGATGATCTCAGTCATAAAGTTCATCTTAGCCACCTCTTCCAGAACCACTGCGTTGTGAACGGCCTCTGCCGCATTCTTGCCCCAGGTAAACGGGCCATGGTTCTTGCAGAGCACAGCCGGAACATACATCGGGTTCTTGCCCTGGAAGGTCTCTACAATGACAAGGCCGGTGTTCTTCTCATAACCTTCCTCGATCTCCTCAGCAGTTAAGTTTCTTGCACACGGAATCTCGCCGTAGAAATAATCAGCGTGGGTGGTTCCGTAGCACGGAAGTCCTCTGCCTGCCTGTGCCCATGCGGTTGCGTGCGGAGAATGGGTATGGACAATACCGCCGATCTCCGGGAATGCCTTATAAAGCTCCAGATGGGTCGGAGTGTCGGAGGACGGGTTCATGGTTCCCTCCACCCGGTTTCCGTTTAAGTCCATAACTACCATATCTTCCGGCTTTAACAGGTCGTAATCCACTCCGCTCGGTTTGATGACGAACAGGCCGCTCTCCCGGTCGATTCCGCTGACGTTGCCCCACGTATAGGTGATAAGGCCGCGCTTCGGCAATTCCATATTTGCTTCATATACCTGCTGTTTTAATGCTTCCAGCATACTGATTTCCTCCCTCATTCGTAACTGTTCAGTACCTTCACAGTCACGAGCAAAAATCCATTTAAAATTGCCTTCGGCAATGGGATTTTTGCTTTCCAGCCTATGTTTTCGTACGGTCAGCGCAGCAAATGCGCAGACCTACTGAACAGTTACCTATAATCTGCATATACTCCCGGACCTCTGCTGCGCCTGTCCCGGCGCCCGGGATCCCGAACGTACATCTTTCTGTTTCAGCAGCACTGCGGATAGCCCGGTCAGTTTCACGCCCATCCGCAGCGTGCATGTCCTTTATGCGTTCTCCGGCATGGTCTCCACAGCAGCCCGCTCGATCGGCAGACCTGCGTGGTAGCGTACCATGAACTCGTCGAAGCCCTTTACGTCCTCTGTATCCGGCTCCATGACGGTTCCATGCTGGCCGCCGAATACCTTCTTCTCCAGGTAAGTGTCCAGGGTCTCGCCCTCTTCCTTCCATACGCGGTAAGCTGCAAGAAGTGCTGCGCCCCATGCGCCGCCCTCTCCTGCGGTCTCCATAACCTCAACCGGGACTCCGGCTGCAGCCGCCATGATCTTCTGGCCTACGCCTTTGGTCTTAAACAGGCCGCCGTGTCCAAGAAGGACATCCAGTTTTACCTGCTCGTCGCGGAACAGGATATCCAGTCCGGTTTTTAACGCGCCAAGAGAGGTATACAGATGGGTTCTCATAAAGTTTGCCAGGTTGAATTTGTCATCCGGGCGGCGAACGAATAACGGACGTCCCTCTTCGAATCCGGTGATGTGCTCGCCGGAGAAGTAGTTATATGCCAGCAGGCCGCCGCAGTCCTTATCACCCTCTAATGCCTTATTGTAAAGAACACCGAACAGGCGGTTCATGTCAACCTCCATGCCCATGCTCTCCATAAACTCTTTGAACAGGCCGACCCATGCATTCAGGTCGGAAGTACAGTTGTTGCAGTGTACCATGCCCACCAGGTCTCCAGCCGGTGTGGTAACCAGGTCGATCTCCGGGTGTACCTTCTTTAACTCCTTCTCCAGAACGACCATGGCAAATACGCTGGTGCCTGCGGATACGTTACCGGTGCGGACCTTTACGCTGTTGGTAGCGGTCATGCCGGTGCCTGCGTCGCCCTCCGGCGGACACATCGGAATGCCTGCCTCCAGGCTGCCGCTCACATCCAGGAGCTTTGCGCCCTCAGCAGTCAGGCTGCCTGCATCCTCGCCTGCTACCAGAGCCTTCGGCAGGATATCGCGCAGCTTCCAGGAGTAGCCCTTGTCTGCTACCAGCGCGTCAAACTTTTCTACCATCTTCTGGTCAAAATCATGGTTGTGAATGTCTACCGGGAACATACCGGCTACATCGCCAATGCCTAGAACCTTCCGGCCGGTGAGTTTCCAGTGTACATAGCCCTCCAGAGTGATCATGTAGTCAATGTCCGGAACATGCTTTTCGCCGTTTAAAATAGCCTGATACAAATGCGCGATGCTCCAGCGCTGCGGGATCGGGTACGCAAACAGCTCCGTTAGCTTCTCGGATGCCTCTGCAGTGATGGTGTTTCTCCAGGTACGGAACGGAACCAAAAGCTCCCCGGCCTTGTCAAATACCATGTAGCCATGCATCATGGCACTGATGCCGATGCCTCCTACTGCATGCAGGGTCTCGCCGTACTGACTCTTTACATCCTCTGCCAGTTTTGCGTATGCGTCCTGGATGCCGGTCCAGATATCCTCCAATGTATAAGTCCAGATGCCGTCGGTCAGGCGGTTCTCCCAGTCATGGGCACCGGACGCGATGGGCGTGTGGTCCTCTCCAACTAAAACAGCCTTGATACGGGTGGAACCGAACTCGATGCCGAGGGCGGTCTTCTTTTCCCGGATCCACTGTGCGATGGTTTCTTTGTTTGCACTCATGCGTATGATCCTCCTTGCATTTTATAGCTTCATTTTACTACTTTTTCACAAAACTGTCTTGTCTTTTTCGTCTGTTTTTTGTATTTCTGTCACAATGTTGTACTTTCTTTCCGGAAACAACAAAATCCTGTCATGTCTTTCTGACAGGATTTTGTCGAATTTTATCAAAGGTTTCTGTGAAACCTGCACGGCACTATGCTCTCTTTTTCAGCGTGCCCGCGCCACCTGTTTTCACAGAAAGCCCAAGCCTATTTCTTTCTTGCCAGCAGGATACTCTGGACTACCAGGAATACGCAGAGCATTCCGGCTACGGTGATGCCGGTCCACCATGCCTGGTCCAGACCGATGGAGGATACAATGTTCTGAATGGTGCTTAAGGACAACACACCTACGAAGGTTCCGAAGATGTTGCCCACGCCGCCGGTCAGAAGCGTTCCGCCGATGATAGAGGAAGCGATGGCGTTCATCTCCATGCCTGATGCATGGGATGCGGAGCCGGAGCCTACATGCAGGAAGTACACGTAACCACCGATGCCTGCCAGCACGCCGCAGAGCATCTGGGCCAGGAATCGGGTCTTTTTCACATCGATACCGAGCATCAGGGCACTCTGGCGGTTGCCGCCCACTGCGTAGAAGCTGCGGCCCAGTCTGGTCCAGCGCAGCACGCAGAAGAACACTACAACGATCAGAAGCGCCACTACCACACCGATCTCCACATAAGCCGGAACGTATTTGCCAAGCTTGTTCACGGTTCCCAGTCCCGGAATATTGATACGGGTGTCTTTTAACGCTACAAATGCTTCATTGGCTACGTTGAACGGAGCCGTATGTACAATGGTGGTCATGCCTCTTGCAAAGAACATGCCTGCAAGAGAAACGATGAAGGGCTGGATATCCAGGTAAGCCACTAAAAATCCCTGCACCACACCGAATGCCAGGCCGATGCCAAGGGCGATCAGAAAGGAAACAAAGAGGTTTCCGCCCTGATAATCCAGGTATACCGCGCAGCTCATGCTGACTAAGGCTACCACGCCGCCGACAGAAATATCAATGCCGCCGGTGATCATAACCAGGCTCATGCCGCAGGCCGTGATGATCAGGGCTGCGTTCGCGTTTAAGATGTTAAAAAAGGTCTGGGGCTTTAAAAAGCCTTTTTTCAGGAATACCATAGCTCCGATGTACATCACCAGGAATACGGTCACCGTGATGATGAGCAGCAGGTTGGTATCGGTCATTTTCGCTTTTGCCTTCTTTGCGGCCGGAGCGCCGTTTGCAGTATTGATCTTTGTCATATCAGGCAACCCCCTTCTGTGCTTTTGCTTTCTTTCCCAATGCGGCGATCTTTGCTTTCACGGCCGGAGCACTGATGACTACCAGGGCAATGACAACCACTGCCTTGTAAGCCGGAAGCGCATCGGAAGAAACATTAAATTTGTAAAGCGTTGTGGTCAGGAACTGAATGACATAGGCACCCAGAATGGAAGCCACAATGTTGAACTTACCGCCGCTTAACACGTTGCCGCCCAGCGCTACAGCCAGGATGGCATCCATTTCGATATCCTTTGCGATAACGGAGTAGTTGATGGTGGAAAGACGGCTGGTTTTGATCAGTGCCACCACAGCCACACACAGACCCAGGATCACGAAGCTCAGCCACTTGATGAAGGTCGGGTTCAAGCCGTTCAGTCTGGAGGAGCTGGCATTGATGCCGACTGCCTGCGTATACAGGCCCAGGTTGGTAAACTTTAACACCAGCATGGTGATCACCACGCATACCACGGCAATGAAGAACGGAGTCGGGATCGGAACCCCCGGAATGAATCCGCCAAAATAAGTGAAGCTCTTATCGGTTACGATCGGAAGCTCATTGTTGTTGATCCAGGCTGCGATGGAACGGCCTGCCGTATAGAGGATCAGGGTCGCTACCATGGGCTGGATCTTAAAGATGGCCACCAGCACGCCGTTAAAGGCACCGCACAGCATGCCTGCCACACAGGCAATGAGGAATGCCACAAAGATCGGAGCCTGCAGGCTTCCGTCGCCGTGGCCAACCAGTACACGCAGGATCACGGAACCGGCAATGGCTACGGCTGCGCCCACGCTGATGTCCTGTCCGCCGGATGCCGCGGTTACCAGGGTCATGCCGATGGCAAGGATGGCAACCTCAGAACCGTAGTCCAGAATCGTCATTAAATATCCGGTCAGTACCGGGTCTCCGGTACTGTTATGTCCCAGTGTGATCTTAAAGAAGGACGGATCCACGATCAGGTTAAATACCGCCAGGATCAGAAGCGCCGCAATCGGGATGAAGATCTGCTTGCGGAAGATATCTGTCCATGCGGCTTTTGTATTGTTTTTGTTCTCTGTCATTACATGTCACCTCCGGCAATTGTCTCCATAATTTTGCTCTGTTTCAGTTCGTCTCCGGACAGCTCGCCTACCACCTTGCGGTCACGCATGACGATCAGTCGGGAACAGGTACGGATCATCTCATCCGTCTCCGAGGAAATAAAGGTTACGCTCATGCCCTCGGAAGCCAGCTTCAATACCAGCTTCTGGATCTCAACCTTCGTACCGATATCGATACCGCGGGTCGGCTCGTCCAGGATCAGGTAATCCGGATGGGTCAGCAGCCAGCGAGCCAGGATAACCTTCTGCTGGTTGCCGCCGGATAAGGATTTGATCGGGGTATCTGCAGATGCTGTCTTGATCTCCAGCATCTTGATGTACTCGTCTGCGAACTTGTTGGCCTCGGCCCTGGAGAAGGGACGGAAGAAGCCGCGCAGCACCTGGGCTGCCAGAATGATATTGTCCCGCACCGACAGATCTCCTACGATGCCATCGTTCTTTCTGTCCTCCGGCAGATAGGCAATGCCGTTCTTCATTGCGTCAAGAGGCTTGCTGATCTTCACCGGTTTTCCATTCTTCTTCATGGTACCTGCGATCACGTGGTCCGCGGAGAACAGGGCACGCACGCACTCGCTTCGGCCGGAACCAAGCAGTCCGGTAAAGCCGTTGATCTCACCCTTCTTAATGTAGAAATCAAAGGGCTTGATGCCCGCGTCACTCTGCAGGCCCTCTGCCTGGATGACATACTCATCGGCACCCTCATAAGGCTTCGCCTCGCTCTTAATGTCAGCCATGTCGTCCATTTCCTTGCCCAGCATCTTGGCTACCAGCTTCACGCGGGGCAGATCCTCAATGACATATTCGCCCACCAGCTGACCGTCCCGGAGTACTGTGATCTTGTCGCAGACCTCGTACACCTGATCCAGGAAATGGGTAACGAAGATGATGCCTACGCCTCTGGCTTTCAGATCCCGCATCAGGCCGAAGAGCTTTTCTACCTCGGATTCATCCAGGGAGGAGGTCGGCTCGTCCAGGATCAGCACCTTACAGTCCATGTCCACCGCTCTGGCGATGGCTACCATCTGCTGGATTGCGATGGAGCAGTCGGAAAGTTGCTGGTTTGCCCTTGCCGGAATGCCAAGGTTCTGCAGGATCTTTTCCGCATCCGCATTCATCTTTTTCCAGTTAGTCAGATTTCCCTTGCCGCGGCCGATGTACATATTCTCTGCCACGGTCAGGTTCGGACAAAGGGTGATCTCCTGGTACACCGTGCTGATGCCCAGATTCTGCGCATCATGCGGCGCCCGGATGTTTACCGGCTTGTCGTGTCCCTTTAAATAAATCTCACCTTCATCTTTTTCATACACACCGGTCAGAACCTTGATCAGGGTCGATTTTCCGGCACCGTTCTCTCCCATCAGCGCGTGGATCTCACCCTCGCCCAGGTTAAAATCCACTCCCTGCAGCGCCTTCACGCCCGGAAAGCTTTTGTGGATATTTCTCATTTCCAATACTGCATGTTCTTTCACTGGCTGCCACCCTTTCTGTTATGTCTTTCTTATGAAGAAAGAGCACGAAGCGTACATATGTGATTATGCCGCACGCGCTCTTTCTATTGGATTCTATTGCTGTTTCATTTCAGCCGTTTCCGGCCTGTCATCAAATATTAGATGCCGTATTTTTCAACATCGTCTGCGGTGATGGTAGAAGCATCAAAGCCCTTCTCATCCATGATGATGGTCTTCTCGGTGATCTCCTCGCCAGCCTCTACCTTCTTGATGATCTCGTCGATGTAGGAAGCCTGGAACGGGTTGCACTGTCCATCATAGTTCCAGTTCTGGTCTAACAGCTCCTGTAATGCCCACTTGTTGCAGTCAAAGCCCATAACGATGACGTCTTTGCCAACACCATGGGAGATGTTTGCCTTATCCAGAGCTGCTACAGCACCTTTTGCCATATCATCGTTCTCTGCGTAGATTACGTTGAACTCGGTACCTGCATCAATAACGGACTGAACAATCTGCTGTGCTTTCTCAGAGTTCCACTCTGCGGTCTGCTGGGTTACCAGGTTCCAGTTATCCTCTGCTGCTACCTTGTCGTCCAGAGCACCGGTACGTCCCTGCTGAGCTGCGGAACCCATAACACCCTGAATGTGGATGATGTTGTAGTTGTCCAGTCCCTGATCAGCCAGCCAGTTCACTGCGGTCTCGCCTTCCTTGTTCATATCGGAAACGATGGAAGCCAGATACAGGTCTTCACTTGCGTCGATGGTACGGTCAAACAGGATAACACCGATGCCGGCATCCTGTGCGTCTTTTAATACGCTGTCCCATCCGGAGGTATCTGCTGCGGAAAGAAGCAGGTAATCAACCTCATCCTGGATGAACTTCTGAGCTGCGGTGATCTGCTCATCATTCTTTAAGCTGTATGCGAAGGATGCATCGTAGCCGTTCTCCTCGGTGAACATAGCCTTTAAGTCTGCGTCATTCGCAGTACGGTAGCCGGACTCGTTCGGATCGTTGTTGATGATGCCGACACGGATCAGCTCGCCGTCTGCCGCCGGTTTTGCTTCCTCAGCCTTAGTCTCTTCTGCTGCTGCCTCGGTTGCTGCCTCAGTAGCCGGAGCTGCTGTGGTCTCTGCCGGTTTGGAGCCGCCGCATCCTGCTAATGATGCTGCTGCCATGGTTGCTGCCATCACGCTTGCCATTACTCTTTTTTTCATGTTGTTTCCTCCACTTCTTACATATCGTTTTTGTTTTAGGTTTCGTTCCTTCCCTATGTCTGTATTTTACAAAATCCCGCCGGTTCTTTCAATTTTGTTTTTCCTGTATTTATGCGGTTTGTTGGTTCTTTACAATACCAATTTCATCCAGTATAATCTGAATTAAATACAAATTTTTACAGAATGGGGATTTTTTACGATATACGGTAAAATTTTTCCGTTTTCCGTTGGATTTTCCGCAAAACCCGGCAAAATCCCATTTTTTCATGCCGGACAATTGCTGCCGTTTTCTCAATCAGGATTGTGCAGTTTTTTTCTTTTTGAGAAAAAAGGGAATTTTTTATGATGCAGCAGAAAATTTTACCGTTCACACTATGCAAAACAACCGCATTTTACCAATTTCACCGCCAGGATGGGAGGTATTTTTATGGCAATCAAGTACAAATGGCTGGCAGATCAGCTGGAACAGCTCTACGCAAAACAGCAGAAAAACGGACAGGCTTTCGCTCCTGCCCAGGATAAGTTTCCTACTGAGCGCATGCTTGCTGCACGCTACCATGTGAGTCGGCAGACCGTGCGCTCGGCCTTAAAGCTTCTGGAGGAAAAGGGGATCATCAAAAAGATTCAGGGAAGCGGCACCTACCTGACCGGAAAGCTGGGGGATCCGGCCAAAAACCAGATCCTTCTGATTCTCCACGAGGAGCCGGAATTTTTCTCCTCCGGGCTCTGTCAGTCCCTCTCCCTTTCCCTGGGCGAAAGTGGCTTTTCCCTTCTCTGTAAAGCCAGCCGCAACAGCTTTGAAACGGAACGAGCGCTTCTCACCGCAATCCTGCAGGAGCCTCCCAGGGGTCTTTTTATCCAGCCTGTCAAAAACGCGCTCCCGAATCCCAACCGGGACCTGTACCGGCTTCTGATGAAAAAGGGCTGTCATATCGTGTTCCTGTTTTCCTCCTGTCCGGAATTTCCGGAGGTTCCCTGTATCCGCTACGATGATTATTACGGCTGCGGCATGCTGGTCCAAAAGCTGCTGGCCCAGGGCCACATGCGCATCGGTGCCCTCTTCCAGTCCGATGACCGTGCCTCCCAGGAACGATATCTTTCCTTTATGGAAACCATGCAGCAGGCCGGCATGCCTGTGCCGGACCGCCATGTTTCCTGGTACGATTCCACCCTGGCAGACCGCATCTGCGGGCGCAGATCAGAAAACAACCTCTTCTCCCTTCTGATCCCCGATGGATTTTCTGACTGCACGGCTCTGATCTGCGACCACGACGGGATCCTCTGGAGACTGCAGCAGGAGCTGGCCGCGCCCCGGATTTCTTATGCCGGGACAGCCGCACCATCTGGTACCGCATTTTCAGGATCCTCCGGGTTCACATCAGCAGGGACACTGCTGGCGGAGTGCATTTCCTTTGGCGGCTTTCTGCAGGGACATCTCTCCGAACGTCAGAAACGCACCCACACCCTTCTTTTGCACGCCGACCCGGAAGCCCTTGGCAGCCTGGCTGCCCGGACGCTTTTAGACAGCATAAAGGGACTCCCCGTACAGTCACGGGAAATCCCCTGGAAATTCTCCTGAAGCCGATTTATTTCGTTTTATCTCCGATGCATCACCGGTTTTTGTTCCGGTATTCCCTCGGACTTAAGCCCTGAAGCTTTTTGAATACAAATCCGAAGTAGTGGGCGTCCTTGTACCCCACCAGCTTCGCGATCTCCCCGGAAGCGTGATCGGTCTGGCGCAGAAGCTTCTTCGCCTTTTCGATCCGCTTTTCCGTCACATACTCCACAAAGGTCTTCTCCATGTTCTGGCTGAAGATAGCACTGAAATAGTTGGAGCTCATGCCAACCACCTCTGCCACCTGGCCCAGGGAGAGATCCTCCTTTCCATAGTTCTCATCAATGTACTCCAGTGCTTTCTTTAACTGCTTTCCGCCCTGATACTGGTTGATCTCGTTTCGGATCTCCATGGCAGTTTTCAGCATGCCCGCAAAGTATGGAAAAATCTCCTCCGTATCATCCCGTACCATCTGCACCGCCTGCTCGATCTGCGCCTGATAGGCTTCCCTTTCCGCCCCGATGGATTCCAGAAAGGACACCACCGCAAAGCGGATATTTAAAATCACATAGCTTCGGAACATGGTGGACTGAAGCGGACGCCGGATCCGGTTTAAGTAGGATTCCACGAAGTCATGGATTTCCTTTTCCTCGCCCCGGGCCAGAAAATCCTTGATGATATCCGGGTCCATCTGCATGAAATCCACCGACTTCATGGTGGCCTCCTCATCTTCCCCGGACTGCGTGCCCAGCGTTTCCCTGGACAGAATGTGCTGATCCGGCAGGATGAAACGGTACGCAAAGGAATGGTTCGCCTCCCGGTAGCATTCCGGCAGAAGGCTTAAGCGCTCCACCGGCGACCCCACTGCCGCATACCACAAAATGCGGTTTTCCGTATGTCCGCAGACCTCCTCAAAACAGCGGAAGGCCTGCTCCGTCAGCAGCTCCATATGGGATGCCTCGCCCCGGATCAGCACACCGTAGCTGCTGACATTTAAGCGGAACAGCGTGTACTGGGGATGCCGCAGAAAGAAATGGAACAGCTCCTCCTGGCATTGCTCGCTCTTCGCCGCATCTGCCTTTTTGCGTCCGTACACGGTAAACAGCAGAAGGCTGTAGCAGCCTGCGGACAGATCCAGTGACAGTGCCGCCTCCTCCTCATAGATTTCCTTGGCGGAAAGCCGCCCGTCCAGAAGGCGCTCAAAAAACCGGCGCAGCGGGAACTGCTCAAACTCCCGCACCTCTTCCCGGTACTGATCCTGATAATCCCTTGTTTCCGTCTCCTGCTCAATCTTTTCCTTTAATTCCATGAGCACGCCCCGCAGCGCCAGCCGGGTAACCGGCTTTAACAGGTACTGGTCCACCCCGATCTTGATGGCCTGTCTTGCATACTCAAAATCATCATACCCGCTGATGATGATGATCCGCGTCTTCGGCAGCTCTTCCTTTACGATCTCACTCAAAGAAAGCCCATCCATGAAGGGCATCTTGATATCCGTGATCAGAAGATCCGGTTTTACCTTTCGGATCATGGGAAGGGCCATCTCGCCGTCCCCGGCCTCTCCCACCAGTTCAAATCCATACTGCTCCCAGGGAATCTTATCCCGAAAGCCTTCTCTTATGACACTCTCATCCTCTACCAGAAATACCTTCAGCATTCTTATCCCCCTTTTTCCGCAGTCACACGCTCGATCGCTGCCGCTGGTTCATCTCGTTTGAGACTTCCCGCATGCTGCGTGGCTCATCAGTAGGCACGGTTCTTAAGCGCCTCTGTCACATTTTCTTTTGTATACACGGTCTCCGGCACAAAGGTCAGCTTCGGTGCCGGTTTTCCTTCCCGCATCCTGCTGATCAGTTCATCCACATAGATGCCCTGATCCGGATTGCACTCAATATCTGCCGTGATGATTCCCTGCTGCACCAGCTCCAGGGCGCTGCGGGTGGCATCAAAGGAGATCACGCGGATGTCCCCGTTCTTCCCTGCCTTTACCCCGGCTTCCTTCATCGCCTCCAGGGCGCCGAAGGTCATATCGTCATTCTGGCTGATCACCACGTTGATGTCGCTGTACTGCTTTAGCATCCGTTTCATGACTTCCTTGCCCTTGGCCGTGGTAAATTCCGCATCGGCGCTTTCTACCAGCAGCCAGTTCTCATGCTGGGCGGCAATCTCCTCAAAGCCCCGGGACCGTCCGATGGCAGCCGTGGAGCCATCCGTACCCCGGAGTATCACGATACGGACCGTCTCATCCTCCCGATGCTCCCGCGCCAGCGTATCCTCCAGGATCCGGCCTGCCTCTCTTCCTTCCTGGTAGAAATCCGAGCCGACCCAGGCCGTATACAGAGATTCATCCTCCACATCCACCCGGCGGTCAATCAGGATCACCGGAATGTCTGCCTCCTTCGCCTCCAGAAGTACCGTGTCCCAGCCCTCCTCCGTCAGCGGTGACAGCACAATGTAGTCTACCCGCTGGGAAATGAAGTTTCGCAGCGCCTTGATCTGATTTTCCTGCTTCTGCCTGGCATTATCAAAGATCAGAAAGTAGCCGTTGTCCCGGGTAAATGTCCGCTGCAAGGATTCCGTGTTGGCAGTGCGGAACACCGACTCGCTTCCCACCTGGGATACCCCCACCACGATCAGATTTTCTGCTGCTGCCGCACCGCTGTTTTCACCTTCAATTCCGGAGTTCTCCCCAAAGGCCGAACCGGTGCGCTTTGCTGATTCCGCGTTCTCTGCTGTATTCTCTGCACTGCTTCCTTTTCCGGAAGACAGGCCGCAGCCGGTCAGTGTTCCAATTGCCAGAAGAAATGCCACAGCCACTGCTGCCAGCAGTATTCCGGGCCGGCGCGGTGCATGCCGCTGCTTCCGGGCACTGCACCAGTTCATTTTATTCCACATGGTGTTCACTCCTCCTTGCCGGGATCGTGACGGTGACACGGGTTCCCTTTCCTTTTTCTGATCGGATTTCCATGCCGTATTCCGCCCCGAAATACATGCGGATACGCTCATTGACATTAGCCAGGCCAAATCCTTTTTCCGTCTCGCGGCAGGGACGCCGGATCTCCTCCCGAAGCTGGGAAAGCTCCTCCGGTGTCATGCCCACACCATCATCCTCCACCACAAGGATCAGGGTTTCTTCCTCCTGATGCCCGCTGACGCAGATGCAGCCCTTCTCCCGTTTGTACTTGATGCCATGGTAAAGGGCATTCTCCACCAGCGGCTGCAGTGTCAGCTTCGGGATCTCATAATGATACAGCTCCGGCTCCAGACAGATCTCATACTCCAGAATGTCGCGGTAGCGCATCTCCTGAATTTCCAGATAGCTGCGGATGTGGCGTTCTTCCTCCCGGATGGAGATAAACTCCCTGCCCTTGCTGAGCACCAGACGGAAGAAATCCGACAGGGTCACGACCATGCTGACCGCATCATCGGGCTTGTTTCCCTCGATCAGCCACACAATGGTATCCAGCGTATTGTACAGGAAATGCGGGTTGATCTGCTCCTGCAGAAGCCGCAGATCCAGTCGGCGCATCTTCTGCTCATCCTCCTTGATCTGATCGATCATGCCCTGCATATCTCCGGTCATGGTGTTAAAGCCGTCTGCCAGTACCTCCAGCTCGTCCCCGGAGCTGACCTGAGCCCTGGCACTGAAATCCCCGGCGGAGATCTTCTGCATGGTGTCATGCAGGATCTGAAGAGGCCGCAGAATGCTCGCTGTGATCAGATATACGACTGCCACTGTAACCAGAAGCAGCACCAGGACAAGAACGGAGCAGACCATGACAAACTGCCGGATCCGCTGGTTTAAGGCTCCGGTCACTGTCTCCATGGCACGGATCTGATAGTAAATATAATACTGGATATTATCCTGGATCAGTTCTGTCAGAATATAAATATTATTGTCCAGTTCCCGGATGTTTTCATCATACCGCCCGCCGATCCGGATATTTAAGAGAATATCATCCACCCTCTTTTCCAGGGTATCCATGTTTCGCAGCAGGCTTTCCAGCCACCAGCGGCTCTCCTGCTCCGTAGTCACATCCCGCAGCTTCGTAAACTCTGTTCTCAGTTCCCGGATCATCTGATACGGATCCTGCAGCGACGGGTCATCTCCGATATGTTCATAATCAATGTAGCCCACCACCAGCTTGTAGAGACTCTCATCCATCTCTTCCTTAAAATTCAGGTTGTAGTCGTTGGCCACCGCAATGTTGCGGACAATCTCCTCGTAGGATCTGCGGTAACCGCTCATGCTGACCAGAAGCACGGCCGACAGGATCAGAAACGGCAGGACGATCACGGCCGACAGCGTCAGGATCTTTTTTCGGATAGAGCTGCGGATGGAGGAGCTCTGCGCTGCGGGCGGAACGGTTTTCCGGTTAACTTCGTTAGCTGTCATCATTCACTCCTGAAAGATCAGTCTTTTTCTGCAAATATTTCATCCAATGTTCGGGCGATCACATCCATGCTGACCGGCTTTGAAATATGCCCGTTCATTCCGGCCTCCAGAGCTTTCTTTCTGTCTTCGTCAAATGCATTGGCTGTCATGGCGATGATCGGGATGTTGGCCTTTCGGTTGTTTCTCAGTGTGCGGATTTCCCTGGTTGCAGTATATCCATCCATCTTCGGCATCTGGATATCCATGAAAATGAGATCATACTGATCCTCCGGTGCCTGGCTGATGATATTGACCGCTTCGATCCCATCCTCCGCACAGTCAACGGCCAGACCTTCTTCCCCCAGGATCGCCGTTGCGATCTCACGGTTCAGTTCATTATCCTCTACCAGCAGGATTCTCTTGCCTCTGTGATCATGGCTCGGGCGCTTGCCGCTTACGGTTTGAGCTGTATTGATATCCTGATCCGGGTCACTCACAGCATCCCGTTCCGGTGCCGATCCGCCCTGCTGCGAATGGCCCGCCAGCTTCACGTCCAGGGTGATATTGAATTGCGTCCCCTCACCTTCATGACTTTCCACCGTGATCTGTCCGCCCATCATTTCCACAATATTTTTCGTGATGGCCATTCCGAGTCCAGTGCCCTGGATACCGCTGACGGTAGAGGAATGTTCCCGGGCAAACGTATCAAACACGCGGCCTACAAACTGCTCTGACATACCGATCCCATTATCCCTGACGGTAAACTCAAAGGTCGCATATCCCTTGCGTAGGCATGGTCTCTCTGAGAGGCGGATGATTATATCTCCTCCCACCGGCGTAAACTTTATGGCATTGCTGATCACATTGAGCAAAACCTGATTCAGGCGCAATTTATCGATGATGATATCCTCGTTTTGAACATTCCGGATATCAATATGCAGATTCTGCTGTCTGGAATCTGCCAACCCCTGGATCATGCTGCTCAGATCACGCAAAAGCTTCGGCACATGCACAGGCTTTTCATCCAGTTTGACACTTCCGCTCTCGATGCGGCTCATGTCCAGGACATCGTTGATCAGGCTCAGCAGATGCGCACTGGATGTCTCGATCTTGGCCAGATAATCTGCCACAAGCTCCTTCTGATCCAGATGCATCTGCGCCAGAGACGTAAAACCGATAATGGCGTTCATCGGAGTTCGTATATCATGGGACATATTGCTCAAAAAAGTGGTCTTGGCCCGGCTGGCACGATTCGCCAGAAGCAAAGCATCCCGCAGAGCATTTTCCTGACTGATCTGCTTTTCCACGATATCATGCACATCACGGAAGCCAATAACCAGATATACTTTTCCGTCATCTGCAGTAAACTTTGCTGTATTCGCCTGCCAGTGCTGCTGTCCGTCCCCAACGATACGGTCATAGTTCAGAGAATAAATCCCAACCTCCGGAGTTTCCGCCAGCAGGCTCTTTAAATTTGCATGCTTCAGAAAGTACTCCCGGTCCTCCTCCGCAACAAAGCTTTTAATATAAATGCGGATCGCCTCATCGTAGTTATCTGAAACAGAAGCACGGTCAAGGGCATTCTGGATCAGCATGCTTCCATCCGTTTTAAATATACTCCATGTATTTTTTTCACTGTCTATCAGATAAAGCGATTTATATTCACTTCCAAGGGCATTGATGACCTGCAATTGTTTTTTCAGCTCACGCTGATACGCCTCTTCCTTCTCCTGCTTTTCCCGTTCCTGAGCAAGATGTTTTTGGATGATATCATCAATAAACTGAAAGCCCGCGATCACGTTCCCCTCATCATCCATTTTCGCCACATAGAACTGATAATGGTGCATTTTTCCACCATCCATGCTGCGATAGGTTCCCGTATATTCCTCCTGGACGGACAGCACCTTGCGCAGGTTCGCCACACCCAGCTGCTGACGCAGCCGCTCCTTATCCTCCTCATGGACTCTTTTTTCAATCCAGTGACTCAGAACACTTTCATACGGGAACACCCGATCCTTCAGCCTCTGTATCTCCTGCATGTCGTAATCACCGGCCACCTTCAGGATTTTTGCCGTTCCATCATTGATATTGGCACGATAAACATTCCTGTAGTTTCTGGAAAGGATATCAAAGATAGCAAGCTGTTCCTCCTGCTGTTTTCTCTGCGCGATCTCATTTTCGACAATTTCGTCTGTATTCTGGAAACCGCCGATGATATACTTGATATTTGGCAGCTTTACAAATTTGAACTGGTAATAGTGAGGTTCCCCATTTTCCTGAACCAGATAGTTTCCTTTATATACCTTGTCGGAGGCAATTTTTTCCGTGATGGTTTCAAGGCTGAGCGCCCGATCCATCATCTCCTGATCCTTCGGATGAACCCTCTGACGCACATATTGATTTTTGATATCATCAAAATCATAAAATGCATCCCAGCTTTTATTAAAAAGTGCATTTACATAACCATTCATCTTCAAAACCCTGATCAGGGATGCATCCGCATCGATCAGAAGAACATTGGTATATGCATCTGCAAGAGCATCAAATATAGCAAGCAAATCTGTACTGTTCTCCACCATTTTCCCTCCATGCGCAGACTTTCCTCGGTTTTTGTAATTACCTGTAGTCCCGAAAAATAACATATCAGTCTTAGTATAGCCCTCAAAATCTTCCTTTGCAAGACAAAAAAGGAATTACAAACGCTCCACAAAGCCTTAATCGGTTAATCCACTTTAACCTCACAATACATCCCGATATATTCCTCAAAACGCGGCAAAGCCAGCGTCAATTCCCCTCGTTTCGATCCATCCACGACACCACGCTCCATCAGACGCTTCCGGTAAAGATTCAGAAGCTGCGGTGAGATGGAAAGGCGTTCACGGATGCCGCAGGTCTTATGAAGTCCCAGAGATATCACATACACAATTTTCCGGTCCAGTTCAGAAAGCCCGCTCCAGATTTTCTCATATGCGTATATGGTCAATTCCTCATCAAATTTCGGAAGCAGATTTTCCACCTCTGTATTCATCTCCCATTTCAGATATCCCAGAATCTGGAACGCAAACGGATATCCCTTAGTCAGCCGTGCCATAGCTACCGCTTCTTCTGCCGGGATCTGAAACACCGTGCGGTAGCTGGTGGTCATCGCCGGAATACTCAGCGGTTCCAGGAAAATTTTCGGTGCACGATACAAAAAGGTCAGGCTCTTCTCATTCTGCAGATTACTAATATTATCATAAAGCCCTGCCATGACAAGATACACCGGATAATTTTTCGTAATATAAATCTGAAAATTGCTGGCAAACAGCTTTACATATTCGTTATTTACAATCTCATCAATGATAAATAAAACCTTTTTTCCTTTCTCCTTCAGTTTTTCAAGAATGCTGCGAAGCATGGCTTCTTTTTCCAGCGTTTCCTTATTCTGATTCACCACAATCCCTGCAATTTCAAAATTGACATTCAATTCCAGATTCAGGTTCTGCAGCCCGGACGTCCGGTTAATCTCCGAGACTGCCCCTGCTATGATATCAACATCTGCACTCAGATTCAAAACAATCCAGTCATCCTCAGATTCGTAATGTTCTGAAATTTCCGCAAGGGAAACCGTCTTCCCGGATCCCCGCACACCGGCAATCATATAGACCTTGCTTGACGGAATCTCCATATCAAAGGTCTGGATAATTTTCCCAATCTGATCCGTTCTGGATATAAATTCTGTTGGCTTCTGTCCGAATGTCAACGTGAATGGATTTTCTCCCCTCATAGGCATCTCCTTATTTAAACTTATTTAATCTTATTTATTCATATTTATTTTATATTGTCGTATTTATTTATATTTATTTGTATTTATATTAACC
>CAVIRL010000020.1:0-2081 GCA_963645005.1 Prevotella sp. P5-108
GGCAATGGTCTTATCATCCGGGTTTACGGTAACCTGTACCTTGTACTCCATGTCATCTGGCCTGGTGTACTCGCCCATCAGCTCCAGCTTCTTTAACTTGGTGATGGCATCGCAGCCGTTGGAAACCAGCTCACGGTAAAAGATATCGTGGTCAGAATACAACCACTTCTTGATGATTGGGAATATATTTTCACTGTTTATGGATAAATTACCTGTTTTGCTCATAATGCATTACTCCTTTTCGATTCAGAATTGAAAGCCGGCCTCAAGGACCGCCTTCTGAGTTACCTATCGGTATTTTAATACCTCAAAATCGAAAAGTCAATAAAAATCAGCACTCATTTGTATTGAGTGCTGATAATTTAGAAATATTTTATTTTTTCTGCCCGGAATGTTCCGTTTCTTTATGCCTCCACATACGGAATCTGCAGTTTTCTCAGATATCGGCGCACCGTCTCATCCCACTCCTGCTCGATCTGCTTGTCCAGAGTAAACACTTTTAAGGAAGTTCCGGTCACACAGGCTGCCGCATGGTTCTCGTAGCGAATGTTTAAGTACAGGGCCGCCACCTGGTCCGCCGGAAAATCCGGTTTCACCCGGCGGATGAGCTTCTCATTTTCCTCCGGTGAGAGCTGCATGGTGATCCGGAAGCTTTCCGGCAGTTTCTTTCCCTTGATCAGAGAATAGCAGAAGGGTCTCAGGGACTTCCAGGAAGAAAGCTCCTCAATGCGGTTCGCCTCCAGTTCCTCATCGGAATAATAGCCCTGACGGATCCGCCCGTCTATGGTAAAGCTGTTGAAGGTAACAATATTCACCTCCCGCACCAGCCAGTGGTCAAAGGTCTCCCCCATAAAAAGCTGTGCGGTAAATGTTTTCAAATCTTCTATCTTTAATGCGATCATCCGCAAATCCCCCTTTTTGGCCGCCCGCTCCGGTTTGCGCCATACGATGTACCGTCCAATATTGGTTCGGGGTACTGTGCCTGTCGCTTCCTGACACGCTTCCTACTCCCCCATCACCTCATGATACCGCTCAAAGAAATCAGACGTGGTACAGTCGGCTCCGTCCCTTAAGGACACCTTGCTCCAGATTGCTCCGTCAATCTCCACCTTGTGTTCCTCCTCAAAGGAATCATAAATGCTCCGGAATGCCTGATTTTTCCGCAGCAGGGCCATATTGGTCTTGCGCTCCAGCGTTGCGCCTTCATCAAAGTCATTCACACATTTCACAATATACCACTTTCCCTGCCAGGAAAATGGCTCTGTGATCTGTCCGCTTTCCAGTGCAAAAACCGGGTCCTCATAAGCGGAATCCCGCTCGCCCCGTCCAATGGATATCTCAATATCCGGATTTTCGGATTCTTTTCTGGCTGTGGCCGCAAAATCAGCCTCCTCGCCAGCAGTCTTCTCATAAAGCTCCTGTGCCTTTGCTTCGTCGCTGACCACAATCTCCTGCACCCGGATTACACGGGCTTCGCTGTCGCTGATTTCCAGGCTTACATCTTTGGTCAGCTCGTCCACCAGCTTATTAGCCCGGTGATAAGCCTCATACATCGTGTATACATCGTCTCGGGATGCCCTGGTATAAGCCTTATCCGCATCCGTCAGGGAATTATAGTAGTCATCCGCCAGTTGTTTCAACTGCTCCCGCTCCTGGCTGGTCAGAGTCAGACCCTGCTCGTCTGCCAGCAGGTTCATGGACTTTACCTCACTTAAGAATGTGCGGATCTGCTCCAGCAGATAAGACTGGAACGAAGTCTTGTCATCGCTGACCTCCACATTCCAGATCTGATCCGTGTAGACCTGGCGGTAACGGTTGCGCTCCGTAGCAATGATGAGCATGGTCTGGGCGTCCGTGTAGCCTTCCGTGTCAGAGCTGTCCGACACCATGGGAATATTAACACTGCAGGCGGTGAGGAGCATGATCTGAAACGCGGCAAAAAGCGCCAGAACAGCTGTCCGAGGGCCCCATGTCCGTTTCTTTGTTTCTGTTCTTTGATTTTTCATTCTTTCAATCCTGATGTTCCATCTGTCTTTTTTTAGCTGTGCTGTCCCCTTCACGGTCACCCTGTTACTCTGCAT
>CAVIRL010000020.1:2175-25108 GCA_963645005.1 Prevotella sp. P5-108
CCCTTTTACTCTGCATCCTGCCCGGCTTCTTCCTGATCCGGATTCTTCGTCCATTGTCCTGCTGCCTGCGCCTTTGCAAACTTCTCCTGCATGGTCGGGTTCTTCCAGGTCAGCTTCTTGATGGTCAGATCATCCAGCTTGTTGCTGGCCAGACGCAGATTATTCTCCGATGCCAGCAGATTATCCTTCACCTTCTGCAGATGGTCGATGGTCTTGTCGATCTCATCAATAGCCTTCTGGAACCGGTCGCTGGCCAGCGTGTAATTGCGGCCGAACTTATCCTTAAAATCCAGAAGCTTCTCCTCGAAATGGGTGATATCCAGGTTCTGGTTGCGCACCGTCTCCAGTTCCCGCTTATACTGCAGGGAGTTCATGGCGGCATTGCGCAGAATGGTGATGATCTGAATAAAGAACTGAGGGCGGATCACATACATTTTCGGATACTTGTGGGACATATCCACGATACCCGTGTTGTAATAGTCGTTGTCCGCCTCCAGAAGCGTCACCAGCACCGCGTACTCACAGCCCTTCTCCCGGCGGTCTTTGTCCAGCTCTTTGAGGAAATCCGCGTTTTTATGCTTGGTAGCCGTGGTCTCATTCTCATTCTTCATCTCAAACATAATGGAGATGTACTCCAGGCCGTTCTTGTCATAATCCCGGAAAATGTAATCGCCCTTGCTGCCGCTTCTGGACACCTCATTGTCCTTCTCAAAGTAAGCATTCTGGAAACCGATGGCCCGCACCTGGTTGAAGGAGACCTCACAGTGCTGCTCCAGCGTCTCCCCCACCATCTTCGTGGACTGCTTCGCCTTTAGGTCGCGGTAGTACTCGATCATCTCGTCCTTGTCTTTCAGTTGGATCTCGTAACGCTCCTTGACCGCCTTCTCCTCCAGCTGACGCTCCGCCTCATAGCGTTCCTTCATGGACCGTTCCTGCTGCTTCAGTTGTGCTTCGTAGCGCTCTTTCAACTCTGCCATGGAAGCCTGCTGCTGTTTCAGCTGCATGTCGAAGCTTTCCCTCTGTTGCTTTAGCTGCGCATCCAGGCTTTCTCTCAGGGTCTTCTCCTGCTGAACTGCCTGCTTTTCCGCCAGTTCAGCCTGTCTTTTCGTGAGCTCCGTCTGGGCTTTCAGTTCTGTGAGCTCTGCCTGCTGACACTGGATTTTCTCCTGCAGCTGCTCTTTCAGGACCGCTTCCGCTTTCGCCACCGCCAGTTCCTGCTCTTTCCCTGCCTGCTCGCCCTGGGCTTTGAGCTTCAGAATCTCCGCCTCCTTCGCTGCAAGCTGCTTCTCGTAGGTTTCCGCCGTCTGGGACTTTGCCAGGTCCAAAGCAGTCCTCTTCTCTGCCTCCAGAGATGCCTGCTGGCGGGCCAGTTCTTCCTTAAACTCCTTATCCCGCACCTGCCTTGCAATAGCGGCGTAGCCCTTTTCATCTATCTCAAATGGTTCCCCGCAGTTGGGGCATACCAGTCTCTTTTCCATATTTTGTCAGATCCTTTTCTCAGTTACCCGCATTTTTACAACCGCATTGCTGTTCTCACACCAGCAGCTTCAGAATTTTCAGCACACCGTCCCGCACATTGGTGTCGGCCTCAAACCGTGCTGCTTCCTTTACCTCCGGTCTTGCGTTGCCGATGGCAAAGCTGTAATAAGCCCGGCCCAGCATCTCGATATCGTTTAACTGGTCGCCAAAGGCGATGGTCTCCTCCGGAAGAATCTCCAGGCTCTCCTGCAGCAGCTTCACAGCCTCGCCTTTGTTAATGCCGGTTGCCATGCAGTCCAGCCACATATCTCCGGAAATGGTCATTTTCAGACGACTGCCATATTTCTCACGCAGTTCCTTCGTATGGGCTTCAATGTCTGTTTTCCGGTAGGCAGACACCTTGATAAACCAGTCATCCACCGCCAGCACATCCTCCACGCTCTTTGCCCGGAATTTATATCCGTTTAAAATCCAGTCCTCAAACTCCGGATCCGGTTTTTCCATATAAGCCACATCCGGTCCGCCCACCATGACGGTAAGGCCCGCCTTGCGGATATCCTTCACCAGCTCTTCCACCAGCGGACGATCAATGGGATTCACAAACAGCTGACGGCCATGACAGCCCACATAAGCGCCATTGTCCGACAAATAGAAAATCTTCTCCTTGATCGGGTCAAATACCTGCTCAATGCTCGCCCACTGTCTTCCACTCGCCGCCGCAAACTGCATGCCCTGCTCCCGAAGCTTCAAAATCACCTCAAACAGCTCCGGATTCAGCTCATGCCCGCCATCCTCCAGCAAAGTCCCGTCAATATCTGATACCACCAGCTTAATCATGGGTCTCCTCCTCTATCATTGCTTCACAGTCAATTCATACCCTACTAACTTACACTATAACCATTCAGCCGTCAAGAGCACCATTTTCCACTCTCCATACGAAAAATAACAATTTATCTTACAAAATGCAGTAAGGTCCGAAGGTCAGCGGATGCTATACAGAAGCGCAGGCACAATGGAATTTTATGTTTCGTTCACTGCGCCGCTTATTGTCTCCCCTGCGACCCAAACTCGCACGCATTGCGTGCTCAGACAAGGGTCTCCGGGGAGACGCTATGCTCGCTCACGAAACAAATTCCAACGTGCCTGCGCTTCTGTATAGCATCCGCTGACCTTCTGCTGTACTGGCATTTCTGCGATAATAATAAATGATCGTTTATCCATCTCTTAGCGAAGCCAATACAGCAGGAAATGAATGAGACCGCCTTCCGGTATTTTCAACATATCAGGTTGTTTGCATCTTGAGCACACGCGTCCGAATGGGGCGGATGTTAATCCGACACAGGCGAACGCGTGTTAGCGAAAGCAAGCAAACAACGATATGTGAAAATATAGGAAGACGGCCTCTTTCATTTCCGGACCTTTATTAGTTTCGCTCCTAAATTTTTTTACAGCATATGCGCCCTCAGCTCTTCTGCGCTCTTCGGGGACAGGTAAGCCGGTGCGATATCAAATACGGTCTTGCATCCGCTCATGCCCTCTTTGTTCATGCGGCTGACTGCTCTTGCGTAAGCTACGATAACAGAACCGGTAAACTCCGGGTTGGAATCCAGCTTTAAGCTGTACTCGATCACATGCTTGTGCTCTTTCTCCATTCCGGTCACGCCGGTGCGGATGACCATACCGCCGTGCGGCAGTCCGCTGTGGTCACGCTTCATCTCCTCCTCGGTGATGAAATGAACGGTGGTGTCGTAATCGGAGAAGTAGTTCGGCATGGTCTTGATCTCGTTCTCGATCTTAGCCAGGTCTGCGCCTTCCTCAGCTACCACAAAGCACTCTCTGGTGTGTTTCTCTCTGGTGGTCAGCTCCGGATTGGAACCGCTTCTGACAGCCTCTACCGCCTTTTCCACAGGAATGGTGTCCTGTCTGCAGTCCTTTACGCCCTCGATGCGGCGGACAGCGTCAGAATGTCCCTGGCTTACGCCCTTACCCCAGAAGGTATAATCCTTGCCCTCCGGAAGCACGCAGTTTGCGTACAGGCGGTTTAAGGAGAACATGCCCGGATCCCAGCCGCAGGAAATGAGGCTGACCTTGCCTGCCTTCTTTGCTGCCGCGTCAACTGCTGCAAAATGCTCCGGAATTCTTGCGTGGGTATCGAAGCTGTCTACTACATTGTACATGGAAGCGTACTGCGGAGTCTGAACCGGAAGATCGGTGGCGCTGCCGCCGCAGAGGATCAGCACATCCAGTTCGTCCTGCATATGAGACAGCTCATCTGCCTGCAGAACCTTTACACCGGCGGTGCGGACCTTTACACTCTCCGGATTTCTGCGGGTGAAGACTGCCTTCAGCTCCATGTCATCGTTCTGGGCGATGGCGCTCTCAACGCCTCTGCCTAAGTTGCCGTAACCTAAAATACCAACTCTGATGCTCATAACTTCGTTCTCCTTTATTGTATTGTGTGTTTTTCAGATCTGCGCGTCCTTTACATACCAGTAAAGCAGTTCTACGCTGTCCACCACGTCGCGGATATCGCAGACCTCATAGGAATGCACATAACGCATTGGGATCTGGATGCCGCCGCTCCTGATACCGCCGTTTAAGGTCTGCATAAAGCTTGCGTCGGTGGCTCCTGCCGCGTAAGCCTCAATCTGGTAGGGAATACCGTGGGCCTTTGCGATCTGCTTCATCTCCCGGACAAGCTCCCGGTTTGCCAGGATGCCGCCCACGCCGGAGCTCAGCTTATCCATCACCTTGATGGAGGTGCCGCGGCCCAGCTCATTGATGTAGCGGCTCTCGGAAACACCCGGAATATCCACAGCCAGGCTCATATCCAGGGCTAATGCTACATCCGGTTTTAAGCGGGTGGCTGCCGCAATGGCACCGCGGGCTCCCACCTCTTCCTGGGTGGAAAACAGGCCGTAGATATCCGGCACATCTGCATCATCCTTTAAGAGCTTTAACACCTCTAACAGGATAAATACCAGTGCCCGGTCATCCAGTGCCTTTGCGCCTACCCGGTGCTTTCCGAGGAAAATCACCGGATAGCAGATGGAAACGGAATTGCCCTCCTCGATTCCCATCTCATATACTTCCTCGCGGCTCTCCGCGCCCACTTCAATGTAAAACTCCTGTGCGGATTTCGGCATTTCAGAGCAGCGGTCCGGACGTCCCGGATGCAGGGACTGCACAATGCCGTCCACATGGCCGGTCTCGGTCTTGATGATCACATGCTTGCCGAAAAACTGCTGCGGTGCGATGCCGCCCAGCGTCTCTACCCATAAAAATCCTTTGCTGTCGATATGGCGGATAATGAGTCCGATCTCATCCATATGAGCTGCGATGAGCACGCTGCCCTTCTTATTTCCCTTCTTGTACGCGATGAGGTTGCCCATCACATCGTCAGAAAGCTCCACATCACAATCTGACAGCTCGTTTCTTAACAGATCTGCCACTTCATCCTCGAACCCGGAAGGTCCCACTGCGTCACACAGCGGTCCGATCAGGGCACGGAAATCCGCTTCAATCTGGCTTCTGTCCAGTTTCATAAATTGCCTCCTCCGTTTTTCTTCCACTTTCAAACAGCCTTGCCATTCCCGGCCGCACGTTGTGCAGGCACCGGCAATCAGCCATTTTCTTTGTCCAGTTCATCATAGCAAGCCTGGTACGAAGAATCAAATGCTTCAAAATCCATTTTTTCTCCAATCTTCGGAATACTGCTCAGGAGCAGCTTCGTGTAATCATGCTTCGGATGAGAGAAAATCTCATCCCGCGTTCCCTCTTCCACCACATGGCCGCGGTACATAACCATCACGCGGTTCGCGATGTGCTTGACTACGCCCAGATCGTGGGAGATGAAAATGTAGGAAATGTTCAGCTTCTGCTGAAGCTCCTTCAACAGATTGATGATCTTCGCCTGCACGGATACATCCAGCGCGGATACCGGCTCATCGCAGATGATGATCTCCGGCTTTAAGATGATGGCCCGGGCAATGCCGATTCGCTGACGCTGTCCGCCGGAAAACTCGTGAGGGTAGCGGTCTGCGAAATCCTTGTTCAGTCCCACCATCTCCATGGTGTCCAGGATCAGCTTCTCGCGCTCCTCTTCTGTTTTGCAGCAGTGCTCAATGTCTGCCGGTTCCCCGATGATATCCCGCACCGTCATACGCGGATTGAGGGAGCTGTAGGGATCCTGGAAGATCATCTTGATATTGCGGCGGGCTTTTTTCAGTTCCTCGCCCTTTAATTTCAGGAAATCCTGTCCCTTTAAAATGACTTCTCCGGAAGTCGGCTCCGTCACACGGAGCAGGGATTTCACAGTGGTGGATTTGCCGCAGCCACTCTCGCCTACAATGGCCAGGGTCTCGCCGCGGTGCAGTTCAAAGCTGACGCCGTCCACGGATCTGACATATTCCTTTTCCCCGAACAGACCCTTTCTGCCCACCATATAATATTTCTTTAAGTTCTTTACCTGAAGGATCGTCTCACTCATGCCTGGGCTCCTCTCTCTTCATATAAAAAGCAGCGGACCCGATGTCCGTCACTCTCCGCCAGCTCTGGCCTCTCTGCCTTGCAGCGCTCCGTCGCATGGGCGCAGCGCGGAGAGAAAATGCAGCCCTTCGGCAGTTCGTAGAGCATCGGCACATTGCCCGGAATGCTGAGCAGCGTGTCTTTCTCCTCATCCAGACGCGGAATTGCAGCCTGCAGGCCCTGGGTGTAGGGGTGCTTCGGCTCGGTGAAGATCTTCTCACCTTCCGCGTACTCGACAAGCTGGCCTGCGTACATAACGGCTACCCGGTCGGCCATCTGGGAGATAACGCCCATATCGTGGCTGATGAAGATAACGGACGTGCCCGTCTCCTTCTGCAGGCGGCGGATCAGTCCCAGAATCTGGGCCTGCACGGTTACGTCCAGTGCCGTGGTCGGCTCGTCGCAGATCAGAAGTCTTGGTCGGCAGATCAGTGCCATGGCGATCATGATACGCTGGCGCATACCACCCGAAAGCTGAGCCGGAACCTCGGAAAATACCTTTTCCGGGCGGGAGATGCCAACGGAACGGATCATGGCAAGAGTATGTTCCTTCGCCTCCGCCCTGCTCACCTTCTCATGGGAAGTAATGGTCTCCACGATCTGACGGCCGCAGGTCATCAGCGGATTTAAGCTGGTCATCGGCTCCTGGAAGATCATGGAGATGCCGGTTCCGCGAATCTTGCGCAGCTCCTTCTTTTTCATGCCAACCAGTTCCTGACCCTCAAACTGAATACTGCCCCCGGTCACCTTGCCCGGATGAGCGATCAGTCCCATGATGGCAGAAGCCAGCATACTCTTTCCGCAGCCGCTCTCACCCACAATGCCAAGAGTTTCTCCCGCTTTCAGGTTCAGACTTAAACGGTCAATAACCGGAAGCACGCCGCGGTCGGTAAACAGGCGGACATCCAGATCTTTCATTATAAGAATGTTTTCGTTTTCCATGTCATCTTCCTTTCTATTTGCGGAGTTTCGGATCCAGTACATCCCGCAGACCGTCGCCCAGAGTATTGAAGGCGATCACGGTGAGGATGATGCAGAGTCCCGGAAACAGGCTGTAGTAGGTATTGGTACGGATGAAGGTCTGGGCCCCGGAGATCATAGACCCCCAGCTTGCAGTCGGACTCGGCACGCCAAGGCCCAGGTAGCTTAGGCTGGCCTCAGTCAGGATTGCGGACGGAATGCCCAGGGTACAGGACACGATCAGCATCGGGATGCAGTTCGGGAATAAGTGCTTTAAAATGATGCGCAGGCTGCTTCCGCCGTCAATGCGGCAGGCCTGAATGTATTCCTGCTCCTTCAGCTGCAGTACCGTGCCGCGGATCAGGCGGGCGGTGTTGGCCCAGGATAAAAATCCAAGAGTCAGATACAGATTCATCAGGCCAGACCCCAGCGCGTACATCAGGGCCATGGCAAACAGCAGGGCCGGGAAACTGGAAAATACCTGGATCAGGAACGAGATCACATCATCCACTTTCTTTCCAAAGTAACCGGCACACACGCCCATGAAGTAACCGATCACAGAGGCGATCAGCTGGGAGATAAGGCCGACACTTAAGGATACCCGGCAGCCGTAGAGACAGCGGGTCAGAATGTCGCGTCCGAATTCATCGGTTCCAAACAGATGCTCGGAGCTCGGGAACAGCAGCTTGTCTGCCAGCACCTGCTTGTTCGGATCGTACGGGGTCAGAACCGGCGCCAGGATCGCGGACACAGTCAGGATCACCAGGATCAGCAGGGACAGCACCGCCAGCTTGTTTTTCCAGAACAGCTTTAAGCTCTCGGAATAGTAATTCTTTTTTCTCATCAGCTATTCTCCTTTCGTCAGACGGATGTTCGGGTTAATGACCGCATACAGAATATCTACAATAAAGTAGATCAGGACACAGATTGCTGCCACATAGATGACGCCGCCCTGCACCAGCGGAATATCTCTGCGGTGGATGGCATCGATCAGAAGCTTTCCGATCCCCGGAATGTTAAATACATTCTCGGTGATCATGGAACCGGTCAGGAGTGCGCCGATATCCGTACCGATCACAGTGATGATCGGCACCAGAGCATTCTGGAAAATATGGATCAGGATAATGCGCCAGGAATACAGTCCCTTGGCGTAAGCCGTCTTGACGAAGTCCTGTCCGGTCACCTCCAGCATGCTGGCGCGGGTGATGCGGGCGATGGATGCCGCGTAGCGCACACCCAGGGCCGCGGATGGCAGCACATAGCCGATGGGACTCTTTACGCCGGATACCGGAAAAATGTCAAAACGCAGTCCTACATAAATCTGGAGAATGATCGCTACCCAGAAAGACGGGGCGGAAATTCCCAGGGCAGAAAGGCTCATAAGAATGCGGTCCAGCGGACGGTCGTGGTAAACAGCCGCCAGAATGCCGGTGGTCAGGCCCACGATCAGCGCCACAATATACGCTGCGGTTGCCATGATAACCGTGTAATGGAATGCCTGCAGGATCAGGGTGATAACCGGTTTTTTCTGGAAATAACTGGTTCCCATGTCTCCGTGCAAAAGGTCCTTCAGCCAGTTGAAATACTGAACCGGAAGCGGGGTGTCGAGTCCCATCTGTGCCTTTACCTGGGCGATCTTGTCCGCATCTGCAAACTCACCCAGCATCGCCGCTACCGGGTCTCCCGGGATCACGTTCAGAATAAAGAATGTGATCAGGGAGATGGAAAAAATGATGCCGACAGCCAGGGCCGCCCGCTTTATGATATATCGGATCAAGCGATCTCCTCCTTTGTTTTGTGAAAGTCTTTAGAACAGAAAAGGGAGTCCGGAAAGCCGGACCCCCCACGCGCCGGAGCGCTTTTGTTTTCACCAGGCTGCGGGCCTTGTGAATTCAGATTCTACTTACTGTTCCTGTGCTGCGGTATCAATATCCACATTCCAGAAATGATAGATCAGGTTGCCAACCTTGTAGTTCTTTACATACGGTTTTGCGATGAACTGAGACTGTGGATAGTACAGCGGAATGCATGCATAATCATCGCGGGACAGAATCTTGTCCGCCTCTTTGTACATGTCTGCGCGCTCGGTCTCATCGGTAGCCTTTCTTGCGTCATCCAGAAGCTTGTCAAACTCATCGTTCTTGTAGAATACGCCCTGGGCGTCAGATTTGCTGGAGTAGAAGTAGTTATACATCTGGAAATCTCCATCCGGGTACAGTGCGTTCCAGGTTGTGCCGGTCATCGGGATTTTTCCTGCAGTTCTGTCGGAGTTGTAGGTTGCGTTATCCACCACGGTCAGCTCCATGTTGATGCCAACCTCAGACAGGTAACCCTGAATTGCAGAGAATACAGCCTGGTCAGCCTGACGAACCTCAGAGCTGATGGTGATGCCGTCTGCGTAGCCTGCCTCTGCCAGAAGCTCCTTTGCCTGCTCCGGATCATACTCGTATACGGAAAGGGAATCATCGTGTCCCGGGATGCCGTTGTTTAAGTAGGATGTAGCCGGGATACCAGCGCCGTTTAATACTGCGTCTACCAGCTCCTCACGGTTGATAGCCAGGGAAATCGCCTTTCTCACGTTCACATTGCTTAAATACTCGTCATTTAAGTTCAGGGAAATGAAGGAGGTGCCCAGCGGATGATAAGCGGTGATCTCATCTGCGTAGTTGGTCTCGTACTGGCTTAACAGGCTTGCATTTAAGTCTGCCAGGTCAATATCGCCGTTCTCGTATGCGATCAGCTTGGTCTGGTCGTCATCGTAGAAGATGATATCCAGCTCATCCAGGTTTACATCGCCGCCATGGTAATCCTCGTTCTTCACAAGAACAACCTGGGTGGTGTCATCGTTCTCGGCAATCTTGTACGGACCGGTACCGATCAGGTTGGTGCCAAGACCCCAGTTCTCGCCAGCCTCGGTGCATGCATCCTCCGGGAAGATATCTGCGTAGGAAGTACCGATATTCTTTACGAACGGTGCAAATGGGTATTCCAGAGTGATGTTGAAGTGGTAGTCATCCACAACCTCAAAACCGGACAGCTCAGTGGCATTGCCGGCCAGCATATCCTGAGCACCCTGGATCATGTTGAAGTAAGCGGTGCTCTTTGCAGCGGTAGCCGGGGTAAACATACGCTCGAAGGTGAACTTGACATCCTTACTGGTCAGCTCGGTGCCGTTGGTAAAGTGTACGCCCTGCTTTAACTCAAAGCTGTAGGTCAGACCGTCATCGGAAACCGTCGGGAAATCGGTTAACAGAACCGGCTCCTCGTTGTTGTCATCATCGAAACGAAGCAGGCTCTCGGTTACCTCATCTGCGATGGATGCGGATCTGGAGTTTGTGGAGGTCTGCATATCCAGGCCCTCACCTGCGTTCGCCTGTCCGAAGCGCAGAACCTTCTTTGCTCCGTCTTCTGCTGCGGCCTCAGTGCTCTCTGCTGCACCATTCTGGTCTGTTGCTGTGGTGCTCTCGGAAGTCTTGCTGCCGCAGCCGCTTAATGCCAGGGCTGCAACGCTGGCAGATACCAGAGCAGTTAAAAATTTCTTTTTCATAACATTTCTCCTCTCATGTGGAAATAAAATGGGATCCGTTGTACCGGACCATGTTTACAGGCGCACTTTCCTGTAAAACAGATATGTCACCTGGCGGTAACATACCTATGAATGAAAAAAACCGGAACCCCCGGAGATCCGGGGAATTCCGGTTGCTTTACGGAGATAGAGAGATTTGAACTCTCGCGCCGGTTGCCCGACCTACCGCATTTCGAGTGCGGACCCTTCAGCCACTTGGGTATATCTCCATTCGTTACCGGCACTGTAACACTTTGCCGCAGTAACTTAATCAGTATACACGAAAAATGGCTGATTGTAAATATCTCTGTCCCCATTTCTTTGCTATTTTATGCCGTTTTATCCTGTTTTTCATGTACCTGCCGCAATTTGTGCCCTGCACAGGCTGCGGTCTCGTCCTACTTTCCAAAGTACGCGTCCACACCGTCTGCCAGACCGGTTCCCAGTTTGTCCAGCGTTGCCGCGGAATGGTCGGAACCGCCGTCTCCCAGTTCGATGTCAACAGACGGAATGGTGGAGTAGGAAGTCTGGGTCAGATCCATCTCCATGCTGCCGCCGGAAAATATCTTAACACCGGCACCCTTCAGTCCGGCTACCAGGCTCTCGCCCAAGGCATTGTGCTGCTGCCAATGGGAAGCCACCGGCTCCATGGCACGGTAGGAAGCCACATTCGGAACGCTCATATAGAAGGCACCCTTGTTGCTCTTTGTGGAATCCCAGTGCAGGGCAATGTGACAGTCTGCCAGATTGTTGGCCAGCACAGTACGGGCCACGTTGTCCAATTGGACATCATCGCTCTCGCGGATCATCAGCACATCGTAGCCGCGGGCCAGAAGCTTGTCCTTCAGCATCTTTGCCATAGCCAGGGTTACCTTTGCCTCCGGGGTTCCGTCCGCAAAGGTCATGCCGCCAGATACCGCTACCGCCGTAGTTGCTCCGGCGCTGGTGGTTCCGCTGGTCACCTTCGGGGTTCCATCCGGATGGCACTGAGTCTTCACGCTGCTGCCGCCGCTGGTTCCGTGACCGGCATTGACACAGACTACTTTATTCTTGCGGGACGCTGCCTCAGATCGGTACAATACAGCTTTGCCGCTGTTGATCTTAGACAGGGAAGCATACTTCCAGTCCATGTTCAGTCCTACCTCGCCTGCGCTCTGGGAAGCAGAAGCGCAGGTCTGGTTGTTCCGGCTGGCTGCTGCCGTTGTCTCAGCCACCGCCTGCGCGTTTTTCTGCGCTGCGGTTGTCTCAACCGCAGCCGTTGATGCCGTTTCCAAGGCTGCCGCAGTTGTTGCTGCTCCCGAGGCTGCCGCGGTTGTTGCTGCTCCTGAGACCGCCACTGTTGTTGCTGCTCCTGAGGCTGCCGTGGTTGATGCTGCTCCCGAGGCTGCCGCAGTGGTTGGTGCATCCGTTGGCGCAGCATTCGCTCCCACTGTGACCACCGCAGCGGTTGGTGCATCCGTGCCCACTACCGGTGATGACTCTGTGGTCCGTTCTGCCTTATTTTCACTGATCCCGGCCGCATGGCTCTCAATTTCAATTTTCTCATATTTTGACTGGCAGCCCGCTGTCATAAGCGCCACGGCTGCCGCCACGCCAAACCATACACTTCTTTTTTTCATCGGATGATGGTTCCTCCTCCTACGACATAATCTCCATCGTAAAATACTACTGCCTGGCCCGGTGTTACAGCCCGGACCGGCTCTGAGAACCGGCACTGTACCAGATCTTCTCCGATTTCCTCAATGACGCAGGGAGCGCCCTTGTGGCTGTAACGGATCTTGGCACTTACCTCCATGGGTTCTCCATGCAGGCCGTCAATAGCCATCCAGTTTAACTTGCTGCAGACCAGGGTGTCCGTGAACACATCTCCCGCCTCACCGATGACCACCTCGTTGGTCTCCGGGCGGATCTCCGTCACGAATACCGGGTGTCCCATGGCAAGATTCAGGCCCTTTCTCTGGCCAATGGTGTAGTGAGTGATGCCCGCATGGCGTCCAATGACCGTGCCGTCTGCCGTGACAAAATTTCCCGGTCCCGGCACATGTTCTGCCTCTCGCTCTATAAATCCCGCATAGTCATTGTCCGGAATGAAACAGATTTCCTGGCTGTCCGCCTTGTGGGCCACCTGCAGGCCGATATCCTCCGCGATCTTGCGGATCTGATCTTTGGTGTATTCTCCTACCGGCATCAGCGTATGGGAAAGCTGTGACTGGGTCAGGTTATACAGGGCGTAGGTCTGGTCCTTTGCCGCCGTAGCGGATTTCTTCAGGGCATATCTGCCATTTGGCAGTTTTTCCACCCGGGCGTAATGACCGGTGGCAATATAATCTGCCCCGATATCAAGGCTTCGCTTTAACAGGGACTCCCACTTCACATAGCGGTTGCAGGCAATGCAGGGGTTCGGAGTGCGCCCGCATAAATATTCGCCCACAAAATAGTCCATAACATTGTCTCTGAACTCCTTTTTGAAGTTCATGACATAGTAGGGAATCTCCAGCTGCCAGGCCACGCGTCTTGCATCATCAACAGCAGAAAGACCACAGCAGCCTCCGTTTTCCTGCTGTGTGGTCTCCTCTTCATCCTGCCAGATCTGCATGGTGACGCCAATAACGTCATACCCCTGCTGTTTTAAAAGCCAGGCGGCAACCGATGAATCGACGCCGCCTGACATTCCAACTACTACTTTCTTTTTGTTTTCTGACTGAATCAATATTCTTCTTCCTCTTCGCCTTCGCTGATATCGGACTTCGGCTTCTCCAGACCCTCGATCTTGATGCCGTTCTTCTCAGCGTAATCCCACAGAGCTGCGTGAATTGCTTCCTCTGCCAGTAAGGAACAGTGTACCTTTACCGGCGGAAGTCCGTCAAGGGCCTCCATAACGGCCTTGTTGGTTACTTCCAGAGCTTCCTGAATGGATTTACCCTTTACCATCTCGGTTGCCATGCTGCTGGTTGCAACTGCAGCGCCGCAGCCGAAGGTCTTGAACTTGCAGTCCCGGATGATGCCATTGTCATCGATGTCCAGGTAAATTCTCATGATATCGCCGCACTTTGCGTTGCCGACAGTGCCGACACCACTGGCATTCTCAATCTCACCGACATTTCTCGGATGCTGGAAATGATCCATAACTTTATCTGAATACATAGTGTTTATCTCCTTTTCTTATGAAACAATTACTTTGCCTGATGCTTGATGAAATCCTCATACAGCGGGGACATGCTGCGCAGTCTTGCGACAATAGCCTTTAAGTTATCTACGGTGTAATCGATGTCTTCTTTGGTGGTCTCCTCGCTTAAGGTCAGACGCAGGGAACCATGAGCGATCTCGTGAGGCAGGCCGATCGCAAGCAGTACATGAGACGGATCCAGAGAACCGGAGGTACATGCGGAACCGCTGGAGCCGCAGATGCCCTTATCGTCTAACATGATCAGCATGGACTCACCCTCGATGAACTGGAAGGAGAAGTTTGCGTTGTTCGGGAGACGGTTCTCACGGCCGCCGTTGATTCGTGCGTAGGGAATCTCCGCGATCACACGATCCATCAGGTAGTCACGCAGTTCGCTCTCGTATTTGGTGCGTGCTTCCATGTTTGCTGCAGCGATCTCTGCTGCCTTGCCAAAGCCGACAATGCCGGTTACATTCTCGGTACCTGCACGGCGTTTGCGCTCCTGTGCGCCGCCATGGATGAAGGAACGGATTTTCACGCCGGTGCGGATGTAAAGGAAACCAATGCCCTTCGGTCCGTTGATCTTGTGGCCGCTGGCGCTCATCATGTCGATGTTTAACTCATCTACGTTGATCGGCACATGTCCGTATGCCTGAACGGCATCGGTGTGGAACAGAATACCATGCTCTTTGGCGATCTGACCGATCTCCTTGATCGGCTGAATGGTTCCGATCTCGTTGTTTGCGAACATAACAGAGATGAGGATGGTGGTCGGGCGGATTGCCTTCTTTAACTCATCTAACTTCAGAACACCGTTCTCATCTACATCAATGTAGGAAATCTCAAATCCGTTCTTCTCCAGCCACTCGCAGGTATGCAGGATTGCATGATGCTCGATCTTGCTGGTGATAATGTGGTTGCCCTTGCTCTTGTAAGCCTCTGCGGTTGCCTTCAATGCCCAGTTGTCGGACTCGCTGCCGCCACCGGTAAAATACAGCTCGTTGGTCTTTGCACCGATGGACTGTGCAATGATCTCACGTCCGTGCGCAACTGCCTTCTTCGGCTCGTCAGAGAAGCTGTAGATAGAGGACGGGTTGCCGTAAAACTCAGTAAAGTACGGAAGCATAGCCTCAACGACTTCCGGTCTGGTCTTGGTTGTTGCCGCATTATCCAAATAGATTGTTTTCTTCATATATAAATCCACCTTTCTGGAATATTTGCACTGTTGATTTCCAGCTGCCTGCAAAACGCAGTCAGCCTGTCTTAATGACAGGCATATTATAGTATTTATTTCATAGTATTTCAATAGGAATTGAAGAATTTATGAAAATTTTTCTCGATTTCCCGAAAAAGTACAATCGAACACCCGGTTTTTTACTGCATCTGTGGTATAATCAATTTAACATATATTATGATCTTTCACAAGGAGGGTTTATATGAATTACCCGGAAATCCGGTATTTAGAGCGGCTTGCGGATCTGTATCCGACCATTGCTGCCGCTTCTACCGAAGTCATCAACATGGAGGCGATCTTAAACCTCCCGAAGGGAACCGAACATTTTCTGACCGACATTCACGGTGAGGATGAAGCGTTCGCTCATGTACTGAAGAACGGTTCCGGATCCGTGCGCCGCAAGGTCAACGAAGTATTTGGAAATACCCTGTCCCATCAGGACAAACGCGCCCTTGCCACACTGATCTATTATCCGAGAGAAAAAATGGATCAGATCCTAAAGGTAACCGAGGACAAGGACGAGTGGTTCCGCATCACCCTGTACCGCCTCATTGAGATCTGCAAACGCGCAGCCAGCAAATACACCCGTTCCAAGGTCCGCAAAGCCATGCCGCCGGATTTTGCCTACGTTCTGGAGGAGCTGATCACCGAAAAAGATGATAGTGTCGATAAAGCTTCCTATTACAGTGCCATCGTCAACACCATCATCCATGTCGGCCGCGGCCGGGAGTGCATCATCGCCATGAGCCAGCTGATCCAGCGTCTCGTCATTGATCATTTGCATATTGTAGGTGACATCTTCGACCGAGGCCCGGGTCCTCACAAGATCATGGACAAGCTCATGGACTACCATTCCGTAGACATCCAGTGGGGCAACCATGATGTGCTGTGGATGGGCGCCGCTGCAGGTCAGCCCGGCTGTATCGCCAATGTCATCCGTATCTGTGCCCGCTACGGAAACCTGGACATCTTAGAGGACGGCTATGGCATCAACCTGCTGCCCCTTGCCACCTTCGCCTTAAACACCTACAAGGACGATCCCTGTACCTGCTTTAAATTAAAGAGTACCAATGAGCTGAACCAGTACGAGGTGGAAGTCAACTTAAAGATGCACAAGGCCATCTCCATTATTCAGTTCAAGGCCGAGGGCCAGCTCATCAAGGAGCATCCGGAATATCATATGGAACACCGGAATCTCCTGCACCGCATCGACTATGGGCACGGCACCATCACCCTGGACATGCCGGATGAGAACGGCAATCTGGTGCCCCACACCTACACCCTGTTAGACAACAACTTCCCGACCATCGACCCGAAGGATCCCTACGCCTACACCCCGATCGAAGCCGACATCATGGACCGCTTAAGCAAAGCCTTCTTAAACTGCGAAAAGCTCCAGCAGCATGTCAGATTCCTGCTGGCCAAGGGAAGCCTCTACAAGATCTACAACGGAAACCTCCTCTACCACGGATGCATTCCGTTAAACGCAGACGGAAGCTTCCAGGAGGTTGAGATCAACGGTTCCTGCTTCCACGGCAGAGCCCTCTACGACATTCTGGAAAGCTACGTCCGCAAGGCTTTCATGGGTGTCTCCGAGCGTGAAAAACGCCTCGGCCGGGATATCATGTGGTATATCTGGCTGAACAAGGATTCACCGCTTTTCGGTAAGGACAAGATGGCCACCTTTGAGCGCTATTTTCTGGCTGAAAAGGAAACCCATGTTGAGAAGAAGAATCCATACTACCGCTATCTGGAAGATGAGACCGTGGTCAACCACATCCTGGCTGAGTTCGGCCTTCCGGAAACCGGCAGCCACATCATCAACGGCCACGTTCCGGTCCGCTCCAAGAACGGCGAGAGTCCGGTCAAATGCGGCGGCAAGATCCTGGTCATCGACGGCGGCTTCTCCAAGGCTTACCAGAAAGAGACCGGTATTGCCGGATACACCCTGACCTACAACTCCTACGGTCTGATTCTGTCTGCCCTGGAGCCCTTTGAATCCACGGAGGCAGCCATTGAACGTGAGATCGATATCCACTCTGACAGCGTCATCGTCCGCCACGCAGACCGCAGAAAGCTGGTAGGGGACACTGACACCGGTGCTGTGCTCCGGGAAAAGATTGCGGATCTGGAGCAGCTTCTTATGGCTTACCACAGCGGACTTCTGGTCGAACGCTATGTAAAGAATTAAACAGATCCGAAAAACCGGTGGTGCGCCGCCGCGGGTCACACAGAATCAGCGGACGCGCCAACGGCGCCTCCTCAATATGCAAGGCAATAAAGGCAGCCCCTTAAGCCGGTTCTGATTGCTGCAGGAACCTCATATCCTGTAATAAGATTTCCGGCCGGGGGCTGCTTTTATGTCTTTTTATTCCGGTCTTTCCAGTCAGCAGGCGCGCCAGCGGTGCTTTCCCGATATGCATAGTCCCAAGAGGCGCGCCTTTCTCACCGGCACGCTGCTGCTGACAGCCGCAGGCTTTCTCTGCCGCCTCCTGGGCTTTTTCTACCGTATTTTTCTTTCCCGCACCATCGGAGCCGAAGGGCTTGGCATCTACAATATGGTACATCCGGTCTACGGTATCTGCCTCGCCCTCTGCGGCGGTTCCATCCAGACCGCCCTCTCCCAGTATATCGCCGCCCACATGAAGGACGGACGCCGCGTGTTCCGCACCGGTCTCTGCGTGTCCATGGCGCTCTCCGGCATTCTGACCCTTCTCATCTGCCGGTATCCGGACTGGATCGCGGTCCGCATCCTCATGGAGCCTCGGTGCAGTCCCTATCTTCCGGTCATGGCGCTTTCCCTGCCCTTTGCTTCCTTCCACGCCTGCGCCAACGGCTACTGCTACGGTACACAGAAATCCCGGGTGCCTGCCTTTTCCCAGGTGGCAGAACAGGTGGTCCGCATGAGCCTGGTATTCCTGATCGCAGGGAAATGGATGGCAGAAGGCCGGGAAATCACCGTGCGGCTGGCAGTGTACGGGCATCTGATCGGGGAAATCGGGGCCGCGTCCTTTAATCTGCTGTGTCTGGTGCTGTTTCCGCCGCAGGAAAAAAATCCAGAACAGACAGACGGACTTTCCACCCCCTGTTTCATGCCCCTTATGGCCCTGGCACTTCCCCTCATGGGGAACCGCCTGATCCTGAATCTTCTGGCAGGTGCCGAGGCCGTCTGGATTCCCAACCGCCTGCAGATGTCGGGCCTCGGTGACGCGGAAGCCTTTTCCACCTACGGCATTCTCACCGGCATGGCGCTGCCCTTCATTCTGTTTCCCTCTGCCATCACCAACTCCATTGCCGTACTGCTGCTTCCCAGCGTGGCAAAGGATCAGGCAGAGGGCCGCACCGACAGCATCGCTGGAAGTGTAGCCATGGCACTGCGCTACAGCCTCTACATGGGCATCCTCTGCATCGGGATCTTTGTGCTGTTTGGTCTGCCTCTGGGTACCAGCGTATTCAAAGAGGAAGAGGCCGGGCGCTGCATGCAGATCCTCGCCTGGCTCTGCCCCTTTCTCTACCTGGCCTCCACCATGGGAAGCATCTTAAACGGCCTTGGCTGCACCCGTACCACCTTCCTGCAGAGCGTTACCGCCATGCTGCTGCGGCTCTGCTTCGTAGTAGCCACTATTCCCGTTTTCGGGATCTACGGCTACCTCTGCGGCATGCTGGTCAGTGAAATGTTCCTGGCCCTGGCACACCTGTGGTCCTTAAAACGGAGAATCGCCTTCACCTGGAACGCCTGGGACATGATCGCAAAACCGGTCTTCTTTTTGTTTCTGGCCACCGGCATCCACTATTTTGTTGGCGGATTTCTTCCCGCTCCCACCGGTGCCATGCCTCTGTTTTTCAAAACCTCCGGGCAGATTCTGCTGCTGTCATTCTGCTATGGGGCAATGCTTTTATATGCACATATTCTGAAGAAATGAAAAGAAAAGGGCTGTCGCAAAATCACCCAAAGTGGATGATTGAGCGGCAGCCCCTCCTGATTTATACAGAATAAGTTATTTGGAAATCTGTTTCAAATAAGCATTGCAGATCTTATCCGTATCATATTCCGGTGCATATCTTTGTGCAATCATGCAGATTATATCTACAGTTTTCAAATCCGTTTCCAGGGCATCTGCAATATCAGCAGAGGAAAGTCCCCGTTTCATTTTCTTGACAATCAGATTGATGAGCGTCAGAAACTGACCTTTTTCCAATCCGATGGCCTGGCCCTTTTTGAGTCCAATGGCTTCACCGCGTTCCAATCCAATTGATAAAATGCTCATTTGCACGCCCTCCCATTCTTCTGACTGCTTCACCTCATTTACAATCCGGTCAATCTGTGAAAGACGTTCGTCCCAATATACGATTTCGGGATTATCCGCTCTGGTGTCTTTCATATATTGCAGCAGACTGATCAATTCCGGTGAACCGTTTTTGCTGGTCATATTTAAAAATATTTTTGTGGTTCCATCTTCTAATTCCAGTTCCGGGAATTCCACACATCGTTCGGTAAAGGTGTATTTTGCCTGGTCTTTGTGGAAAATATCTTTCTGGGTGATGAATGTCACAACGGTTGACGGCAGATCCTTGTAGCGGGTCTGTTTTCCTGCTTTCAGAATCGGTGTATCCAGCAAGCCCTGATAATAGCGGGAGCGTTTGCGGACATCATCGTTTTCGGTATCGTTTTGCATTTCAGTAGCAAATTGGCGCCAGTCATCGGACAAAGCCCAGACATCCAGGCGAATTGCCCGGTTTCCATTTTTATTTAAGACAACTTCTTCTACATGGACTTTTTCCAGTTTCAAATCTGGTTCTGCCAGAAAAATGCTGAGAATCAGTTCATGTGCCGTCTGATTCTTCATAACGGAGAGAAAAAGCGCAAAATCACTGAGGTTAATCTGCAATTCTTCTGCGGATAAATACGATGCGACTTCGGTCTGCACTGCTGGCAGCGTTGGGTTGTTTGTTACATTCTGTTGCTCGTTCATTCAATTCGTCCTTTCCTGTTGTGCTTTGCAGGAAAGAAAACTCTCCCTGCTTAATGTGATTGGGTATGTTAAGCAAAGAGCTTTCTGATGCCATAACTGGCTGAATGAAAAAAGATAATAAAATAGATATTAGAAACCTTGCTTACTGCAAGGATAGCATAGAGGTGAATGTAACGCAAGCGGTTCTTTTCGACAAATTTTGCCATGTAAAAACAAAACCCCGCAAAAGCGGGGCTATGCCTACAGTCTGAAAACCTGGAATCAATTTTCCAGCTTTTTCTGTTCTTTCTCCAACTTCTTTTGTTCCTCTTTCTCAGCCTTCTTCTGTGCTTCCTTCTCCGCGTGTTCCTTCTCCAACTGCTCCTGACGCTGCTGCTTGATGCGGCGGAAATAGGAGCTCATCTCGTCGGCCATGCCGGCCAGACGGTTTAAGAGCGTGGAGAAATCGGAGAGCATCTCATCATCCTGATAATAGGGATACACGATGTCATGGTCAATCTCGCTCCACCCCTCCTCAAACAGGGTTCTTCCCTGGATTTCCACATAGTAACCCTTGTACTTAATGATGTAGTGCAGGGAACGGTAAATGCCATCGGACTTGATGTCAATCAGCTTCTTATCATAAATGCGGGTATCGCCGGTCCGGCGGTATACCTTCGGGCGCTCTGCAATATAGTAGTGATCCGGGTCATCATCGAAATCCAGAAGACGGTCTTCGATGTAATTGGCCGGGTCATTCTCAAATACAGAAGTAATGTAATTATGGAAATAAATCCAGTCCTCCCGGTACAGGAAAAACACCCGGATTCCGATCAGGTCCGTCATGTATTTATAATAATTCTTCCGATTGATGTACTTGTACTGATCCGGCTGCTCGCTCTTTTTGCGGATGATCTTCTCCAGCAGATGCCCCGCCTTCTTGGTGCGGTAACGGTAAGAGTGGATGCCCGCCTTCTCAATATCATACAGATAATCGTTGACAAAATCCTTGCCGATTTTCTTGAGCTGTGGTTCCAGACGACAGTAGCTGTCGTAGATGGAATTCAGTTCTTCCCATTTCATCCCCGTCTTTTTCAGGGTTTCTTTTTCGATGTTATACTCTTTCAGAAAGTCTTTTTTCTTGATCATAAATTCTCCTGGTATTGCTTTCTGTTTTCCATTTTTTATTTGCTGTTTCCGTTTCTGCAGCGCAGGCTGGCATCAGCACCTGGGAGCCGCATTTTTCCCCAGAACGCTTACAATGGTCCGGTACACCCGTCCCACCGGAAGTCCGACCACATTATTGTAATCGCCGGAAATCCCACTGACCCATGCCGCAAAATATCCCTGGATTCCGTAAGCGCCAGCCTTATCCATGGGTTCTCCGGTCTCCACATAAGCCCGGATCTGGTCTTCGGTCATCGAACAAACATGCACATCTGTTTTCTCCGCAAAGATAAGGAGGCGGCCACCGTTATCCACAGCAGCTTCCATTCCTCCTGCAGTTTTTCCACAAAACACCAGGGTTACCCCTGTGTATACCTGGTGGATATGTCCCTGAAGCATGCGGATCATACGAATGGCATCCTCTTTGTCCCTGGGTTTTCCCAGAATTTTGCCATCGTAAGCCACGACCGTATCAGCGCCGATCACGACAGCATCTTCTTCCCCATGCCGTGACGCAACATCCTCTGCCTTCTGCCTGGAAAGCTCCATCACCACCTGATCCGATACTGTGCTGGTGATCACTTCTTCCACCTGGCTCGGCTCCACTTCCGGCTCAATGCCCACCTGACGCAAAAGGTCCAGGCGGCGCGGAGAACCCGATGCCAGAATGACATGTGGAAAGTTATTTTCTGTTGACTGATTCATGCTCTTTTCTCCTGTCATTTTCTGCTGTCCCGTTTCCCAGACAGTCCTGCTGCTTCATGCAGCTGGTCCCGTCTTCGCTCTACTCCTCGTCCACCGTCAGGATATAATCCGTCGTCTGGTATACATAGAAATTCAGCCAGTTCGCATACAGGGTGTTGGAGGCATTTCTCCAGGTGAGCACCGGAATATTGAACGGATCGTTATCCTCATAGTAGTTGCACGGAAGCTCCGGGTGGAGCCCCTTCTTTAAATCGCGGTGATACTCATTATTCAGCGTCATGCGATCGTACTCCGGATGTCCCTGCACAAAGATCTGGCTTCCGGTGTCGTTGAGTACCAGGAAAACGCCTGCCTCCGGAGACTCTGCCGCAATGGTCAGCTCCGGATGCTTCTCAATGTCCTCCCGGCGTACTTCCGTATAACGGGAGTGTGGTGCCATCACGTAGTCATCCATGCTGCGGACTAACGGAATCTTGCGGTTCAAGATCTTGTGGCGGTAGATTCCGGCCAGTTTCTTCTCCCGTTTGTATTTCGGAATACCATAATGATAGTACAGGCCTGCCTGGGCCCCCCAGCAGATGTGAAGGGTGGAATGGACATGGGTCTTGCTCCACTCCATGATGCGGGTCAGCTCATCCCAGTAGTTGACCTCCTCAAACTCCATGTTTTCCACCGGAGCTCCAGTGATGATCATGCCATCGAATTTCTGGCGGCGGATCTCATCGAAGGTCACATAGAATTTATTCAAATGACTGGCCGAGGTATTCTTGGATACATGGGTAGACAGCATCAGAAACGTGCAGTCCACCTGCAGCGGCGTGTTTGAAAGCGCCCGCAGAAGCTGGGTCTCCGTGTCCTCCTTGATCGGCATCAGGTTTAAGATCAGGATCTGCAGCGGACGGATATCCTGGCTCATCGCACGGTTCTCGTCCATCACAAAGATATTTTCTGATTCCAGAATGGCCCTGGCCGGCAGATCATTTTGTACTTTAATCGGCATTGTCTTCTCCCCCTATCATATCCAGGAAATCCTGCTCGGAAATGATCGGGATCCCCAGTTCTTTTGCTTTTTTATTTTTCGATGAATTGGATGTTACATCGTTGTTGATCAGGTAAGTCGTCTTTGCAGTAACAGTTCCCGTTGCCTTGCCTCCCCGGGCCTCAATGGCCGCCTGCAG
>CAVIRL010000021.1:0-24794 GCA_963645005.1 Prevotella sp. P5-108
ACAGCATTAACGATCGCTGGAAGTGATTCCAGCGGAGGCGCCGGAATCCAGGCTGACTTAAAGACCATGACCGCCAATGGCGTGTATGCCATGAGCGCGATCACAGCGCTGACAGCCCAGAATACCACCGGAGTCCAGGGAATTTTTGAGGTATCACCGGAGTTTTTGAAGCAGCAACTTGACAGCGTCTTCACCGACATCCGTCCGGATGCGGTCAAGATCGGCATGGTTTCCTCCGCAGGCCTGATCCGGGCGATCGCGGAAAAACTGAAGGAGTACAAAGCAGAGAACATTGTAGTAGATCCGGTGATGGTGGCAACCAGCGGAGCAAAGCTCATAAGTGACGATGCCATCGGAACCTTAAAGGAATGTCTGTTCCCGTTGGCTGCCGTTCTGACCCCGAATATCCCGGAGGGAGCAGTCCTTTCCGGTATGGAGATCACCACGGCAGATGAGATGGTGGAGGCAGCAAAGAAGATCAGCGAGACTTATCACTGCGCAGTCCTGTTAAAGGGCGGACATCAGTTAAACGATGCCAATGACCTGTTATACCGGGATGGCGGATACCGCTGGTTTAACGGACGCCGCATCGATAACCCGAACACCCATGGCACCGGCTGTACCTTATCCAGCGCCATTGCCTCCAATCTGGCAAAGGGTTATGATCTGGATACTGCGGTAGAGCAGGCAAAAGCATACATTTCCGGAGCACTGGCAGCGATGCTGGACCTGGGCGCAGGTTCCGGCCCGATGAACCATGCCTTTGAATTCTGCGGCAAGGGGTTCGCGAAGGAGGAAGCATGACCATCACAGACAAGCTGTTAGATTCCGTAAAAGAGATCTGGGCAGGCTATCACACCCACCCGTTTGTTACGGGCATCGGGGACGGCAGCCTCGACCGGAATAAATTTCGTTTTTATATGATACAGGATTATCTGTATCTGATTGATTATACCCGCGTGTTTGCCATCGGCGCAGCCAAGGCAAGAGATCTTTCCGTCATGAAGCTGTTCGCGGCTTCCACTCACAATATCCTGGACGGGGAGATGGACATTCACCGGGCCTACATGAAGCGTTTAGGCATCACCCGGGAAGATGCAGAGAACACACCGGTCTCCCTGGATAACCGTTCCTATACCTCATACATGCTGCGGGCAGCCTACGAGGGCGGAGAGAAGGAGGTCATGGCGGCCATTCTTTCCTGCGCGTTAAGTTATGAAGAGATTGCGAAAGAAATTCTGAAAAAGAACCCGGATGCAGACAAACATCCCTTCTACGGCGAGTGGGTATCCGGCTATGCCAGTGAGGAATACCACATGGAAAATGAAAACCTGATCCGGCTGATGAACCGGCTGGCCGCAGACTGTACTCCGGCGCAGGAGGCACAGCTGACGGATATCTTTACAGCCTGCTCCCGTTATGAGATGGCATTCTGGGATATGGCCTGGGAAATGAGGCGATAGCATGCTGGAATTTGATAACGTATGTTTCCGGTACGAAGTGGACGATTACGCGATCATGGACAAGCTTTCCTTTCAGATCCGGGACGGCGAGTTTGTGTCTGTCATCGGCCCGTCGGGTTGCGGAAAGAGCACCATTTTCCGGTTGGTGAACAAGCTTCTGACCCCGGACGCGGGACAGGTGCTTGTAAATGGTCAGCCGATTGAAAACCAGAAAAATTACTGCGGCTATATGCCCCAGCACGACCTGTTATTTCCATGGCGCACAGTCAAGGATAATGTCATGCTTCCCATGGAAATCCAGGGAGGATATTCCAAATCGGAAATGGAGCAGAAGGCAGAGAAAGCGCTGGCTTCGGTGGGACTTTCCGGCTGGGGACAGAAAAACCCCAGGGAGCTTTCCGGCGGTATGAGACAGCGGGCAGCCTTTGCCCGTACCGTTCTGACCGGTTCTGATCTGCTGTTGCTGGATGAGCCATTTTCGGCACTGGATTACTTAACCCGCCTTTCCATGCGGGAATGGCTGCTGGAACAGTGGGAGCGGGATCAGAAGACGGTGCTGTTTATCACCCACGATGTGGAAGAAGCATTGTTTCTCTCCGGACGCATTTTGGTGGTGGAACAGACACCGATGACCCACCTGCGTTCCATCGAAGTTCCGGCGGCTTATCCGCGTACCAGGGAAGAACTGGCGCGTCCGGAACTCCTTGATTTAAAGGAAGAACTGATCCAGATGTTAAGGAGGGATGCGAAATGAAGAAGAAATCCTGCACCAGTTCCAGCCTTCCGGCACTGATTTTAACCTTTGCCCTGCTGATTTTCTGGCAGGCAGCTGCCATGGGCGTCAATGCAGCCTATATTCTTCCGTCGCCCACCCAGATCCTGCAAAAGCTCTGGGAACTGCGGGAGCCGCTTTTTATGGCCCACCTTCCGGCAACGATGTCGGTCGTGGCCATCGGACTTTGCATTTCCATTGTCCTGGGACTGGGACTTGCAGTTTTGATGGATGCCAATGACACGGCAAGAAGGGCCCTGTACCCGCTGATCATCGCCTCCCAGACCATTCCGACCACGGCTCTGGCCCCATTGTTTGTACTGTGGTTTGGCTATTCCATCTGGGGGAAAGTTCTGGTTACCGTGCTGATCACCTTTTTCCCCATCACCATCACGGTGTTTGACGGATTCCAGTCGGTAAAGACAGAGATGGAAGAATTATTATTTACCTTTGGCGCATCACCGTCGCAGATTTTCTGGAAATTGAAGGTTCCGGCAGTTTTACCCTATTTCTTTTCTGCGATCAAGATGGCCGTTCCGCTGTCCATCATCGGCGCAGCTATCGGAGAATGGCTGGGGGCCCAGAGCGGCCTTGGTTATTTCAGCCGCCGCATGATGACTCAGCTTGACGGTGCCGGAGTGTTTGCACCGATCATTCTGCTCTCTGTGGTTGCCATGATCTTTGTATGGCTGGTGACCCTTCTGGAGAAGCGGATGATCCGCTGGAGAAATGATTTATAATGAAATGACTTATAATGAAGAGAGGATAACATTTATGAAAAAGAAAGCATTTGTGGCTGCATTTACCGCAGCAGCCTTAAGCATTGCAGCTCTTTCCGGCTGCGGAAACAGCAGCTCCAAATCGGCTGAGACAACAGCAAAGTCAGAAACCGCAGCAGCAGACAAAGCCCAGGAGAGCGCAGAGGAAAGCAGCGCTTCTGAAGCTGCAGACACAAAAGAGAAAAAAGACCTTCGCGAGGTGAACGTGGTTCTGGACTGGTATCCGAATGCCATCCACACCTTCCTCTACACCGCCATTGAGCGTGGCTATTACGAGGAGGAAGGACTGGATGTAAAGATCCGCTTCCCATCCAACGCAAACGATGCGTTGTCCATGGTGGCAGCAGGCAAGGCTGAGATTGGCATGTACTACCAGCAGGATCTGATCCAGGCTGTAGCAAACCAGAAAGCCCCGATCCGTTCCATCGGTGCCATTGTACAGTCTCCGCTTAATATCATTCTTTCCCTGAAGGAGAAGAACATCACCAGCCCGAAGGACATGGTTGGCAAGACCATTGGCTACGGCGGTACCGTATTGAGCGAATCCCTGGTGAAATGTATGATGGAATCCGTTGGCGCGGATGCATCTGATGTAAAAATGGTGGATGTCGGCTTTGACCTGATGAGCTCCATGACCACCGGCAATGTAGATGCCACGATCGGATGTCTGGTAAACCATGAGGTTCCGCAGATGGAAGAGGAAGGCTTTGAGCTGAACTACTTCCCGGTAAGCGGCTACGGAATCCCGAATTATTATGAGGAAGTATTCTTAACCAACAATAAGCTGTTGGAGGAGGAGCCGGATGTTGTAGCAGGTTTCCTGCGCGCGTCCAGGAAGGGCTTTGATGATTTCAAGGCAGATCCGGACGGCTGCCTGGCCATCCTGATGAACAACCAGAACGAAGCCAACTTCCCGCTGACCCAGAGCGTAGAAGAACAGTCCTGCGCAACCTTGCTTCCGCTGATGGAGACAGAGGATGCCGAGTTCTTAAGTCAGACTGAGGAGTGCTGGCAGGAAAACATCGACTGGATGCTGGAAAATGGTCTGATTGACCAGAGCGTGGATGTTGCCGACGTTATGACCGTAGTAGAATAAAAGTAACTGTTCAGTACCTTCACAGTCACGAATAAAATGATATAGCCCAATTTCGCGCATCTTGTTTTTTGCGGGAAATTGGGCTATAATTTTCTTTAATGTAATAAGGACCGGAGCGGTCCCGGATATACGAAGGAGATTTTGAATGAGAACAACTGGAATTGTGACAGACAGCCACAGCAGCATTTCGCAGAAAGAGGCAGAGAGGCTTGGGATTTTTGTACTTCCTATGCCCTTTTATATGAATGGAACCTGTTATTATGAGGGAGTCAACATTACAAGAGAAGAGTTTCTGGATCGTCTTGGCAGACTGGAGGATATCAGTACTTCCCAGCCATCGCCTGAGGCAGTCATGGAGCTGTGGGACAAGGCACTTTCCCGGTATAAGGACATTCTTTATATTCCCATCAGCAGCGGCTTAAGCGGTTCCTGCCAGACCGCCATGATGCTGGCCCGGGAAGAAAAATATGAGGGAAAGGTATACGTGGTAGATAACGGCAGTGTGTCCACGCCGCTTCACCGGAGTATTCTGGATGCCCTGGAGCTTTTGGAGGCTGGCTGCAGCGCGGCAGAGGTGAAAGAGCGCATGGAGCAGGTGAAAACCAAAGCGGGAATCTATATTGCCGTGGATGACCTGAAATACCTAAAGCACGGCGGCCGCATTTCCGCCGGTGTGGCCCTGGTGGGCGGCCTTCTGAATGTAAAGCCTGTGCTTCATTTTGATATCGGAATTCTGGAGCTGCACAAGAACTGCCGCGGCCTGAAAAAGGCAAAACAAACCATGATTGAGGATGTAAAGAAGGTTATTGCCGGGTCTTACCAGTCAGAGTACGATGCCGGAAATATGCACATTGTGGCGGCTTCCAGCGCCGGAAAAGAAGAAACAGAAGACTGGGTAAAAGAAATTGAAGCAGCATTTCCGGGGAAGACCATCCTCTGCGATGACCTGTCCTTTGGCGTCACCTGCCACATCGGCCCGGGTGGTCTGGGAATCGGATATTCCTGCAAACCGTGATGCCGGCTGCACAAAATTCTGTTATGCGGTCTGGTGTTTTTTTATTTTTTGTGCTATACTGCAACAGATAAAATACGGGACGGATATCTGTCCGCCTTTGAGACAGGTATATAGAAAGATGGCAGAAGCATGAAAACAAACAAGTATTATACACGAAGCTTATCCTTTCGGATCATCAGCAGAAATGTACTGATCCTCTTGACCTTCAGCGTGATTGTCAGTGCGATCGGTTATGCGCTGTTCACGGATTCGCTGACGAGAAGTTATAACGATTTCGCATTCCAGACGGCAGAAACAGCGGCCTCAGTCGTAAATGGCGACCGGATCGGCGAATATCTGGCCTCCGGAGGTCATGATCAAGAGTATCAGGAGGAACTGGAACAGCTTCAGCTGCTTTGCGAGACGCAGGGGGTCACACTGATTTATGTGATCGCCGTGGATCAGAGTGATTACAACAGCTTCCAGTCGGTTTTTAATGTCCCCTCTGCAAATAGCGGTTACACAGCATGGAAGATTGGCTTCCGAAGGAACACAACAAACGAGGAATACCGTTCCATTTACCAGAATATTTATGAACATGGACTGCAGCGCGGTACGATCTACAGACTTAAGAATCTGGGCGGAAAAGATCCTCATATCACATCCCTGATTCCGGTTCGGGCATCCGATAATTCTGTTTCCGCGATCCTCTGTGTTCAGAGACCGATGAAGGAACTCACGATCGGCCGTTACCGTTATCTGCGGGAAGTGGCAGCCGTAGTTCTGGTACTTTCCATTTTTGTATCCATCGGCACAGCAATTTATCTGAAACGGCAGTTTGTAAAGCCGGTTCGTCAGTTGGCACTTGAAGCTGAGCGCTTTGCAAATGAGAACAGCCGAAATTATGGGGTAAATCTTTCTGAACTGAGTACGATTTCGGAGCTTCATGCACTGGCTACATCCATTGAAAAAATGGAAGAGGATACGATTCGAAACATGGAAAATATTCGTCAGATGACGGTGGAACGTGAAAAAGGGAGGGCTGAGCTTTCGCTGGCTGCACAGATCCAGAAGGACGCAATCCCAAGTAACTTTCCGAATGACGAACGTTTTCTGCTTTATGGCTCCATGACACCTGCCAAAGCTGTCGGGGGCGATTTCTACGACTTCTTCCTGATTGATCATGACCATCTTGGACTTGTCATCGCTGATGTTTCCGATAAAGGAATTCCGGCTGCACTGTTCATGATGATTTCAAAAATCGTGATTCACAATTTTGCGATCATGGGAGCATCTCCGAAGGAAGTTCTTGAGAAGGCAAATCAGATGATTGTTCAGCACAACCAGTCAAGCATGTTTGTGACAGCATGGTTTGGAATCCTGACGATATCAACAGGCCGGATCATCGCTGCGAATGCGGGACATGAATATCCGATGCTGAAAAAAGCAGATGGTAAATTTGAACTTTTCCGTGATCCGCATGGGCTTCCCGTAGGAGTGATGGAAGGAATTTCCTACAAGGAATATACCTTTCAGCTTGACCACGGAGGTACCCTGTTCCTTTATACGGATGGGCTTGCAGAAGCATCAGACGAGAACCAGAAATTCTTTGGTACAGAACGCATTCTGGATGAATTAAATAAAGCTCCGGATGCAGACCCCAAAACGGTTCTTCTGAATATGAAGGCAAGGGTAGACCAGTTTGCCAGAACAGCACCTCAGTTTGATGATCTGACCATGCTGGCAGTGAAGCTTCTGTAAAAACAATATAAAGCAATCTATGGAAGGCGCACTATGTGCGCCTTTTTCTTTTTGGGAAATCGGTCAGTTAAGGCCACATTTTTCCGCATGTTAATAAAACAACAGGCAAATTGAACAAAATGTTAATATAATGCAAATTAATATCATTTATGCTTGCATTTTGCACAAAATATGTTATAGTATTAACGAAGCTAATGTTAATTAAATAACAAGATGGCTTGACAATTACTGAAAGCGCCGCCGGGTGACGGCAGAATGGAGGAGCTATTATGGCTAGATTCACATTACCAAGAGATTTATATCACGGAAAAGGTGCATTAGAGGCATTAAAGACATTCGAAGGTAAGAAGGCAATCATCTGTGTTGGCGGCGGTTCCATGAAACGTTTCGGTTTCCTTGACAAGGCAAAACAGTATCTGGAGGAAGCTGGAATGGAGGTTCAGCTTTACGAGGGCATCGAGCCGGATCCTTCTGTAGAGACCGTTATGAAGGGCGCAGCAGTCATGGAAGCATTCCAGCCTGACTGGATCGTGGCTATGGGCGGCGGTTCCCCGATTGATGCAGCCAAGGCAATGTGGATCAAATACGAGTATCCGGACATTACCTTTGAAGATATGTGTAAGGTATTCGGTATTCCGAAACTGAGAAGAAAAGCTCATTTCTGTGCAATTTCTTCCACTTCCGGTACAGCTACCGAGGTTACCGCATTCTCAATCATCACTGATTACCAGAAGGGCATCAAGTACCCGATCGCGGATTTTGAGATCACCCCGGATGTAGCAATCGTAGATCCGGAGCTGGCAGAGACCATGCCGCAGAAGCTGGTAGCCCACACCGGTATGGATGCCATGACCCACGCGATTGAGGCTTATGTTTCCACCGCAAACTGTGACTTCACCGATCCGCTGGCTCTGCACGCAATCAAGATGATCCAGAACGATCTGGTAGATTCCTACAACGGCGATATGGCAAAACGTGATTCCATGCACAACGCACAGTGTCTGGCCGGTATGGCATTCTCCAACGCACTGTTAGGCATCGTTCATTCCATGGCTCACAAGACCGGCGCTGCATTCGCAGACTACGGCGCACATATCATCCACGGTGCAGCAAACGCTATGTACCTGCCGAAGGTTATCGCATTCAACGCAAAGGATGAGACTGCAAAAGAGCGTTATGGCCAGATCGCAGACTTCATGAAGCTGGGCGGCGAGACCCTGGATGAGAAGGTTGCTCTCCTGATCGCTTACTTAAGAAAGATGAACGACGACTTAAAGATTCCGCACTGCATCAAGAACTACGGCGCAGACAGCTATCCGACCGAGCAGGGCTTCGTACCGGAAGAGGTATTCTTAGAGAGGCTGCCGGAGATCGCAAAGAATGCCATCGCAGATGCATGTACCGGTTCCAACCCGCGTCAGCCCAGTCAGGAAGAGATGGAGAAGCTGCTCAAGTGCTGCTACTACGATACTGAGGTTGATTTCTAAAGCTTCATACATAGATACTCACAGGCACCCCGCCCGGAATCCCGGCGGGGTGTTTTTCTGGTATTTTATCAAGGTTTTCACTTGCCAGTTTTGAAAAAACTGCGTATAATCATGTTTATGATTTCAGGAAAAGGCAGAGTTTTTCCACTTGCTTTTTCCGTATTTTTTTGTGTATAATATAAAAAAGAACATTTGTTCGTAAATAGTTTTATTGACGGAGGGGTAACATGGCAAATACACAGTATAACGCAGACAGCATCACAGTCCTGGAGGGTCTGGAAGCAGTGCGCAAACGCCCGGGTATGTACATCGGCGGCGTGGGCACCAAGGGACTCAACCACCTGATCTACGAGATCGTAGATAACGCAGTGGACGAGCATCTGGCTGGCTTCTGCAATACCATCTGGGTCACACTGGAGGCAGACGGATCCTGCACGGTCAAGGACAGCGGCCGGGGCATTCCGGTGGAGATGCATAAAAAAGGCGTATCTGCGGAACGTGTGGTACTTTCCACCCTCCACGCAGGCGGTAAGTTTGACAATGAGGCCTACAAGACCAGCGGCGGTCTGCACGGTGTCGGGTCTTCGGTCGTAAACGCGCTGTCTGCCCGTATGGACGTCAAGGTTTACAAAAACAGTTTCATCCATCACGACGCCTACGAGCGTGGTATCCCGACGGTGGAACTGGAGAATGGCCTGCTGCCGGTGCTTGGCAAGACCAGACAGACCGGTACGGAGATCAACTTCCTGCCGGACGATGAGATTTTTGAGAAGACACGGTTTAAGGCGGACTGGTTAAAGAGCCGTCTGCATGAGACTGCCTACTTAAATCCGGGTCTGACCATCTATTATAAGAACGCCCGGGCCAATGAGAAGGAGGAGATCACTTATCACGAGCCGGAGGGCATCGTGGCATACGTAAAAGAGCTGAACCGCGGAAAAACTGTGGTCCACGAGCCGGTTTATTTTAAGAAGGAAATCGATAAAATCGAAGTGGAAGTGGCCTTCCAGTTTGTGGATGCCTTTGAGGAGAATATCCTGGGCTTCTGCAACAACATCTTTACCCAGGAGGGCGGTACCCATCTGGTGGGCTTTAAAACCCGCTTCACTCAGCTCATCAATTCTTATGCAAAAGAGCTTGGTATCTTAAAAGAGAAGGATCCGAACTTTACCGGTGCTGATACCCGAAACGGCATGACGGCCATTGTAGCAGTCAAACATCCGGACCCGATCTTTGAGGGGCAGACCAAGACCAAGCTTGCCAGCGCAGATGCCACCAAGGCGGTATTTACCGTATCCGGTGATTTGCTGCAGCATTATTTTGACCGGAATCTGGAAACATTAAAAGCGATTATCGGCTGTGCGGAGAAGTCTGCCAGGATCCGGAAAGCCGAAGAGAAAGCCAAGACCAACATGCTCACCAAGTCCAAATTTTCTTTTGACAGCAACGGAAAGCTGGCAAACTGTGAGAGCCGCGATGCCGAGCTCTGCGAGATATTTATCGTGGAGGGAGATTCCGCGGGTGGCTCTGCCAAGACGGCAAGAAACCGGAAATACCAGGCCATCCTGCCAATCCGCGGCAAGATCTTAAACGTAGAGAAAGCCTCCATGGACAAGGTTCTGGCCAATGCCGAGATCAAGACCATGATCAATACCTTCGGCTGCGGCTTTTCCGAGGGTTACGGCAATGACTTCGATATTACCAAATTAAAATACAACAAGATCATCCTCATGACGGATGCGGATGTGGACGGCAGCCATATCGATACGCTGCTTCTGACCTTCCTCTACCGCTTTATGCCGGAGCTGATCTACAACGGACATGTGTACATCGCCATGCCGCCGCTTTACAAGGTCATTCCGTCCAGAGGACAGGAGATGTACCTCTACGATGACAAAGAGCTGGAGCGCTACCGCAAGACCCACACCGGCGAGTTCCGCCTACAGCGCTACAAGGGCCTTGGCGAGATGGACCCGGAGCAGCTCTGGGAAACCACGCTGGATCCGGAGCGCCGTGTGTTAAAGCGTGTGGAGATCGAGGATGCCCGCATGGCTTCCGAGGTGACGGAGATGCTGATGGGCAGCGAGGTTCCGCCCCGCAAGCAGTTCATCTATGACCACGCGAACGAAGCAGAGATTGACGCATAAGGAGAGGAAACATGGCTGAGAAGATATTAACAACAGAATATTCCGAGGAGATGCAGCGCAGTTACTTAAACTACTCCATGAGTGTCATCACTGCCAGAGCCATCCCGGACGCAAGAGACGGCTTAAAGCCGGTACAGCGCCGCGTGCTTTACGATATGAGCGAGCTGCGCTTAGGGCACGACAAGCCCCACAGAAAATGTGCCCGTATCGTCGGCGATACCATGGGTAAATATCACCCCCACGGTGACAGTTCCATCTATGAGACTCTGGTTGTCATGTCCCAGGAGTTTAAAAAGGGCATGCCCCTGGTGGACGGACACGGAAACTTTGGTTCCATTGAGGGCGATGGCGCGGCTGCCATGCGTTACACCGAGGCCCGGTTAAAGAAGTTTGCCGAGGAGGTTTATTTAAAGGATCTCGATAAGACCGTCAATTTTGTCTCCAACTACGATGAATCCGAGAAAGAGCCGGAGGTGCTTCCGGTCCGGGTTCCGAACCTGCTGATCAACGGCGCGGAGGGCATCGCCGTCGGCATGAGCACCAGCATCCCGACTCACAACCTGGGGGAGGTCGTGGATCTGGTCAAGGCCTACATTGACAAGCCGGATATGTCATTGGAAGAAATGATGGAACGGATGCCGGGACCGGATTTCCCCACCGGCGGCATCATTGCGAATAAAAAAGATCTGCCTGCGATCTATGAGACCGGTGTGGGCAAGATCAAGCTGCGGGGCAAGATTGAAGTAGAACTGGGTCGCAGAAAAGCAGACCGGGACAAGCTGGTCATCAGTGAGATCCCCTACACCATGATCGGTGCCGGCATCAACAAATTCCTGGTGGACATTGCGGAACTGGTAGAAAACAAAACCCTGTCCGATGTGATGGACATCTCCAATCAGTCCAGCAAGGAGGGCATCCGTATTGTTCTGGAACTGAAAAAGGATGCAGATATCGAAAAGATCCGCAATATTCTGTATAAGAAGACAAAGCTGGAGGATACCTTCGGCGTAAATATGCTGGCCATTGCACATGGCCGACCGGAGACGCTGAACCTCCGGGGAATTCTGGAAAATTATCTGGAATTCCAGTACGAGAACACCACCCGCAAGTACCAGGCACTGCTGGAAAAGGAACTGGAGAAAAAAGAAATCCGCGAAGGCCTGATCCGCGCCTGCGATGTGATCGACCTGATCATTGCAATCCTGCGGGGCTCCAAAAACCTAAAGGATGCCAAGGCCTGCCTGATGAACGGAGATATTTCCAGAATTCAGTTTAAGCATCCGGGCTTTGAAGAGGACGCTAAGCAGCTTAACTTTACGGAAAAGCAGGCGAACGCCATTCTGGAGATGCGTTTATACAAGCTCATCGGACTGGAGATTCTGGCACTGCAGAAAGAGTACAAGGAATGCCTGAAGCGCATTGCTGAGTATGAGAAGGTTTTAAAGAGCCGTGATGGCATGAACCGGGTTATCAAGGAAGATCTGGACCACATTAAGGAAGAGTTCGCAACGCCGAGAAAGACCCTGATCGAGAACGGCAGGGAAGCAGTATATGAGGAATCCGCAGTGGCGGTTGCGGAAGTTGTCTTTGTCATGGACCGTTTTGGCTACTGCAAGCTGATGGATCGCTCTGCTTATGATCGGAACCGGGAGGCAGTGGATACGGACTATAAGTATGTCATTCCGTGTCTGAATACGGACAGACTCTGCATTTTTACCGACACCGGAAACCTGCATCAGGTCAAGCTGATGGATATTCCGTCCGGCAAACTCCGGGACAAGGGCACGCCGATCGACAACCTGAGCAAATACGATGGCAGCAAAGAGGAAATCATTTTCCTCTCGAATTTTGGCCGCCTGACGGGGCAGCTCCTCTTGTTCGCTACAAGGATGGCCATGGTCAAACAGGTTCCGGCAGAGGAATTTGTCACCAACAATCGTACCGTGGCGGCGACAAAGCTGCAGGAGGGCGACAGCCTGCTTACCGTGCGCATTGTGGGCATAGAGACCGATCTGGCGCTTCGGAGTGCATCCGGCATGTTCCTGCGTTTCTCCATGGAGGAAATTCCGGAATTGAAGAAGAATTCCCGCGGCGTGCGCGGCATGAAGCTTGGAGCCGGGGATGAGTTAGAAGAGGTTTATTTTGTGACCCAGCAGCCGCAGATCGTCTATAAAGAAAAAGAAGTACATTTAAACCGTCTGAAGCTGGCAAAGCGTGACGGCAAGGGAAGCAAGGTGCGCCTGTAAGGGCGGCTTCATATCCTGCACCGGAACGGATGACCGCCGGGACAGCTGTGTTTCGGCATGAGAATCCGGCAATCTGAATGGGGAAATCCGTCTGTCACGTTCAATTGTGTTTATATCGAAGAAAATGTCTTCGCTGTGCGTACAAGTGTATTTTTCTGACGAATAACTCTTGATTTTTTAAAAAATTTGAGATAGGATAAGCGGGAACGAAAAAGCAAAACAATGGCAGACAAAACAAATTGCCATGAGGAGACTAAGGAGCTTATGATTATGGAAAAGAAATTGCGTGTAGGCGTGCTTGGCGCGACCGGTATGGTAGGACAGAGATTCATCTCCCTTCTGGAGAATCATCCGTGGTATGAGGTAGTGACCGTGGCTGCAAGCCCGCGTTCCGCCGGCAAAACCTACGAGGAGGCTGTAGGCGGACGCTGGAAAATGACCACCCCGATGCCGGAAACAGTCAAGAAGCTGGTAGTTATGAACGTCAACGAGGTAGAGAAGGTTGCTGCCGGTGTTGATTTCCTATTCAGTGCAGTAGACATGACCAAGGAAGAGATCAAGGCCATTGAGGAAGCTTACGCAAAGACCGAGACTCCGGTTGTTTCCAACAACAGCGCACACCGCTGGACCCCGGATGTTCCAATGGTCGTTCCGGAGATCAACCCGGAGCACTTCAAGGTAATCGAGTTCCAGAAAAAACGTCTGGGCACCAAGAGAGGTTTCGTTGCAGTAAAACCGAACTGCTCCATTCAGAGCTACGCTCCGGTTCTTACCGCATGGAAAGAATTTGAGCCCTACGAGGTAGTGGCAACCACCTACCAGGCAATTTCCGGCGCCGGAAAGACCTTCAAGGACTGGCCGGAGATGGAAGGCAACATCATCCCGTACATCGGCGGTGAGGAAGAAAAGAGTGAGCAGGAGCCGCTTCGTATCTGGGGCGAGATCAAGGATGGTGTCATCGTAAAGGCATCCGAGCCGAAGATCACCTGCCAGTGCATCCGTGTTCCGGTATTAAACGGACACACCGCAGCCGTATTCGTAAAATTCCGCAAGAAACCGACGAAGGAAGAGCTGATCGACCGTCTGGTCAACTTCTCCGGACTTCCGCAGGAGTTAAAGCTGCCGAGCGCACCGAAGCAGTTCATCCAGTATCTGGAGGAAGACAACCGTCCGCAGGTTTCTTTGGATGTAGATTACGAGAATGGCATGGGCATTTCCGTAGGCCGCATCCGTGAGGACAGCATCTATGATTACAAGTTCGTAGGTCTTTCCCACAACACCGTCCGCGGTGCAGCAGGCGGCGCAGTTCTGTGTGCAGAGCTTCTGACCGCCCAGGGTTATATCCAGGCAAAATAAATATGAGAATCTCCAAAAGCAGGATGGAGCCGGTTTAGACTGGTATCCATCCTGCTTTTGTGCTACAATATCCGTAGCGGTTTTGTGCTGCAATATCCCCAGCGGTTTGGTGTCAGCACAAAACGGGCAAATTATAGAAACGGGCGGAGGGATTTGTTATGGCTTTCAGCAAAGAAACATTCGGCACCCTGGAGAACGGTGCGGTAATCACAAAATATATCCTCACCAATGAACACGGCTTAAAGGCGGCATTTACTGACCTCGGCGGCATCTGGCTGGAAATGTGGGTTCCGGACAGGCACGGAGCTTTGGCAGATGTGGTTCTGGGATATGACGAACCGGAAAAGTATCTGCATCAGGATGCGCATTTTGGCGAGATCGTAGGCCGGAATGCGAACCGTATCGGCAACGCAACCTGCACCATTGACGGAATTACCTATGCGCTGGTGATCAACGATAACGGCATCAACAATCTTCACAGTGGACCGGATTTTCTGCGCGACCGCATCTGGGACGCGGAACTCGGCGAGACAGAGCACGGCACAAAGATTACCTTTTCCCTGTTCAGTCCGGACGGTGACCAGAATTATCCGGGCAATGCCGACATCCGTGTCTGCTATACCCTGACCAATGACGATGAGCTCCGCATTGACTATCACATGACCTGTGACGAAGATACCATTGCCAACTTCACCAACCACGCGTACTTCAACCTGGCAGGCCAGGGCTCCGGTTCCGCCATGCACCAGAAGGTCTGGATCGACGCGGACCGATTTACCATTGCGGACCGGTATTCCATTCCGACCGGAGAACTGGTGTCGGTAAAGGGAACGCCGATGGATTTCACTTCCTTAAAGTATATTGACGAGGAACTCGAGGCAGATTATGAACCGTTAAACTTTGCGGGCGGCTATGACCACAACTGGGTATTAAACCATAAAGAGGGAGAACTGGCCCTCTCTGCAAAAGCAGTGGATGAAATAAGCGGACGCGTTCTGGAGGTTTACACAGATCTTCCGGGGATTCAGTTCTATACCGCAAACTTCCTTACACACATGGAAGGAAAGAACAAGGCGGTTTATGACCGGCGCTATGCCTACTGCTTTGAGTCTCAGTATTTCCCGGATGCAGTCAACAAACCACAGTTTGCTTCCCCGATTTTAAAGGGCGGCGATATTTATAAAACCACCACAATCTACAAATTTAAAACCGAAGCCTAATTTCTGACAGTTTACACAGAAGATGCCAGGGTAAGAATCTTTCTTAAGCACATACTAGGGATGTAACAAAAAGACAAACCGGCCATGACGCAGGAGAAAACGCCTGCTTCACGGCAGGCGATTAAGAAAGGAGGCCAATTATGGCAAGCAGATCTTCTAACCGTACAGAAGTACCGGAAGCAAAGGAAGCACTGGACCGTTTCAAAATGGAGGTTGCCGGAGAACTGGGAGTTCCGTTATCCGAGGGCTATAACGGAAACCTGACTTCCGCGCAGAACGGTTCTGTCGGCGGCTATATGGTCAAGAAAATGATCGAGGCTCAGGAGAAACAGATGGCCGGCAAGTAATGCGGCACAAGGATCAGAGGTATTGAACAGTTACGATCAGAACAAAAATGAAAAGAGGGTCCGCGGCAGATTCGCCGCGGGCTTTCTTTTATAGGACAGGAAATTGCGTTCTGTCATACAAAAGAGCTCCGCGAGGATGCTTTGCATATCAAAGAGGCTCCAGTGGCGCGTCCGCTGATTCCCGTTAGGCTGCGTGCATGTATGAAAAAAGATACGAAACTCCTTCACAAACCGCTTGTATATCCGAAAGAATCAAGTTATAATTGCGATGATTACAGATTATAATTGTGAAGGAATTGACATACAATCAATACCTTCAGATGATGGGAGGATAAGATGCGAGTAATAGCAGGAAGTGCGAGACGGACCCAGCTGAAAACTCCGGAGGGTATGAACACCCGCCCGACCCAGGACCGCATAAAAGAAACGCTGTTTAATATGCTTCAGTATGACCTGGCAGACTGCACTTTTCTGGATCTGTTTGCGGGAAGCGGAGGCATTGGCATTGAGGCATTAAGCCGCGGTGCCGGTCAGGCTGTATTTGTGGAACAGAATGAGGCTGCCATGCAGATCGTGCGGGATAATTTAAAAGCAACAAAGCTGGAAGACAAGGCCGCCGTTATGCATTGTGACGCTCTGACAGCCCTGAAACGCCTGGAGGGAAAGTACCGGTTTGACTTCATCTTCATGGATCCTCCATATGATCATGAACTGGAAAAGCAGATGCTGGAATTTCTGAGAACCTCCTCCATCATCGACAAGCAGAGCACCATTATAATAGAAGCATCCCTGCAGACGGATTTTTCCTATCTGTCTTCCATGGGCTACATCACAGAGAAAATAAAAGACTACAAGACAAATAAGCATGTATTTGTCTATCGAGGAGAGTAATATGGCAATCGCAGTTTACCCGGGCAGTTTTGATCCGGTAACCCTGGGACATTTGGATATCATCGAGCGGTCCGCCCACATGATGGACCATCTGATCGTCGGAGTTTTGCAGAATAATTCAAAAACTCCGTTGTTTTCTGTCGAAGAACGTGTTAAGATGTTAGAAGATGTCACCTCATATCTGCCAAATGTAGAAGTCCGGGCCTTTGGAGGACTTCTTGTTGACTTTGTGCACCAGTGTCATGCAGATGTGATCGTGCGAGGTCTTCGGGCAATCACAGATTTTGAATATGAGCTTCAGATGGCGCAGACGAATCGGGTCATTGCCCCGGATATTGACACCATCTTTCTGACAACGAACCTGAAATATTCGTATTTGAGCTCCAGTATCGTAAAAGAGATTGCCGGTTATCAGGGAGACATCAGTGAGTTCCTGCATCCTTCCATCGCGGAAAAAGTGCGGGAAAAGCTTGAAAATAAATAACCAAACGCGTTAAGGAGAAGAAACCATGAGCAGAATCGAACAGTTAATTGGTGAGATTGAAGAATACATTGACAGTTGCAAATTTCAGCCGCTTTCCAATACCAAGATCCTGGTGAATAAGGAAGAACTGGAGGAGCTGTTAGTAGAGCTTCGTCTCCGTATTCCGGATGAGATCAAAAAATACCAGAAGATTATCAGCAATCAGGATGCGATCCTGAATGAGGCCCGTGCCCAGGCAGATGCCATGGTAGCTGAGGCAACTGCCCAGACCAACGAGCTGGTAAATGAACACGAGATCATGCAGAAGGCCTATGCAGAGGCGAACCGTGTGGTAGAAGATGCCCAGGCTCAGGCCCAGGCAATCATTGATCAGGCAGTCAATGAGGCCAATGGTATCCGTCAGGCATCCATCAACTATACCGATGACATGTTAAACAGCCTGCAGACCATCATTACCCATTCCATGGAAGGTGCCCAGAGCCGTTTTGATGCGTTCATTTCTTCCATGCAGTCCAGCTATGACATTGTGTCCTCCAACCGCGGAGAACTGGCAGGTAGTGTTACAACCGTGGAGGAAACCCCGGAGGAAGCACCAGCTGAAGAACAGTAAGAATCGATGCGGAAAGCCCTGCGTGCAGAAGCTTCCACCCTACATAATGCCGGATGTCAAATCCGGCATTTTTTCTGTTTTGTGAAAATGAGGAATCGGACGCAATGACGCTGCGGGTCTGGAAAATTCCGGAAATTCCTCCGAAAGCGGCGCAGGCGCCACAGGCCGGCAGGCAGATGGCGGGAGAAAAGGTAAGACAGATCTGCCGGATACCCGTTGTCATTTCAAACATTCCGCAAAGGGCTGCTGTGACAGGCAGCGGGATCCAGGCTGCGTCGCTTAAGAACCGCGCACAAATGGAAAAAAGCATCAGATAGCTGCCAATCAGGACCATGATGTCACATACTTCATAGAGAATTCCGTCCAGACTGTCATTTTCCCGGGGATTGCAGTGGGTTGGCTTTGGGATATGCTGCCGTGCCGGTTCTGCTTTCTGATGTCCGGAATTCGCAGAAAGGTCCAGGCACATAGAATACCCGGCAATCCGGGCCAGGATCAGGATCGGAGTGTAGATCCCCAGAAGAAGCAGCGGGAGTGGAAACGTGCCGGGAAATTGTCCGGGAATGTAACCGGCTAAGAACATGGGACTTGGAAAACTGCAGAAAGCAAGCAGATATGCCGCCTCCCGGCGGCTGATCCGCTGCTTTCTCAGGGCCTGGGAGCAGAGGGCCGGTCCAAGCGGATAGCCGCAGAGCATTCCGGACAGAAGGATAAAGGAACCGGTCTCACTTAGCGAGAAGAGCTTCCGAAACAGCGGGCAAAACGGTTTCATCAGCAGGCGGTCTCCGCCGGTAAATAAGATCATGCGGGTGCAGATCATGGCGGGGGCCAGCGCCGGAAGCACGGTGTGAAACCAGAGCAGAAGCCCGTCCGAGGCCCCCTGGATCGCCTGGCCGGGGAAGGCCAGCAGCAGAAGAAATAAGAGGATAAAGATCGGGGCACCGGGAGAGATGGCGGGCAAGGGGACCTCCTTAGAAACAGGTTTTCACTTGCAGTAAATTATGCTATACTGTGTATAATTATGCCAGAATACAGAGGAAGGATTTTTATGCAGTTACCAGAGACATTCCTGGAGCAGATGAAGCTGCTGTTGGGAACAGATTACGATGCATGGCTGGAAAGCTATGACAAAAAGCCGGTTGCGGGCCTTCGTTTCAACGGGGCGAAAACAGACCGGGAGGAATGGGAAAACACCTTATCTCCATTTGATTCCAGAAGGGTTCCGTGGACCGGAAACGGCTATTATATTGGTGAGGACGCGAAGGCATCCCGCCATCCTTATTATTACGCAGGTCTTTACTACCTGCAGGAGCCAAGCGCCATGGCACCGGCGGCTGTTCTGCCGGTCTGCCCGGGAGATAAGGTCCTGGATCTTTGCGCGGCACCCGGTGGCAAAAGCACGGAGCTTGGAGCAAGGCTTCAGGGAGAGGGGCTGCTGGTTTCCAATGATATCAGCAGCTCCCGGGCCAAGGCACTGCTTAAGAACCTGGAACTGTTTGGAATTCCGAATATCTGCGTCACCAGCGAGACACCGGAAAAGCTGGCTTCGGTATTCGGCCCGTTTTTCGATAAAATCCTGGTGGATGCCCCCTGTTCCGGGGAAGGCATGTTCCGGAAGGATCCGGATCTGATCAAGAGCTGGCTTGAGCGGGGGCCTGAAATTTATGCGCCCATTCAGCGCCAGATCTTAAAGTCTGCTGTGGCCATGTTAAAGCCGGGCGGCATGCTTTTGTATTCCACCTGCACTTTCGCAAAGCTGGAGGATGAAGACACCATCCGGTGGATTCTGGAAGAAGAACCGGATCTCGAACTGGTACCGCTTACCCCCTGGGAGGGTGCCTGCGGTGGATTGGATGATATGCCGGTGATCCGTCTGTTCCCACATAAGATCAAGGGGGAAGGGCATTTTCTTGCTCTGCTGCGGAAAAAGGAGAATAAGTCCGCAGCACCGGATACGAAACCGGGCAGTGCATCGAAAGGGGCCGCGCATGCTTCTGAAAACAGTATGCTATCCGGCACTTCCGGTGCAGGAAGAGTACCCGCAGAGGTGCGCCGTCTCGAAACGGAAAGCGATTTTGGCCAGTGGGAAGCTATGCTGGCCACGGTTCTTGACCACAGCCGCATCATGGTTCGGGATGGCATGGTCTATTACCTTCCGGAATGTTTTGAACGAAGCTGGGCGCTGCGGTATCTGCGGACCGGCCTGCTGCTGGGAGAGTGGAAGAAGAACCGGTTTGAGCCGTCCCAGGCGGCGGCCATGGTACTTCGGATGAAAGACTTTTCCCAGACATTATCCCTGGCTGCAGAGGATGACCGGACGATCCGGTATCTGAAGGGGGAGACGATTTTCCCGACACCGGAAGAGGCAGCCGGCCTGAAAAAGGGCTGGGTGCTAATCGGGGTGGATGGACATCCTCTGGGATGGGCCAAGTACACCGGAAGCAATTTTAAGAATAAATATTATCCAGGATGGCGGTGGCAGTAATGGCAAAATTAATGAGACTGGACAAGTATCTGGTAGAGATGAATAAGGGAAGCCGCACCCAGATCAAGGACGCGGCGAAAAAGGGCTGCATCCAGGTAAATGGCGTGCCGGAGAAGAAAACGGAGCGAAAGATCGACCCGGAAACCGACGAGGTGACCTTTGACGGTCAGCCGGTCTGCTATCGTGCCATGGAATATATCATGCTCTATAAGCCTCAGGGGGTCATTTCCGCTACAGAAGATAAGCGCCACAAAACGGTGATCGATCTCTTAAGCGGTGAGAACCGCAGCGATCTATTCCCGGTGGGGCGCCTGGATATTGATACCGAGGGACTTTTGCTCCTGACCAATGACGGAGACCTGACCCACCGGCTTCTGGCTCCGGGCAAGCATGTAGACAAAGTCTATTTTGCCCGCATTGAAGGAACGCTGCCGGATACGGCGGTGGAGCAGATGGCGGCAGGATTGACACTGACAGACGGGACACCGGTCATGCCGGGAAAACTGGAGATTTTAAAGCAGTGGGATGGCGAAAACAGTGCAGGAACATCGGAAGCTGCCGGCGAAGATGCAGAAACAGAAGACGGCACAGGTTCGTCTGCCGGTGCCGAGATTCTTCTGACGATCCAGGAGGGCAAATTTCATCAGGTGAAGCGGATGTTCGAAGCCCTTGGCTGTCATGTAGTGTTCCTAAAGCGCCTGTCCATGGGAAGCCTGCAACTGGATCCGGAACTGAAGCCCGGCGAATACCGGGCTCTGACGGAAGAGGAACTGCAGCTTCTGGGAAGATAGAGCGGTGGTGTTTGTCTGCCGGACAGACAGTAATAGAAAAGGAGTAACTGTTCAGCAGGTCTGCGCACTTGCTGCGCTGACCTGCTGAACAGTTACGAAAAGGATTATGGTATGAATCAGAAGACAATACAAAAGGAATGCGCTGAGTCAGGCCGGGAGGCCGGTCTGGTCCTTCAGAAGATGGAGGCCGTGCTGTTTGATCTGGATGGCACCCTGGTGGATTCCATGTGGATGTGGAAAGAAATCGATATCGAATATCTGGGCCGTTTTGGCTGCACTTGCCCGCCGGAGTTGCAGAAGGTCATCGAGGGCATGAGCTTTTCGGAGACTGCGGAGTATTTCAAGAGCCGTTTCCGGATCCCGGACTCCATCGATGAGATCAAACAGGCCTGGATCCGGATGAGCATTGAAAAATACCGGAACGAAGTACCGTTAAAACCGGGTGTTATGCGGCTCTTACAGTATCTGGAGCGCACCGGAAAAAAGGCAGGCATTGCCACCAGCAATGGCCGCGATATGGTAGACGCCGTGCTGGAATCCTTACAGATCCGTCCGTATTTCCGGGTCATCGCAACCGCGTGCGAGGTGGCTGCCGGAAAGCCGGCACCGGATATCTATCTGGAGGTGGCAAGGCGTCTTAGTGCAAAGCCATCCCGGTGCCTGGTGTTTGAGGATGTCCCGGCTGGAATTCTGGCCGGAAAGCGGGCCGGGATGACGGTCTGTGCCGTAGAGGATCGCTTTTCTGCCGGTATGAGGGAAGAAAAGAAGGAACTGGCGGATTTTTATATTGATGATTACAATGAGCTTTTTGCTGGATTATAATGACCTTTTTGTTGGATTACAATGAGCTTTATGTTGGATTACAATGGCCTTTTTGATACAGAGAACTTTTTGATACAGAATAAGGAGAATGCAGCAGTATGATACATGATTATTTGCCGATCTGCCGGAAAGATATGGACCGGCGCGGCTGGGACCAGTGCGATTTTGTTTATGTGTCGGGAGACGCCTATGTAGACCATCCGTCCTTCGGACCGGCCATCATCAGCCGTCTGCTGGAGGCACATGGCTATAAGGTTGGTATCATCGCACAGCCGGACTGGAAGGATCCGAACAGCATTCAGATTCTTGGGCGGCCGCGTCTGGGCTTTTTAGTATCTGCCGGCAACATGGATTCCATGGTAAATCATTATTCTGTTTCCAAAAAGCGCCGGCAGCAGGATTCTTACACCCCGGGCGGCGTGATGGGAAAACGGCCGGACTATGCCACCATCGTGTACTGCAATCTGATCCGTTCTGTCTACAAGGACGCGGCGATCATCATTGGCGGCATTGAGGCAAGCCTTCGCCGTTTGGCTCATTATGATTACTGGTCCAACAAGCTGAAACGATCCATTCTTCTGGATTCCCAGGCAGATCTGATCTCCTACGGTATGGGGGAGCATTCCATTGTGGAGATCGCGGATGCCTTAGACAGCGGGATCGATATCAAAGATATTACATTTATCAACGGAACCGTATTTAAAACGAGAACTCTGGATATCGTATATGATTATAAGCTGCTTCCGGATTACGAGGAACTCAAAGAAGACAAGACAGTCTATGCGAAGAGCTTTTTCGTCCAGTACAGCAACACGGATCCGGTTCTTGGAAAGCGTTTGGTGGAGCCTTATTCCGGAAAAGAATTTGTGGTGCAGAACCCTCCGGCCAAACCGCTGACTCAGGATGAGATGGATGAGGTTTACGCCCTTCCGTATATGAGAAATTATCACCCCTGCTACGAGGCGGCAGGCGGTATTCCGGCAATCCGGGAGATCAAATTCAGCCTCATCAGCAACCGCGGCTGCTTTGGTGCCTGCAGCTTCTGTGCCCTGACGTTCCATCAGGGGCGCATCATCCAGGCCAGAAGCCATGAGTCCCTGGTGGAGGAAGCAAAGCTTCTCACCGAGGAGCCGGATTTTAAGGGATATATTCATGATGTAGGCGGTCCCACCGCAAACTTTCGTTTCCCGGCCTGCGAAAAGCAGATGACAAAGGGCGCATGCCCAGGCAAACAGTGTCTCTTTCCGGAACCGTGTAAGAACATCCGGGCAGATCACAGCGATTATATTTCCCTGCTGCGCAAGCTCCGGGCAATTCCGAGGGTAAAGAAGGTCTTTATCCGTTCCGGCATCCGTTTCGACTATGCTCTGGCAGATAAGAACCGCGCGTTCTTAAGGGAACTCTGCGAGTATCATGTCAGCGGCCAACTGAAGGTGGCGCCGGAGCATGTGGCGGATGCAGTGTTAAAGCGCATGGGTAAGCCGAAAAACGCCGTTTATAAGCAATTTGTCAAAGAATATGAGGACATGAACAAAAGAATCGGGAAAAAGCAGTATCTGGTTCCGTATCTGATGTCCTCTCACCCGGGTTCCACCCTGAAGGAGGCAGTGGAACTGGCGGAATATCTGCGGGATCTGGGGTATATGCCGGAGCAGGTACAGGATTTCTACCCGACACCCTCCACGCTGTCCACCTGCATGTATTACACCGGACTGGATCCCCGTACCATGGAGGAGGTGTATACACCGCATAACCCCCATGAAAAGGCCATGCAGCGTGCCCTGATCCAGTACCGGAATCCCCAGAACTACGAACTGGTGAAGGAGGCTCTGATCAAGACCGGCCGCACCGATCTGATCGGATTTGACCAGAAATGTCTGATCCGTCCGCGGGAGATCCATGGAGGCGGAAACGGAGCGTACAGAGGAAATGATGCACGCCGGGATAGCAGAACTTCTGCTGGAAATAACCTCTGCGGCGGCAAGAAAGCTGCAGGACATATGAATGGAAAGGCAGCTGCGGCTGGAAATGGCGGCAGAAAAGCTGCAGGAACCGGCACAGCAGCTTCCCGGGATCCAGGCAGAGCAGCAGGAGCCGGGCGGCCGGAGACTTCAAAACCGGCAAAGAGAAAGGCAATCCGGAATGTCCATAAGAAGAAATAAGGTACTGGACAGTTACATGAAACAGATTGAAATCTCAGGAAAGTGCAGGATGGGAATCATGACGAAAAAGAAAATTGCCATTGTGACGGGGGCATCTTCTGGTATGGGCCGGGAGTGCGTGATCCAGCTTGCGGACCGCTTTGGTGGTCTGGAGGAAATCTGGGTCATTGCCCGGAGAAAGAAACGCCTGGAGAAGCTTGCGCAGGAGATGCCGGTTTCGTTAAAAATCATGGAACTGGACCTTCAGGATGAAGCTGCCCTTGCGGAATTGGAAGAAAAACTGGAATGGTACGATCCAGATGTAAAGCTTCTGGTGAACGGAGCCGGATTTGGAAAGATTGGAAAAACGCAGGAGCTTTCTCTTGCCGAGGAAACCGGGATGGTGGATGTAAACTGCCGGGCGCTGACTGCGGTGACCCGTCTGGTGCTTCCTTATATGACGACAAACAGCCGCATTCTGCAGTTTGCTTCCGCGGCAGCCTTTCTTCCTCAGCCCCGGTTTGCGGTATATGCGGCAACCAAAGCCTTTGTGTTAAGCTACAGCCGTGCTCTGGCGATGGAATTAAGATCGCGCCGGATCTATGTGACGGCAGTCTGTCCCGGCCCTGTAAAAACGGAATTTTTTGATATTGCCGAGACTACGGGAGAGATTCCGCTTTACAAGCGCCTGGTGATGGCAGATCCGAAAAAAGTCGTGAAAAAGGCGTTGCGTGACAGCATGATGGGAAAACGGGTGTCTGTATATGGGCCGCTGATGAAGGCATTTTTCCTGCTGGCCAAGGTGTTCCCCCATGATGTGATCCTGTCGCTGCTTTTTTCGGAGTAAACCGGGAAAGGTACTGTAAAAGCAAAGGTAACTGTTCGGTAGATCTGCGCATTTG
>CAVIRL010000022.1:0-14360 GCA_963645005.1 Prevotella sp. P5-108
TGATCTCCTTCATGGCTGACGTTATCGGTATCCGTGATGATATGTACATCGGCAAGGGCAACAAGTACATGCATGATGTAGTAGACGCTGTAACCGAAGGCCACAAGGACGGCGTTCTGGAGCAGAAACCTACTCTGGTCAACTTACAGTGCGATATCGACCATCCGACCCAGTGTATGGCTGATATGCTTCACATCATCAACTACTTCGGCGGCGTTGAGAACTTAAAGGGCAAGAAGATCGCTATGACCTGGGCTTACTCCCCGAGCTACGGCAAACCGCTTTCCGTACCGCAGGGTGTTATCGGCCTGATGACCAGATTCGGCATGGACGTTGTTCTGGCACATCCGGAAGGATATGAGGTAATGCCGGAGGTTGAGGAAGTAGCTAAGAAGAACGCTGAGAAGACCGGTGGCAGCTTCACCAAGACCAATTCCATGGCAGAGGCATTCAAGGATGCTGATATCGTATATCCGAAGAGTTGGGCTCCGTTCGCAGCTATGGAGAAGAGAACTGACCTGTACGGCAAGGGCGACACCGACGGCATCAAGGCTCTGGAGAAAGAGCTGCTGGCTCAGAACGCAGAGCACAAAGACTGGTGCTGCACTGAAGAGTTGATGTCCACCACCAAGGATGGCAAGGCTCTGTACCTGCACTGCTTGCCGGCTGATATCAACGATGTATCCTGCAAGGACGGCGAGGTTGAGGCTTCCGTATTCGACCGCTATCGTACACCTCTGTACAAAGAGGCAAGCTATAAGCCGTACATCATCGCAGCTATGATCCTGCTTGCGAAACAGCAGTGCCCGCAGGAGACCTTAAAGAAGCTGGCTGAGAAGGCAACTGAGAGACATATGGCTTAATTGCCGGCTGGTTCAAAACCGGTAAATTGGGTACCCCCCTTTTTATACAACAACCTGCTCAACAAAAGCGGTGGCAGTCCTTAAACGGACTGCCATCACTGCTTTTGAAAGTGGAAAAGGACGTGTGAAGCAGCACGTTTTCAAAAAATAAATGATAGGATCCGCAGGAGAAGGCGGATTTCAGGAGAATAGTTATGGGAAAAAGAATTGTAATCGCCCTTGGCGGTAATGCATTGGGAAGTAACCTGCCGGAGCAGATGGCTGCAGTGAAGAAGACTGCTTCCGCAATCGTAGATCTGATCGAGGCTGGCAACGAAGTGGTAATCGCACACGGCAACGGACCCCAGGTCGGCATGATCCAGAACGCAATGTCGGAGCTGACCCGTTCCAATCCGGAGAAATATATTCCGTGCCCGCTGTCTGTATGCGTGGCTATGAGCCAGGGATACATCGGATACGATCTGCAGAACGCACTGCGGGAGGAGATGCTGGACAGAGGCATCACCACCGGTTGCACCACCATCCTGACTCAGGTAGAAGTAGATGCGCATGATCCGGCTTTCGAGAATCCGACCAAGCCGATCGGCGCTTTCATGACCAAGGAAGAGGCGGACAAGATGGTTGCAGAGCAGGGCTACAAGGTAGTAGAGGATGCAGGACGCGGCTACCGCCGGGTTGTTGCATCTCCGAAGCCACAGTCCATCATCGAGATCGACACCATCCGCAATCTGGTAGAGAACGACTACGTTGTTGTTGCCTGCGGAGGCGGCGGTATCCCGGTATTCGTAAGCGGCGGCCATCACTTAAAGGGTGCTGCAGCAGTCATCGATAAAGACTTCGCAGCAGAGAAGCTGGCAGAGCAGTTAAACGCAGACTGTCTGATCATCTTAACCGCAGTGGAGAAGGTTGCTGTTCACTTCGGCAAACCGGATCAGGAGTGGCTGTCTGAGCTCACTCCGGAGAGCGCCCGGAGGTACATCGAAGCCGGCGAGTTCGCACCGGGCTCCATGCTTCCGAAGGTACAGGCAGCGGTCGCTTTCGCAGAGTCCGCGCCGGGACGCGAGTCCCTGATCACTCTGCTTGAGAAAGCAAAGGATGGTATCAATGGATTAACTGGTACCAGAATTCATCAGTAAACATGCGATACCAAGAGTCAAAAGGGTACAAGTCTGATGCAAGCTTGCTTGCAGGAGGAGTTGTGCCCTTGGGACTCGAAACGACATGAGTAAGGAGCCATTTTTGAAAAAAATGAGCGGATTACGAATGGAGTGGAAGATTGCGGGAGCACAACGTGCGAAGCAATCTGGTATCGGAATGAGAATATACATAATAAAATAACCGCAGGAGTGGCTTGTCTACTCTTGCGGTTAAAGTTGTATACAGGGATAGGAGAATTTCAACTATGAAAAAATTGGTAAAAAATGGAATGCTCTGCACGGAGAGCGGAATATATGAAGCAGATCTTTTAATGGAAGACGGCGTCATCCGGGAGATCGGAACCGGCTTGTCCGATGCTGGGGCAGAGGTTGTAGACGCGAAAGGAAGCTATGTTCTTCCGGGCGCTGTGGATATCCACACCCATATGGATCTGGATGTAGGGATCGCCCGTGTCATTGACGATTTCTACACCGGAACCATCGCGGCTGCCTGCGGCGGAACCACTTCTATCGTAGACCATATGGCTTTTGGTCCGAAGGATTGCAGCCTTTGGCATCAGGTGCAGGAATACCACAAGCTGGCAGATGGCAATGCCGTTGTAGACTATGGTTTCCACGGCGTATTCCAGCATGTGAATCCGCAGGTCCTGGAAGAAATGGGCGAGATCGTAAAGGAAGAAGGCATCACCAGCTTTAAGGTCTACATGACCTATGGCTATGGTCTTGGAGATAATGACCTGATGCAGATCCTGACCCGGGCGAAGAAGGACGGCATCCTTATCGCGTCCCACTGTGAGAATGACGGCATTGTCAATTACTGGCGCGAGAAGTTTGCAAAAGAAGGGCACACCCAGGCGAAATATCATCCCATCAGCCGTCCGGCTACAGCCGAGGCGGAGGCCGTGAACCGTTTCCTGTATCTGGCAGAGTCTGCAGGCGAGGCTCCGGTTTATGTGGTACATTTATCCAGCAGGCAGGGCCTTATGGAAGTGCGCCGCGCAAGAAGACGCGGCCAGAAGCATTTCGGCGTGGAGACCTGCCCGCAGTATCTGTTTATGACCGATGACCGTTATGCAGACGACCAGGAGGGCTTAAAGGCCATCATGGCACCGCCGCTGCGCAGGAAGGAGGACAACGAGGCGCTGTGGCAGGCTCTGGAGAACGGCGAGCTGGATGCAGTGGCAACCGACCACTGTCCATTTACTTTTGCAAAGCAGAAACAGCAGGGCGCGAAAGACTTTACCCAGTGTCCGAGTGGCGCGCCGGGCGTGGAGGAGCGCCTGCCGCTGATGTTCTCAGAAGCAGTGAAGGGGGAGCATCTGACCATTCCGCAGGTGGTACATTATCTGTGCACGAACCCAGCAAAAATTGCCGGACTGTACCCGAAGAAGGGCACGATCCAGTCCGGCTCTGATGCAGATCTGGTGCTCATCGACCCGAAGAAGGAGTGGACCATCACCACAGAGAAAATGCATGGAAACGCAGATTACACCTGCTATGAAGGCACAAAGGTGACTGGTGTCATTGAGAAGGTATTCCTGCGCGGAAAAGAAATTGTTTCTGACGGAAGCTTTGTGGGAACGCGCGGCGAAGGACAGTATTTAAAGAGAGGAAAAAGCTCTCTGGCAGAGTAATATAAGACGGAACCGTTATGATGGAATGGATGCAATTGAAATGACATACACTGGTGGCGGAGCCTGGACGGACAGAGACAGCGGGAAGCTTGCCGTGGGAGGGGGAGAAAGGAAGCAGAAAGTATGCAGAATACGGATGCAGTGGCATGGACAAAGAAATTAGTCGGCATTGAAAGCACAAATCCGGGAAAAGAAGAGCATGAGATTGCCGGATTTCTGGAACAGGAGATTCGGGCAACGCTCCCGGAGTGCGGCGAATTAAAAAAAGATTACACGAAGGAGGGACGCCCGATCCTGATGGCAGTCCTTTCGGGAGAGACAAAGGAAGAACTGGTGTTTATCTGTCACATGGATACCGTTCCGATCGCGGGAGGATGGACGAAGAATCCGCTGGGGGAGGACGGGGAGAACGGTCGCTTTTTCGGCCGTGGCTCCTGCGACATGAAATCCGGGCTGGCATCTGCCCTGTGCGCGTTTCTGGAAGCAGCGGCGCAGATAAAGGAGAACGGCAGGGTTTCAAGGCGCACCGTAAAGTGGATCGGTACCTCGGATGAAGAGGGCGATATGACCGGCGTGGAGCGGGTGATCGAACTTGGCTGGGTAACAAAGGACAGTCTGGTGCTGGATACCGAGCCGACGGATGGAGAAATCCAGACCGCGCATAAGGGACGTTACTGGTTTGAGGTGACCATGCACGGAAAGGCAGCTCATGCCAGCCGCCCGGAGCAGGGCATGGATGCGATTGCGGGCATGGCTTATATGCTGGCAGCTGCCCGTGATCGTATGAAAGAATGGAAGGAAGATCCGTTTCTTGGCAAGTCCACCATCGTGTTTGGTGAGATCCAGGGCGGCATTCATCCGTATCAGGTTCCGGCAGAATGCAGGGTATCGGTAGATATGCGTGCAGTTCCGCCGTATCACATGGAAGATGGGAAAGCACTGCTGGAGGCAGCAGCGGAGGATGCGGCAAAGGAGATCCCGGGCCTGAAGGCCGAGCTTCAGATCACCGGCAGCCGCCCGCCGATCGCGCACCATGAGGAGGCTGAGATGCTGGCGTATATGAAGGCGGCGGTAGAGCAGGCAACCGGAAAAGCACCGGTGGTATCTGCGTTTCCGGGTTATACGGATACAGCAGTCATTGCCGGAGCCACCGGAAACTGCAACTGTCTCTCCTACGGACCGGGTACCCTGGCCATGGCCCATAAGGCAGATGAGTACGTGGATGAGGCAGATATCCGCCGCTGCCAGCGGGTGTATGAGACGCTGCTGGAAAAATGGCTGTGGAATGAATGAAATGAGATAGCGCCGGCTTCGCGGCGGAATGATGGGAAGGAGGTTCTGCCGGAGTGTTTTGGAAGACAGGGCCGCCGTGCCTGTATCTGGACGAAACAGGACGACTGTGCTATGATAGGGAAAACAGATTTCAGGAAAGGAAACGTTATGGCAGATGGTTTATTTTGCAGCAGCGGGGGATGTACAGCGAAGCTGGGCCCGGACATTCTTGAGCGGGTCTTGAGCCGGATCGGGCGCGGTGCAGCAGATCCGAATCTGCTGGTGGGCTTTGACAGCAGTGATGATGCTGCGGTCTACCGCATCCGTGATGATGTGGCGGTGGTGCAGACACTGGATTTTTTTCCGCCGATGCTGGAGAATCCTTACGTGTTTGGCCAGATCGCGGCGGCAAACGCCCTGAGTGATGTGTATGCCATGGGCGGCGAGGTCATCAGCGCTCTGAATATTGTATGCTTTCCGCAGGAGGAAGACTTGAATCTCCTGGGTGAGATTATGCGGGGCGGTTCGGAAAAGGTGGTGGAAGCCGGAGCGGTGCTCTGCGGCGGCCATTCCATCAACGATAAGGATGTGAAGTACGGACTTTCCGTAAATGGCATCGTGCATCCGGACCGGATCTATAAAAATAACGGCGGGCAGGCAGGTGATGTACTGATCCTGACCAAGAAGCTTGGTGTCGGCATCATGAATACCGCAAACCGGGTGGGAGCGGCCTCCAAAGAAGCCATGGCCGAGGCCGTCACATCCATGACAACACTAAATAAGTATGCGGCGGCCATCTCCAGAAAGTACAGGGTGCACGCCTGCACCGATGTGACCGGCTTCAGCTTTCTGGGCCATCTTCATGAGATGCTGGACAAGCGTCTCTGGGCGGTGGTAGATACGTTAAGCATCCCGTATATCAAAGAAGCGTACACCCATGCGGAGAACTTCATGATCACGGCAGCCGGACAGCGCAACCGCAATCATGTGGGAGCGTTCGTGGATTTCAAAGGCGTTCCGTTTCCGTTAGAGGAAATTCTGTTTGATCCGCAGACTTCCGGAGGACTGCTGTTTGCAGTGCCCCAGGAGGAAGGAAGAACGTTCTTACAGGAATTGAAGGAGGCCGGACTTCCGGCGCAGATCGTGGGACGGCTGATCAACCCGGAGGATGCCGGATTTAAAAAGGAAATTACTGTGTTGTAAAACGGTAATGACAGGTGCAAACAGCGGCAATGGTTTCTGGAGCATCCAGGGCAAGCCGACAGAATTAAGAAAGTGAGGAAACAAATATGACAACAGTAGACGCAAGAGGCGAGATCTGCCCGATTCCGTTAATCAAGGCAAAAGAGGCCATCAAAGGCTTAAATGGCGCAGGGGATGTAGAGGTTCTTGTAGACAATGAGATCGCGGTCCAGAACCTGGAGAAGATGGCCGGACAGATGGGCTATGGCGTGGAGTCCTCCAAAGAGGAGGAGAAGACCTGGAAGGTGGTTCTTCATGTGAGCGGGCAGGAAAAATCCGCAGAGAAAATTCCGGCAGACCAGTGCCCGGTTCCGGCAAAGATGAAAACGGTTGTTGCCGTTACCGCAGATCATATGGGTGAGGGCAACGAGGAACTTGGCAAGGTGCTGATCAAGGGATTTTTATTTGCCCAGACCCAGCTAGAGACTTTGCCGGATACCATTTTATTCTATAACGGCGGCGCTAAGCTGACCTGCGAAGGCTCTGATTCCATCGAAGATTTAAAGAAGCTGGAGGAGGCAGGCGTGCAGATCATGACCTGCGGCACCTGTTTAAACTATTACGGACTGACGGAAAAACTGAAAGTCGGCGGAGTTACCAATATGTACATGATCGCCCAGACCATGGCAGAAGCGGACCTGGTTGTACGGCCATGATCTATCTGGATAATGCAGCCACCTCTCTGCACAAGCCAGAGCCGGTGGCCGCTGCCGTTTATGAGACCCTGGTTTCCGGAAGCATAGGCAACGCGGCCCGGGGAAGCAATGAGGCATCCCTGCAGGCCCTGCGCCTGGCGGTGGAGACCAGAAGCCTTCTGGGAGAACTGTTTGGCTATCCGCATCCGAATCAGGTGGCATTTTCCATGAATGCCACCGACAGCCTGAATATGGCGATTGAGGGCCTGCTGGAGCCGGGCGACCATGTGATCACCACGCAGATGGAGCACAATTCCGTGCTGCGTCCCCTGTATCGGAAGGAAAAGGAGGGGGTGGATCTCACGATCATCCCTTGTGATGAAAAGGGAAAAATATGCCGGGATGTTCTCGCTGACAGCATCCGGCCGGAGACCAAAGCCCTGGTCTGTACCCATGCGTCAAACCTGACCGGCAATGTGAATGATCTGGAAAAGCTTGGCACCCTGTGCCACGAAAACGGAACATTGTTCGTGGTAGATGCGGCCCAGACGGCGGGACTTCTTCCTATTGATATGGAACGGATGTACATTGATGTGCTGTGTTTTTCCGGCCACAAGGGACTTCTTGGGCCCCAGGGCACGGGCGGGATCTGTGTCCGGGAAGGCGTAAAGCTGAAACCGTTTCGTGTAGGCGGCACCGGAATCCGGACCTTTGATAAAGAACAGCCGGATGAGATGCCGGTCTTATTAGAGGCGGGAACCTTAAATATGCCTGGCATCGCGGGACTCCGGGCCGGAGTGGAGTACATTCTGGAGAAAGGAACCGAGGCCATCCGGCAGCAGGGCGATGCGTATGCGAGGGCTTTTTATGAGGGCGTGAAACATCTGCCGGGGGTCCGGTTATACGGCGATTTTGAGGCACCCGTACGGACTCCGGTGGTGACATTGAACTTAAAAGATTATGATTCCGCTGCGGTGGCCGACGAGCTGATGCAGCGGTTTGATATTGCGGTCCGCGCCGGCGGTCACTGCGCACCGTTGATGCATACGGCTCTCGGAACCGGAAAACAGGGAGCCGTGCGCTTCAGCTTTTCCCATTTTAATACCATGGACGAGGTGCAGGAGGCCGTCAAAGCCATGCGGATCCTTGCCTGGGAGGGATAGATAAGATGTTGAAAAAAGAACTTCGGCTGATCATCACGTTTCGGGATACGGTTATGGCCATTCGCATGGAGAAAGCCATGAAGGAAGCCGGGCTTCCCGGCCGGATCATCCCGCTTCCTGGTGCCATTTCCGCAGGCTGCGGCCTGTGCTTTATGGCGCCGACAGAGGCAAGAGAAGCACTGGAACAGGAAATGAAAAGGCAGGATATTATATGGGAACTGATCACAGAATTAATGTTGTAGCCATGGCGGCAGCACTGCTGGGTGCTATGCTGCTCGGCGGCTGCAGTCATGGATCGTATGAGAAGATTACGGTCGCGGAGGCAACCATGCAGCAGGCAGAAAATGCAGAAGGAGATCTGGAGGCAGAACGAATCGGAGAGGCTGATGCAGGAACCGGGATCATTCTGGAAACCGAAGATCAGAATGCGGGAGATTCTCTGAGAAATGACGGAGAGTCCATTCAGAATCCAGAGGGAGAAAATTCGGATGAAGCAGAGGCTTCAGATGATGCGGCAAATTCAGCCAATTCGAATGCGGCGACAGATTCCATGACCATCCTGTTTTCCGGTGATGTGCTTCTGTCTGACCACATTTTAAATGCCTACAGCCGTGCAGGAGGAATCTCCGGTGTGTTGGATCAGGGCTACTTAAGCGCGATCCAGTCCGCCGACTATTTTACTGTCAACGAGGAATTCCCCTTCAGCAGCCGCGGCACTCAGGCGGCGGACAAGCAGTATACCTTCCGCCTGGCGCCGGAGAAGGTTTCCATGTTTCAGGAGATGGGAATTGACGCGGTGACGCTGGCAAATAACCATGCCCTGGATTACGGCACGGATGCGCTGCTGGATACCTGTGAGGTCCTGGACGGTGTTGGAATTCTCCATACCGGAGCCGGGAAGAATCTGGATGAGGCCAAAAAGCCGGTGGTGTTTGAGAAAAACGGACAGCGGGTAGCACTCATCGGGGCAACCCGGGTGATCCCGGAGGCAGGCTGGGCGGCCACGAATGGCCATCCGGGTATGCTGTCCTCCTATGAGGTTTCGGTAGAGCCATTGCTGAACCAGATTGCAGAGTGTCACGCAGCAGGGGAGAAGGTCGTGGTTCTGATCCACTGGGGCATCGAGCGGGATGAGACGCCTCAGGACTACCAGCGTGCGCTGGCAAAGCGCTACATTGATGCCGGAGCAGATCTGGTCATCGGAAGCCATCCCCATGTGCTGCAGGGCATCGAGTATTATAAGGAAAAGCCGATTTTTTACAGCCTGGGCAACTTCGTGTTTGGAAGCTCTATTCCAAAGACGATGCTGGTACAGGCAGAGTTTCAGGGAGATAACCTGGAATTGAAGCTGATTCCGGGAACCTCCTCCGGCGGTTACACCCGCAGCCTGACGGATGCAGGTGAAAAAACACAGTTTTATCAGTATTTAGAGGGAATTTCCTTCGGGGTTTCCGTGGACGCAGACGGTACGGTCAGTCCACAGCCCTGAGTTACGCCCCGTTCTTTGAAGCGCCTGGTGAGAGAATTGAGCACCAGGCGCTTGTTTGCGCTCCAGAGCGGCGCAATCAGCAGGGATTTTGGTCCGTCTCCGGTGATCCGGTGGATGACCAGCTCCGGCGGCAGCAGGGCAATGCAGTCCATGACCAGATCCAGGTACTCCTCCATGTCCATGACCGGAAAGGGCTGCTGTTCGTAAACATTTGCCAGGTCTGTGCCTTTCAGGACATGGAGCAGCTGCAGCTTGATACCCTGAATATCCTGCTTTGCCAGATAGCGCACGGTCTCTAACATCTGCTCCCAGTCCTCTCCGGGAAGTCCCAGAATGACATGGACAATGGTTTCCAGATTCCGCGTCCGGAGCCGTGCCAGTGCATCCTCGAAGACAGAAAGCGGGTAGCCGCGGCGGATGAAGCGGGCGGTATCCTCATGGATGGTCTGCAGGCCCAGTTCGATCCAGACCGATTTTTCCTGGTTTAAGCGGGCACACAGATCCAGTACCTCCTCCGGCAGGCAGTCCGGGCGTGTACCGATGGACAGCGCCACAACCTTCGGGTGGCGGATGGCGGTAGTGAACAGCATCTCCAGGTAAGGAAGCGGCGCATAGGTGTTGGTGTAGGACTGAAAGTAGGCAATGTAGGCATCTGGCGCGGAGCCCATTTTGTTTTTGATGCGGGTGATGGCAGACTCAATCTGGCTGTTGACGGCGGTGGCAATTGCGTTTTGCCGGTTTGAACCGGAACTGCCGACTGCCGTATCATTCATGCCAGCCGTATCTGCATTGGTACAGTCACGGGGAGCAGAGAATGCAGAGAAATCCAGCGGTGCCGCAAAATCCCCGGAACCGCCTTCACTGCAGAAAATACAGCCGCGCCTTCCCAGGGTTCCGTCCCGGTTCGGGCAGGTCATCCGCCCATCCAGTGCAATCTTGTAGACCTTCTGGCCGAAGCGGGATTTCATTTCAAAATCCAGGGAGTGATAAGGTTTGCCGTTCCAGTTCATGTGCATGGTTCCTTTCGTGTTTTAAAGGTTTGTTTTCGTCCAGTATAACATATATACTGTCGTAAAAAAACGCAGACATCCAAAAGAATATTGTATTGTCCGGGAAACAAGCAGTGTGGTATACTGAAAACTAAGATCGGCAAGAGGGTCCGATGGAGAAAACGGAGGGGTAAGGGATGAACACAGCAAAAACATTAGAACTGTTAAGATCAGAAACAGTAAATACCCGTATGTGCGAGCTGTACGGAGCAGATCAAGCGGAGGAGAACATCCGCCGTTATGAGGATCTGGTAAAGAAATTCCAGGATAATTTTGGCGAGAAGGACATTCTTATGTTCAGCTCACCGGGAAGAACCGAGATTAGCGGAAACCACACCGACCACAACCATGGCAAGGTTCTGGCCGGAAGCATCAACCTGGACTGTGTGGGAATCGCCGCAAAGAATGAGTCAAACAAGGTCAACATCATCAGTGAAACCTTCCATCAGAAATTTACCATCGACTTAAATGAGCTGCAGCCGAGTGTCAAGAAGGCTGGAACCATCGATCTGGTAAAGGGCCTGTTGAAGGGATTTCAGGAATCCGGCTATGAGGTGGGCGGTTTTGACGCTTACATCACCAGCAATGTCATCAGCTCCGCAGGCGTGAGCTCTTCCGCATCCTTTGAGATGCTGCTGTGCTCCATGTTAAACCGCTTCTTCAATGAGGGACGCATGGATACCGTTGCCTATGCCCACATCGGAAAATATGCCGAGAATGTGTACTGGGATAAGGCTTCCGGACTTCTGGACCAGATGGCCTGCGCGGTAGGCGGCCTGATCACCATTGATTTCCTGGAGCCGACCCAGCCGAAGGTGGAGAAGATCGACTTTGATTTCGCTTCCCAGAATCACAGTCTCATCATCGTACAGACCGGAAAAGGCCATGCGGATTTGAGTGCGGATTATTCTTCTGTTCCCAATGAGATGAAAAAGGTAGCCCGGTTTTTTGGCAAGGAGGTCTGCGCTGAAGTGACGGAGCAGCAGGTGATCGACAATATTCAGGAGGTGCGTGCCTTTGCAGGCGACCGTTCCGTGATGCGTGCCCTTCACTTCTTTGAGGAGAATAAGCGGGTCGAGGCTATGGTGGCAGATTTAAAAGAAAACCGCTTTGCAGATTTCCTGACCAATATCACGGCATCCGGAAACTCTTCCTGGAAATGGCTGCAGAACTGTTACACCACGGCAAGTGTGCAGGAACAGGGAATCTCCATTGCCCTGGCCCTCACCGAACTGTTCATTGCCGAGAAGCAGCGCGGCGCATGCCGCATCCACGGCGGCGGTTTTGCAGGTGTCATCATGGCCATGCTGCCGAATGACATTGTGGATGAATACATTGACTACATTGAGCATGCCATGGGCGCAGGCAGCGCATACCGGATGACCATCCGGCCCTACGGCGCAGTGTGCGTGAATGACATCATCTAATTCCTTTTCATGAGAAACAGGAATGATGCTTTACTCTTTCTTTTCCGTGAAATTTGTGATATGATGGCGGGCGGTAGTGATACCGCCCGTTTTTAAAGTATCACTCCAGACGGAAAAGAGGATTAAGACAGAATTATGAAGCATTATAAAAAGATCATGGCCCTGATTTACGGGGCTTTGCTTTTGATCTGCGTTGGGATCGTATGGTTTCTCGGAGCATTAAACCGGCAGGGCAATACGGAAAATAACCGGGAGTCTACGGCGCAGGAGAGCAGCACACAGACCGGAGAAAATCAGAACGGAGACGGAAAGCCGGAAACCGGAAACGAAACCGGACAAAACGGCGGGAAGGAAGCCGGTTCGGATGAGACAGGTGACGGTCTGGATGAATCGGAGGAGTCCGAGCAGGAGCGCCAGGCGTGGCTGGCGGAGTACCGCAGACAGCAGAGACAGCGCCGCAGAGCCCATGCATCCGGCAAACAGGCGGGAGCGGCGAATGAGGCAGAAACCGAAAAGCCCTACGAACCGCCGACTCTGATGCTGGTTTCGGACCTTCATTTTATGAGCAGTACCACCCACGATGACGGCAAGGCCTTCTGGAGCATGGTGGAACACGACGATGGCAAGATCGACCAGTACAGTGACGAGATGCTGGATACGCTGGTAGAGACAGCCATCGAGAATCATCCGACGGCCCTGGCTCTGACCGGGGACATTACGTTAAACGGGGAGCGGATCAATCATGAGTTGCTGGCTGAGAAGCTTAAGAAGGTGCAGGACGCCGGCATTCCGGTCCTGGTGATTCCGGGCAATCATGATATCCAGAATAAAAATGCTTCTACCTATTTTGGAGACAAACGGGGAAAGGCAGAATATCTGGAAACAGGAGCTGATTTTTACGAAATCTATCACCGGTTTGGTTATGACCAGTCCCCAAACCGGGATGAGGCATCCTTAAGCTATGTATACCCGCTGGACGCAAAGCACTGGCTTCTGATGATGGATTCCTGCATTTATAATGACGGAAACCATGTGGAGGGCCGGATCGGAGATGCCACCCTGAAATGGATGGAGACGCATCTGAAAGTGGCAAAGGAACATGATATTCAGGTGATCGTGCTGGCCCACCACAATCTTCTTCAGGAAAGCCGCCTGTTCACAACCCAGTGTGAGATGGAGAACGGGCCGGAGGTGACAGCACTTCTGGAGAAATATCAGGTGCCTCTTTATATCAGCGGCCATCTGCATGTGCAGCGGATCCGGGAACATATCAGCGGCCCGGGCCTGGAGGAGGCGGAGGAGGGCATTCATGAGATCGTGCTGAGTCCCTATTCCTTTCCGGGCAACCAGTATGGCATGCTGAGCTGGGATCTGGATGATACCATGACCTTTGAGACCCGGCATGCGGATGTGGCAGCCTGGGCGAAGGCGCAGGGATCGGAAAATCCGGAGCTGCTGGATTTTGCGGACTGGTCTTTGCAGTATGGAAAGTCTGTGATCCAGGAACAGGTAAAGCAGACCATCACCCAGGTGCCGGATGATCTGAAGAAAACGATGGCAGCCCTGTACGCGGAGCTGTATTTTCCGTACTGTCTGGGTGAGGCGGTGCCCTGGGATGACGCAAAGCGGACTTCGGCTTATACGCTGTGGCAGCGGGTGGATCCGAAGGGGAAGAAGCTTAAGGAAATGCAGAGCATGGCAGAGGACAGCCGCGTATCAAGGCAGAGCTGGAGTGGCGGAGGCCGGCAGAATGTGACCGAAGCTGATCAGGCAGAACAGGAAGAATCTTAGAAATGTCTGCGATAGAAAGACAGATGCGCATAACAGCCTGACACAACAAAAAGGGCATAATAACACAATGTAAATATTGTAATTAAGCCAATAAGAATAGTGTTTGTTTTTTACATGGGGACGAGTTATAGTCTCTCTGGCAGATGGGAGAGACTATGACTCGTTCTGCTTTTTTTTGCTTTTTTCAGAAATCAACATGTATTTTGGGGGGAAATATGGCTACACAGCAGATTGAAGATCCGGTCAAGCGCAAGATTGCGGAATACGCACTGATCACGGTGAGTATCTGGATCATGGTTGTGGGAATTTACTTTTTTAAGTTCCCGAATAACTTTTCTTTTGGAGGCGTCACCGGCTTTTCGTCCGTGGTAAGCAGACTGACCGGCATGAATGCCAGTGACTTTACCTTTGCAGTGAACACGGGCCTTCTGGTCCTGGGCTTTCTGTTCCTGGGAACCGATGTGGGCATCAAGACGGTATATTCCAGTATGCTGATGTCCTTCAGCTTAAGCGCACTGGACCGCCTTGCTCCGCTGGCAGGAACCATCACGGACCAGCCGATGCTGGAGCTGATCTTCGCAATCTTCCTTCCGGCCATTGGCTCCGCGATCCTGTTTAACATCGGAGCATCCAGCGGC
>CAVIRL010000022.1:14370-15670 GCA_963645005.1 Prevotella sp. P5-108
CCAGCATGAACATCGGCACCGCGCTTCTGGTGGTAGATATCACATCTGTGGTCATGTCCTTCTTCGTATTCGGACCGACCACCGGACTGTATTCTTCACTGGGCCTGATGGCAAAATCCCTGGTGATCGACGGTGTCATCGAGAATATCAACCTGTGTAAGTGCTTTAATATCATCTGTGATGATCCGGATCCGATCTGTGATTTCATCATCAAGGACCTGAACCGGAGCGCCACCGTTTACAAGGCACAGGGCGCCTTTTCCCATCACAGCAAGACCGTTATCATGACTACCATGAAACGCAGCCAGGCCGTGCATCTGCGCAACTACATCAAAAAGGTAGAGCCGACAGCATTCATCCTGATCTCCAACTCCAGTGAGATCATCGGTAAGGGATTTTTGAGTAACTAGCACAAAATTATAGAACGCAAGCAGTACCTGCGGCATTCCGGAGATGGACAGCCGCAGGTACTGCTCGCTGTTTTTACTTTTCCACAGTCTCTGTGTGGGCGGTAAACGTCATGCGGGTAAATGTCACATGGTATATGTCATGCGGTAAATGTCACATGGTATATGTCATGCGGTGAATGCGGTGAATGTCATGCAAGGAATTGCTTGAAATTTTCTCAGAAATATGTTATTCTCACACGTATACTATGGCAATGCAGCATGGCTTATTTTTTTTCGTTGCCGCTTTGTCGCTTTAAATTGACAGAAACGAGAGTATAAGTATGAATCAGGCGGAAACATTATTGGAAATCAAGGATCTATGTGTGGAATTTAAGACCATGGCAGGTACCGTGCGGGCGGTAGACCATTTAAGCTACAGCCTGAGACAGGGAGAAAAGCTTGGCATCGTGGGCGAGAGCGGAAGCGGAAAGAGTGTTTCTTCTCTGGCCATGATGCAGTTGATCCCGAATCCGCCGGGAAAAGTGACCGGCGGCCGGATCCTCTATCATGGAAAAGATCTGGTTCAGCTCTCTGAACGGGAAATGCAGAAAATCCGTGGAAATGAAATTTCTATGATCTTTCAGGAGCCTATGACTTCCTTAAACCCGATCATCCGTTGCGGAAAGCAGATCGCGGAATCCCTGCGGCTGCACCGGGGCATGAAAAAGAAGGAAGCTATGGAGGAAGCAATCCGCATGATGAAGGCGGTGGGCATTGCCAATCCGGAGGCCCGCGCATACGAATATCCGCATCAGATGTCCGGTGGTATGCGCCAGCGTGTCATGATTGCCATGGCGCTGGCATGTCAGCCTCAGATCCTGATCGCAGATGAGCCGACCACGGCACTGGAT
>CAVIRL010000022.1:15722-23902 GCA_963645005.1 Prevotella sp. P5-108
TAAGCTCCTGATCGCTGATGAGCCCACGACGGCACTGGATGTGACGATCCAGGCTCAGATCCTGGATCTGATCCGGGATCTGAATCAGACCATGAAGACCTCTGTGGTATTTATCACACATGATCTCGGCGTGGTGAGCGAGCTCTGCGACACGGTTATGGTTATGTATAATGGCCGTCTGGTGGAAAAGGCTCCTGCAAAGGATATTTTTGAACATCCGCTGCATCCGTATACGCAGGGACTGCTCAGCGCCATTCCGCGCATCACAAAGGAACGGGCACCGCTTTCCACCATTGAGGGCATGGTACCGAACCCGACAGAGCATATTGAGGGCTGCCGTTTCCGTCCGCGCTGCCCGAAGGCAGCAGAGCGCTGTCAGAAGCAGGAGCCGCCGGTATTTGAAAACGGAGAGCGGCAGGTGCGCTGCTGGCTGTGCGGGCCGGAAACCGTGGGTGAAGGGAAGCCGGGCTGTGCGAAAGCTGGAGAAACAGACACCGAGACTTGTGCCGCAGCGGTAACAGGAGGTGACGGCAATGGAAAATAACAGTATATGCGGCAGGGAAGACAGCAGCTTGCTGCTCCATGCCGATCACGTAAAGGTATATTTTAAAGGAAAAGAAAAAAAATCCGGAACGGTCCGGGCGGTAGACGACGTAACCTTCAACATCATGAAGGGGGAAACCTTTGGTGTGGTAGGAGAGTCGGGCTGCGGAAAGAGTACTCTGGGCCGCGCCCTGATCCGGCTGATCCCGGCCACAGACGGGCACATTTATCTGGACGGAGAAGACATCTCCGGCTTAAAGGGCGCGGAGCTGAAGCAGATGCGGAAAAAGGCCCAGATCATCTTCCAGGATCCATCCGCCTGCTTAAACCCGCGGCGGACGGTACGACAGATCCTGATGGAGCCCTTTGAAATCCATCATCTGACCGGAAAGATAGATGTAAATGCAAAAATTGAGGAGCTTCTGCATCTGGTAGGACTGGATACCTATCATTTGAGCCGCTATCCCCATGAGCTGTCCGGCGGACAGAAGCAGCGTATCGGAATTGCCCGGGCACTGGCATTGGAGCCGGAGCTGATCATCTGCGATGAGGCGGTATCCGCACTGGATGTTTCGGTGCAGGCTCAGGTGCTGAATCTGCTGCAGGAGCTGAAGCAGCGGCTGGGGCTGACCTATTTTTTCATTTCCCACAATCTGAACGTGGTGTATCAGGTCAGCGACCGGGTCGGCGTGATGTATCTGGGGAAGATGGTGGAGATTGCCTCCTACGACCAGCTTTACGCAAAGCGGTATCATCCATATACAGAGGCATTGCTTTCCGCTATTCCGCAGGTGGACGCCGAGGAACGGCAGGAGCGGATCCGCTTAAGAGGAGAGGTCCCAAGTCCGTCTGATCCGCCTTCCGGCTGCCGGTTCCATACCCGGTGTCCGAAAGCATGTGACCGGTGCTCGAAGGAAGTGCCGGAGTTAAAAGAGGTAGAGCCGGGACACTTTGTGGCCTGTCTTTTATATCAGTAATGAGGAGGAAAATACTATGAAAAAGAAGAAAGTCGCAGTGATCGCCCTTTCCATGGCAGTCGCAGCCGGTCTGATGGCGTGTGGCGGAAAGGCATCTGACAGTACTGCCGCAGCAGGAACCACAGGAAGTGCTGAGGCAGGAACCGGCACAGAGGGAAACGGAAATACCGTGATCATCGCCATGGGCTCCGGATTCTCCACTCTGGATCCGGGTTATGTGTATGAGAAGTACCCGCAGCTCATTATCAATGCCTGCTATGAGAATCTGTTTAAATTTTATGAGAATGATGGCACACCGCAGCCTTGTCTGGCTGACTCCTATGAGTTTTCAGAGGATGGTCTGACCTTAACCGTTACCTTAAAGGATGGCCTGACCTTCGCCAGCGGCAATCCGATCACATCGGCAGATGTGGCCTTCAGCATTAACCGTACTAAGAATTTAAAGGGCAACCCGTCCTTTATCTGCGATACCATCGAGAGCATTGAGACTCCGGATGACAAGACCGCAGTATTTCATTTAAGCCAGCCGGACAGCGCGATCCTTTCCAAGCTGACCTACAGCTCCCTGGCAGTTCTGGACAGTGCAGTGGTAAAGGAAAACGGCGGAACCGATGCGGAGGACGCTTCTACTGCAGATACAGCCCAGAGCTTTTTAGACAGTGCCAGTGCCGGAAGCGGTATGTATGTGCTGACCAGCTACACTCCGGATGAGGAGGTTGTTCTTGAGAAGAACCCGAATTACTGGGGTGAGGCAACCAACGTAGACAAATATATCTTAAAGATCCAGCCGGATGCCAATACTCAGATGATGACCCTGTCTGCCGGTGATATTGATGTAGCCTTAAACCTGACCGACGACACCATGGAAGAGTTAAAGGCTGATGACAACGTAGAGGTCGTAGACGGCACCACCAAGATGATCGGCTTCGTTATGATGAACATGGATGAGCAGTACGGCGGTCCGGTTTCCAACCCGGACGTGCAGAAGGCTATCCGCAAGGCGCTGGATTATTCCGGTATCCGTACCATCTGCGGCGAGGGAACCCTGACCCCGTATTCCATCATTCAGGACGGCTTTATGGGAAGCAAGGGAGAGCGCCCGGATGATTACACGAATGTAGAGGAAGCAAAGAAGCTTCTGGCAGACGCAGGCTACCCGGATGGATTTGATGTAGATATGACGGTTTCTGATCTGGATATGGAGGGCATCCTCTTAACGGATCTGGCTCAGAAGGTGAAGGATGACTTATCCCAGATCGGCATCAATGTCAACATCAAGACTGAGGCGTGGGCCGCAGGCTACGGTGATGAGTACCGTAACGGAACCCTGGGCTTCACGGTTATGTACTGGGGCACAGACTACAGCGATCCGAACGTACAGCTTGAGTTCCTGCCGGGCGGTGTAGTCGGAAAACGTGCCGGCTGGACTGCAGACATGGATCCGGAGCTGGCAGCTATGTATCAGGAGGCCATGGAAGCAACCGATGACACTGCCCGGGCAGAGGTACTCGGAAAGATCCAGGACGAGATGTACGAGGACGGCCCGTTTATCGTGATTGCACAGGCTCCGGCTCACATCGCGCACAGCAGCCGTCTGGCAGGCGTTGACATCTTTGATGCATACACCATTGACCTGACGGAAATCAATGTAAAATAACAAAGGAAAGATACCAAATGGGAGAGTTGAAATTTATTGGAAAACGCATGGTTTATCTGATCGTCATGCTGCTGGGGGTAGCTACGCTGGTGTTCATCCTGACCAAGATGATCCCCGGAGACCCGGTGGTGGCGAACTTAAGCCAGAGAGCTTTAAATGACCCGGAGATCGTAGCGGCCTACCGGGCAAAGCATGGACTGGACCGGCCTCTGATCGTGCAGTATTTCTATTATATCCGGGATCTGCTGCAGTTTGACCTGGGAACCTCCATCCGTACCAACCGTCCGGTTCTGGATGATCTGGCGCGGTGCTATCCGGCTACCCTGGAGCTGGGCCTGTTCTCCATTGTTCTCGCGTCCCTGTTCGGCATCCTGTTTGGCATCATTTCTGCTATCCGCAGAAACAGCGTCATCGACCAGGCTGTCCGGGCAATTTCCGTCACCGGTGTCAGTGTCCCGGCCTTCTGGTTTGCACTGTTAATGCTGTATTTCTTCTATTACAAGCTGAAAATCTTTCCGGGCCCCGGACGCTTAAGCAACAGCTTTTCCGCTCCGCAGACGGTGACCGGCATGTATGTGCTGGACAGTCTGTTAGAGGGCGATACCGCCAAGGCCTTGGATGCGCTGCGGCACCTGATCCTGCCGAGCATCGTTCTGGCAGCCTTTACCATGGGTCTGATTACCAGAACGACCCGCTCTAATCTGCTGGATGCGCTTTCTACGGACTATATCCGTACCGCAAAGGCGAAGGGGCTCGGCAGTCTGGGGCTGATCGTCGGCCATGCCCTGGGAAATGCACTGATCCCGGTCATGACCGTCATTGGCCTTGGCCTTGGAAACCTGTTAGGTGGCATGGTACTGGTGGAAACGATTTTTAAATGGCCGGGGGTGGGACAGTTTGCATATGAATCTGTCATGGCGGCAGATTATCCGGCTATCATAGGCGTGGCGCTCCTGATCGCGCTGAATTATATGATCATTAATACTGTGGTTGATATTCTGTATGGAATCATTGACCCAAGAGTGAGGTGCAGTCAATGATATACTCCCTGAAAAAATTACTGAAATCCAATTACCTGTTTACGCTGGGAATTGTGATCTGCCTGGGATGGATCCTTGCGGCTGTCTTTGCTCCGGTGATCGCGCCCTATGATCCCATTGCGCAGGATCTGACTCTGCGGCTGAATGCACCGTCAGCCAGCCACTGGTTTGGAACCGATAACTTTGGCCGCGATATCTTCAGCCGTGTGATCTACGGCGGACGCTATTCCCTGCTGGCCGGTTGCCTTTCCGTTACCATTGCCGGTGTGATCGGCACCTTTTACGGTGCCCTGGCCGGATATGTGGGAGGCTGGCTGGATAACGTGATGATGCGTTTTTCCGAAATGATCCTGTCCTTCCCGTCGCTGATTCTTGCTATGATCATCAACGCAGTGATGGGCTCCAATCTGTTCAATACCATGTTTGCCCTGGTCATCGTATCCTGGCCGACTTACGCAAGACTCATGCGAAGCGTGGTTTTAAGCGTCAAGGAGAACGAATATGTGACTGCGGCAGAGGCACTTGGCGCTTCCCGTATGCGGATCCTGATGCAGGAGATCATTCCAAACAGCGTCAGCTCCGTGCTGATCATGGCAACCACCGACATCGGAAACAAGATCCTCATGTTCTCGACCTTAAGCTTTCTGGGACTGGGCTCCGCACCGCCTACTCCGGAATGGGGCATGATGGTTTCCGATGGTGTGGATTATTTTAACAAATTCTGGGTATCCGGTTTTCCGGGACTTGCGATCTTCACCATGGCTGTCGGCGCCAACTTCATCGGCGACGGTCTGCGGGATCTGCTGGATCCGAAGCTGCGTACACAGTTTTAAAAAAGACGGCGTCGAGAACCGGAGGGTTCGCGGCGCCCCTTTTGGCAGATGGGCTTTTTTGAGAAAAAACCGCCAATAAAAAACGCCGGTAGAAAAGCTGCTGACAGAAAAGTCGCCGACAGAAAAGCTGCCAGTAGAAAAACTGCTGATAGAAAAAAATGATTGAAAGACATAATGAGGAGGCCATCAACATGAACGAATCAAGAGCAAAACGAATTCTGGAGGAATTACAGAAGCAGGGCGTCAGCCAGATGCTTCTGACAGATCCCATGTCCATTTATTATCTGACCGGTGTCTCCATGGCACCCATCGAGCGTTTTTACGCTCTGTTGCTGCGTGCAGACGGACACCACGCCTACTTTTTAAATCATCTGTTCCATGTGCCGCAGGATGTGGGAGTGGAAAAGGTATGGTATTCCGATACCGATCCGGTGGCAGAGCTTGTGGCAGCACATCTGGACAGAAACGCGGTCCTGGGCGTGGATAAGGACTTAAAGGCCCGTTTTCTGCTTCCGCTGATGGAAATGAAGGCAGCGTCCGGTTTTGTGAACGGTTCCGAGACCGTGGATATTACCCGTGGCGTGAAGGATGCTGAGGAGCAGGAGAAGATGCGTGTCGCTTCCCGCATCAACGACCGGGCCATGGAACAGTTTAAGAATCTGATCCATGAGGGCGTGACGGAACAGCAGGCTGCGGAACAGATGCTGGATATCTACTTAAGCCTTGGCGCTGACGGATATTCCTTTCCGCCGCTGGTAGCGTTTGGAGCCAACGCGGCAGATCCGCATCATTCCCCGGATGATACCGTGGTAAAGCCGGGAGACTGCGTGCTGTTTGATGTAGGCTGTATCAAGGACGGCTACTGCTCGGATATGACCCGTACCTTTTATTTTAAGACGGTCAGTGATGAACACCGGAAGGTCTATGAGACTGCAAAGGCGGCCAATGAAAGCGCTATTGCAAGGATCAGACCGGGAGTGGCCTTAAGCGAGCTGGATGCTGCCGCGAGAAATCTGATCACCGAGGCAGGCTGGGGCCCGAATTTCAATCACCGCCTAGGCCATTTTATCGGATTGTCCGAGCATGAGTTTGGTGATGTTTCCTCCGCCAATACCTGGACAGCGAAGCCTGGCATGATTTTCTCCATTGAGCCGGGCATCTACCTGACCGGAGATACCGGTGTCCGCGTAGAGGATCTGGTGCTGGTTACGGAAGCTGGGGCAGAGGTGCTGAACCACTATCCGAAGACCCTGCAGATCATTGAGTAAGGAGGCTTTTGAAGATGAAACATCCAATCGCAACCCTGCATATGGCAAACGGAGCAAACATCGTGATCGAGCTGCTTCCGGAGTCTGCACCGAATACGGTGAACAGCTTCCTTTATGCAGCAGCCCATGGTTATCTGGATCATCATGCCATTGAGCGTATTGTGCCGGGAAACTGGGTGGACATGAGTTATACCGCATTTGGCCATAAGGAAACCCAGTACCTGATCCCGAACGAATTTGCCCTGCATCCGGAAGTAACGCCGCTGGATTCCCATCCGGGCTGTGTCTGCATGGGCGGCTACGGCGATGCGGGACTGGCTGGCTGTGAGTTCTTTTTCCCGCTGCGCGATTGTCCGGATCACAAGGGCATCTATCCGGTATTTGGAAAAGTGGTATCCGGTATGGAAGAAATCCTGCGGATTGCACAGGTTCCTACCGTTCCGGTTGACTTCCCGATTCCGGGAGTGGAGGTGAACCGTCCGGTGGAGCCGGAGATCCTGGATCATGTGGAGCTGGAGCTGTACGGTCAGGCGTATCCGGAGCCGGTGCGGGTGGAAAATCCGCGGCTGCCGAAGTGCTGGCCGAAGCTGTAGGAGCATTGCCGGTCCACGATCTGTGATCCGTGGCAGGCTGGTGCATCAGTGTCTGATTGAAACGTATAAGAAAGAGACATAAAGGATTGTTTCGCGTCTGTCCGCATGCTGCATATGATAATAATGAAGACAATACTGGAGGATGGAAGATGGCAGACAACGATCCGCAGCTTCAGTCCGTGAATCGGTTTCAGGAAGCATATATGGAACAGGAAAAATTTCATAAGAGAAAGGTGAGAACCATCCGGAGCATGCTCCTGGTACTGTTTCTTGCTTTGTGGGAACTCTGCACAAAACTGGATATGATCGATGATTTCATATTCAGTTCACCCAGCAGAGTTCTTTTTTGTTTCTGGAAGATGGCGCGGGACGGAAGCATTTTCTCCCACATCGGAATTACGCTCTTCGAGACGGTCGTCAGCTTTGGAATTGTGACGCTGGTGGGAATCTGCGCGGCGGTTCTTCTGTGGTCCAGCCGGAGCGCATCGGAAGTGCTGGAACCATATCTGGTGATGCTGAACAGCCTGCCGAAATCCGCCCTGGCGCCCATGCTGATCGTCTGGATGGGAAGTCATGTGCATACCATCATCGCGGCGGCGGTATCCGTGGCGGTGTTTGGATCAGTCCTGACACTGCATACCGGCTTTTCGTCCATGGACCGGGACCAGATCCGGCTGATCTACACACTTGGAGGAACAAAGAAGGATGTGCTCACAAAGGTACTGCTGCCCGGCTCCGTGCCGCTGATCATAAGCAATATGAAGGTGAATGTAGGACTGTGCCTGGTGGGCGTGATCATCGGAGAATTCCTGGCGGCAAGGCGCGGACTGGGATATCTCATTATTTATGGCAGCCAGGTTTTTCAACTGGACTGCGTGGTACTGTCAATTGTTCTGCTCTGCCTGTTCTCTGCTTTGTTTTACCGCCTGATTGCGGGGAGAGAATGATGCAGATAAAATGATGATAAGAAAATAAGCGGCTGTGAAACGGCACCGGACCCCTGAAGAGGAGCTCCGGTGTCGTTTTTGTGCTGCTTTGCATATTGAGAAGGTGCCGGTGGCGCGTCCGCTGATTCGCGTTTGCTGTATTCCGCTTTTTACGGTTCTGGCTTGTCGTGATTTGAGGCATATGCTATCATAAAAGAATGAAGGATAGTAAAAATGTTCAGTGGGTCTGCGCACTTGCTGCGCTGACCGTAAGAAAACATGGGCTGGGAGGCAAAAATCCCATTGCCGTAGGCAATTTTCAATGGATTTTTGCCCGTGACTG
>CAVIRL010000023.1:0-23774 GCA_963645005.1 Prevotella sp. P5-108
ATACGTTATAAGAAGGTTGGGTTTTGTGCACAAACTTAAAAAAGTGATCTGTGCTTGATGCACACTTAATTTTGAGTTTGTGTGAAAAGATTGTCGAAGAAGATTCCCAAATGCTATAGTTGGATTAATCTAAAAATAACAAAGGGGGATTTGTTATGGCTTTGTGGCTTTGTATCGTCGCAATTGTAATTTCCATTCTGGTAGGATGGAAATTCAAACTGAATACCGGTATCATCGCAATGGGGTTTGCGTTTGTCATCGGTATCTGTGTGATGGGAATGAAGGCATCGGATGTCATTAACTTCTGGCCGACAACCATCGTATTTTATCTGTTATCCATTTCGTTGTTTTTTAACTATGCAACAGAGAACGGTACCATGAATGTGCTGGGACAGAAACTGCTCCACGCAATGGGCGGAAACGCAAAGCTGGTTCCATTTGCAATTGCTGCAGTATCTGCCATCGTTGGCGGTCTTGGTGCAGGTGCTTCCACACCGGCCATCGTTGGCCCGTTCGCATTCGTTATGGCAGCAACCGCTGGTGTAAATCCGGTTCTGACTGCAATCGCGGTTACTTTTGGCAATCTCATCGGTTCCAACAACCCGTACAATGGATATGGCGGAAGTATTTCCAAAAATCTGATCATTGCAAATAATGTTGATGAGGTTATGACCATGGACTGGTCCTTAAAGATCTGGTTTAACTGTTGTATCATTACCCTGATCGTTATTGTAATTTTCTATTTTGCTCTGAAGGGACATACGGCAGGCACCGTCAGCATGAAGGAAGCTGCTCCGAAATTCAATGAAGAGCAGAGCAGGACCTTCGGCATTTTGCTTGTTGCATTCTTCTTAATGGTTGTACCGCCAATCTTAAATACCTGGATCAAAGGTGTTCCGGCTTTAAAAACCTTAAACCAGCTTTGCCAGCCGCAGGTTATCATGATGCTCGGTGCACTGCTGTGTGCTATTTTGAAGCTTGGCAATGAGAAAACTGTTATCCGCAAGATTCCGGTCAGCACCATTGTAATGATCGTGGGTGTTTATTCCCTGATCAAGGTGGCTACCGAGGCAGGTCTGGTTGAGTTCATCTCTGGTGTACTGACCAGCAGTATTCCAAGAGCCCTGGTACCGGGAACAATTGTGCTGTTTGCAGCATTCTTAAGTTTCTTCTCCAGCTCTACATCTACGGTTATGCCGCTTATGTACCCAATGGTGCCGGCACTGGCAAGCGGACTCGCATTAAATCCGATCGCACTGTACACTTGCATTTTCTTCGGCGGACTGGCAACATCTTGTTCTCCGTTCTCTACCGGCGGTGCAGTTTGTATTGCGGCGAACCCGTATGAAGACCAGAAAGAGCTTCTGTCCAACAAGATGATCATTGTGGCTCTGATTGTTCCGGTGATCACCGTTGTGCTTGCAGAAGTCGGCTTGTTTAACATCTTTGGTGCATAAAAACAGAAATCAGTGAAAATGAAAAGACCGTGACTCCAGCGTTGCGATGCGGCCGGAGTCACGGTCAAGAGTGGGGAGCGTCTTGTAATAGACTATGAGATACTCCCTGTTTTTTAGTCCTCGGAAGACGTGAAGCAGCGCCTGAGGCAGTCATTGATCCAGTCAATATAGGATTTTTCCCGCATGATAGCGCCCTCAAGAACTATGAAATCACCAAATTCCCGTGTGCCGATGGCAGGAGCCATGTTGTTATGATGGGCCAGCATCATGTCAGAGAGATACTGTTCCTTCAGAATATGCTTCTGCAGTTGGTTGGAAAGATGGTTTTTTAACTGCTCCGGAGTCATGAAATCGGAGAAATACATGCGGAGGCGGAATACGTCTTTTGGGGTTGCTTCCAGCGGTTCATCCTTCATGAGCCATTCCTGAAGCTGCTGTTTTCCGGCTTCGGTGATGGAGTAGAGTTTTTTCTCTAGTTTCTCTCCCTGAATGATAACCTTGCAGGTAACAAGCTCCTCCTCCATGAGACGGCTGAGCTCCGGATAGACCTGACTGTGCTTGGCATACCAGAAGTTGGCCAGATTGTTGCTGTTAAATTCCCGGGTGATATCGTAACCAGTCATGGGCTCCCGGTTGATCAGACCCAGAATGGCGTATTTTAATGTTCGCATGTGAGCGTCCTCCTGTATATGATAAAAGCGGCAGCTTTCAAAGAAAACAGCCGCACAGTGAATCGCAATCTGTAAGGATTGATATGTCAATTTTAACATAAAAATACCAAATGAAAAACAGAAAAATAAATTGTCATGTATATTTCACAAAAAAGAGGATTTGAAATAGTGGAATACGCTGAAAAAGAAATGTATTACATGTATATATTTACATGTATTCATATACATAATATAATGTGTTAAGGTTATAACGCGAAAAACATGATTTTTACCACATAGGAAAAGAGGAGGTATTTTCATTATGGCTAAGTTTATTACTGCCAGAGAAGCAGCACAGCTGATCCCGGATCATGCAACCGTTGGTGTTGCAGGTATGGGACTTTCCGGATGGCCGGAGGAAATCGCATGTGCGATCCGTGATAATTTTGCGGAGACAGGACATCCGTGTGACCTGAATTTAAAGCAGGCAAGTGCGCTGGGGGACTGGGGCTACGGAAACAAATTTAACGGCTGGGACAGAAACCCGCTCCCGGAGCCGGATACGGAGCACGGAAACCGCGGTGTTACCCGTTTGGGAGAGGCTGGCCCGGGCCTGATCACCAAATGGACCAGTGCCCATATCGGAAGTGCATTTACACTTTGTGATCAGGCACGCCAGAACAAGATTGAGACCCACTGCCTGCCGCAGGGTGTTATTATCAACCTCTGGAGAGAATGTGCCGCAGGCCGTCCGGGTCTCATTACCAAGACCGGTCTTGGTACCTTCGTTGACCCGCGCGTGGAAGGCGGACGCATGAATGACTGTGAGACCACCGATGAGGTTGTAAAACTGGTGGAATTCAATGGAGAAGAATATCTGTTCTATCCGGCATTTAAGTGCGATGTGGCACTGCTTCGCGGAACCATTGCAGATGAGAACGGCAATATCTCCTTCGCTCATGAGAGTGTAGTAAATGAGGGCTTTGAAGTAGCAACCGCAGTAAAGAACAATGACGGTATCGTGATCGTTCAGGTTGAGTACCTGGCAAAGAAAGATAGCTTAAATCCGAAGGATGTCAAGATCCCGGGCAAGCTGGTAGATTACGTGGTACAGGCAAAGGATCCGAAATCCTGCTGGCAGGCTGAGGGTACTTACTGGGAACCGTCCTACTCCGGCCAGATCAAGATTCCGTTAGACAGCATCCAGCCGCTCCCCTTCGATGAGAGAAAGGTAGTCTGCAGACGCTGTGCGATGGAGCTAAGAAAAGGTGATCTGATCAACCTTGGTGTCGGCATGCCGGCGGATATTGCTAAGGTAGTAGCAGAGGAAGGCCTCATTGAGGATGTGACTATGAGTACCGAGAGTGGTATGGTTGGCGGTGTTCCGTCTGCCTTGCCGAGCTTCGGAAGTGCTTACAACCCGGAAGCAATCCTGTCTCCTCACGAGATGTTTGACTTAATCAGTGGCGGCGGCCTGAACGGCGGCCTGAACATGACCTGCCTTGGCATCGGTGAAGTTGATGGCGACGGAAACAACAATGTAAGCCGTATGGGCAGGAAACTCACCGGACCTGGCGGATTCATTGACATCACCGCAGCAACCCCGAAGGTGATTTTTGCAGGCACCCTGATGGGCAAGGCAAAAGTAAAAGTCGGCGGCGGCAAGCTGGAGGTTCTGGAAGAGGGAACCATCCAGAAGTTCGTAGAGAAAGTTGGCCAGATCACCTTCTCCGGACAGTATGCACCGGATAATCAGGAAGTGCTGTATGTGACCGAGCGTGCCGTATTCCAGCTCATTGACCACAAGATGACCTTGATCGAGATTGCGCCTGGCATTGATTTACAGAAAGATGTGCTGGATAAGCTTGGATTCACTCCGGTCATTTCTCCGGACTTAAAGGAAATGGATCCGGGTATTTTTGAGGAGCATTGGGGCGGATTGAAGGATTATCTGAAATAAAATTGCAGCGTGTAAGCAAATAGCGGAAAGCAGACTGGATGCAGTGAAAACTGTACCCGGGCTGCTTTTGGCTTAAGTGGAATTTCATTGCTAGTGCAGGAAAAGAATGCTGGAATATGATCGCAGGGAATCATGTGCCGGTAAATACCGGAAGTTTTACGAATGACATGTCAACATTCCGCAGTGAGGACGATGTGCTCACATTGTTGATCCACCTGGGATATCTTGGATATGACAGCGTATCAAAAAGTGTTTTTATTCCAAATTCCGAGGTACAGTCTGAATATGTGAATGCAGTATCGGTTTCAGATGTGCTGCGTTTCATGGAATACTATATTGCAATGGAAAAAGTGAAAGAACGCTCGAAACAGAAGGATTTTGGAGCGGAAGAATTCGAGACAAAAAGATTATGGATACGTCATTTCAAAAAGGAAGATGCAGAGTCCTGCTACCAGGGCTGGGGAAAAGATGAAAAATGAAGCGTACTGGGGCAATCAACAGCATCGATCAATGGTTTCCTTACCACCGATCTTTGTAGTAGTTCCGGTAGTAGCCTGCCTCATCTGCGGATTTGGTCTGGCTCAGATCAATGATTTTATCGGAACAGGTCTGAAGAGCGTGCTGAATACGGTAGCGCTGTTCACATTTGCGGTACTGTATTTCAGTATCCTGAATGATGTCGGAATGTTTGATGTCATTGTAAGCAAGTTGATGCGTTATCTGGGCAACAAGGTTGAAGTGGTTATGTGGATCACCTGCCTGGTAGCAACTATTTCCCATCTGGATGGCTCCGGTGCAACCACCATGCTGGTAACCATTCCGATGATGCTTCCAATCTACAAGAAAATGAAGATCCGCCCGCAGGCTCTGCTTCTGTTAGCAGCAATCTGCTCCGGCTCCATGAACATGACCCCATGGTGTTCTTCTGTATTGCGTCTGACCTCTGCAACCGGCGGTGATGCAATGGAATTATGGCGTTATGTTCTTCCGTTACAGGTCATCTGCCTTATTTTAAGCTATCTGATCGTAATTCCGTTAGCAAAGCTGGAGCGTAAAAACGGTGCAGGCATGACTGCCGAAGAGTTCCAGGCATTAAAGGCAACCTTAAACCAGCCGGTAGAGACCAAGGTTTCCATGAAGGTCATCTATTTTGATATTATCCTTACCGTAGTGGTTCTTATTGCAATGCTGTCCGGTGTTGTAAAATCCAATCTTGGATTTATGGCTGCGCTTGCAATTGCGTTGGTTGTCAATTTCCCGAATCCGAAGGAACAGACCAAGAAGGTCAAAGAGTTTGGCGGCACTGCCCTGAACATGATCATGATCATCTTCTCCATCGGCGTTTTAGTTGGTGTATTAAAGGACAGCGGCATGATGGATGGTATGGTAGCTTTGATCCTTACTATTATTCCGGAAAGCCTTGGCAGCCACATCACCTGGATCATCAGTGCAATCAGTGTTCCGCTGTCCATGTTCCTCGGCTCTGATACCGTATACATGGCAGTTGCTCCGATCATGGCAAACGTTGTTACCGCATACGGTTCCACCATGCTCCAGTTGAATGCAGCATTCCTGATCGGTGCATGTCTGTCCGCAAACCTCTGCCTGGTTGGTCCGACTCCGTACCTGGCATTAGGACTTGCCGACGTAGATATGCCGTCTAACTTGAAATATTGTTTCCCGTGGGTATTCGGCATGAGCCTGGTAGTATCTGTTATAGCAGGTATCATCGGTGTGATTCCATTCTAAAATATATTATGATGACAGTGAGCAGGCGCAAGTTTAAGCGCCTGCTCTTTTCAGTACATGTGTCTAATAGGCTACTCCAGTTTTTCTTTTTCAAGATTTCTTTTTAATACCAGAATATCTTCATGGCAGTATCTGGAGATCCTCTGCCTGTTCCGCATGCGAAGCGGAAAATGAATGAAAAAAATCAGGGGAGTTAGAGCGTGAAAGGAAAATTGCAAAGGATTCTCGTTAGAATTTTGTTAAAATTCCCTATATCACTTTCGACATATCTATATTTACATAATTCTGATGATACGTTATAATATCAACAGTCAATAAGATAAAGGGAGAGAATACATAATGAAGATGTTAATGAGAATCGTACTGTATTGTGTTGGACTGCTGTCTATGGCATTTGGTGTTGCCTTTTCAGTAAATTCCAATCTGGGCGTGTCCCCTGTCAACTCACTTCCATATGTGATCTCACTGATCCTGAAGGTGGATCTCGGACGCTGCATTGTCGGTGTGTTTGTAGCTTATATGCTGGTGCAGATCGTGATCAAACGAAAGGAATATCAGTGGTTTAATCTGACTCAGTTGATCTTTTCCACCGTATTCGGATATTTTGCTAATTTTGCAAAAGCTCTGCTGCATGGATTTGTGATCCCGACTTATTTCGGACAGCTCCTGATGATGGCCATCAGCATTGTGCTGGTTGCCCTTGGCGTAGCCATCTACATGGATGTCAAGCTGGTCAACATGCCGATGGAGGGCATGACCCTTGCTATCAGCGACTGTTTCCCGAATATTGAGTTCCACAAGATCAAGATCATCGTAGACTGTTCTTCCGTGGCTATCGGTGTGATATTATCCTTCCTGTTCCTGCACGGACTGTTTGGTATCCGTGAGGGTACTGTTTTAAGTGCGGTGCTGGTAGGAAAGATCCTTCCGGTTCTGAAGAAACGTGTAAGCCCGATCGTACAGAAGCTTTGCTTCTAAAAATTTGGGAACGGAGTTAATAAAGGTCCGGAAATGAAAGAGGCCGTCTTCCTGCATTTTCCCATATCGTTGTTTGCTTGCTTTTGCTAACACCCGTTCGCCTGTGTCGGATTGACATCCGCCACATTCGGACGTGTGTGCTCAAGATGCAAACAACCTGATATGCTGAAAATGCCGGAAGACGGCTTCATTCATTTCCTGCTGTATTGGCTCTGTCAGAAAAAATTAATGCAGCCAGAGCTTCGAACCTTTAATGGTTATTTTAATTGTTTAGTGAGTCTGTCCCTCTGCGGTGCGGATATCCTCCCCATACTCTCCGATGGCTGCGATGGCTGCCTCGATGCCGCGGGCGATGTCCTTAAGGTTCATGGACGGTGCCGGGGCCGGTCTTCCGACTACCTGCTCCGGGATAAACGGAACGTGCATGAAGCCGCCGCGCACGCCCGGGTACTCTTTGGCCAGGGTGTAGAGCACGCCGTACATTAAGTGGTTGCAGACAAAGGTTCCAGCAGTGTTGGAAACGCTGGCCGGAAGGCCTGCCTCACGGATGTGCTGTACCATAGCCTTGATCGGAAGCTCTGAGAAGTAAGCCGGAGCGCCGTCCTCGTAGATCGGCACATCGATCGGCTGGTTGCCTTCGTTGTCCTCGATGCGGGCGTCATCCAGGTTGATGGCTACGCGCTCCGGGGTGATGTCGTAGCGTCCGCCGGCCTGGCCGATGCAGAGGACTGCATCCGGTTTTTCTTTGGCGATGGCAGAAGCTACGGTGGCGATGGATTTGCGGAAGACGGTAGGAACCTCAACCTTTACGACCTCTACGTTTCCGATTTTTTCGGAAACCAGCTTTACGGCTTCCAGAGCCGGGTTGACCTTGTCTCCGCCGAAGGGATCAAATGCAGTTAAAAGAAGTTTCATAAGAAAACCTCGCTTTCGTAATGTCATGTGAATGAGTTTTCGAAAACCGGCACAGGATATGATCTTTTGTGCCGGTTTTTGGTTTAAAAGGCAAGAAAATACATAAGTAAAATGTGGATCACCAGCATGGTGAGGGCCACCGGAAGCTGGGACTTGATGACTGCGTATTTGCTTTTGGTCTCCAGCAGGGCCACCGGCACGATGTTGAAGTTGGCAGCCATCGGGGTCATCAGGGTGCCGCAGTAGCCGGCGGTCAGGCCCAGCGCACCGACCACCACCGGGTTTGCACCCTGAGCGATCAAAAACGGGATACCGATGCCGACGGTGATGACAGAGAAGGCCGCAAAGCCGTTGCCCATGATCATGGTGAACAGGGCCATGGCGATACAGTATACGGCGGTAGCTGCGAACAGGTTTCCTGCCGGGATCACGGCGCTGACGCCATGGGCGATCACATCCCCCACACCGGCTGCGGTGAACAGGGAGCCGAGGGCGGCGAGAACCTGAGGCAGGATGCCGGTCACGCCGACGCTGTCTACCAGGCGGGTTCCGTCGGTGACTGCGTAGGACGGCTTCACCTTAAACAGCAGCAGTGCCACAACCAGGGCAATGGCACCGGAAATACCGATGGCGTTGTTGGCGCCCAGTACCTTTAAGAAGGTTGCCACCAGAACGGCGCTGACTGCCAGGGTGAGCGGCGGAATGAATACGGAGTAGCCGATCTTGTCTGCGGCTTTCCGGGTTTCGGCTGCTTCCGGTACATCGCTTTTAGACGGGGATACCAGACGGAAGGCGGTGAGGACTGCCATCAGAACCACGCAGGCACCGGTGATCCAGCGCGGGAGATAAACTCCTGCGATGAAGGTGAATGCCAGAATGAACCAGAACAGGGCAGTGGTGTGCTTTTTCGCGCAGCCCGGGTCTTTTAATGCCTTTACGCCGTTGGAGACGAAGAAAAGGCCGATGATGCAGTAGAAGATCTCTGCAACGATGGTACTTACGGTCCAGGTCATATTACTTTCCCTCCTGTTTCTTCCGGCTTGCAAACCGGTGTTTTAAGATCTGGTCAAAGATCAGCGCGTAGATGACACCGACTACGACTGAGAGAACGGCGATCGGAACGGACTGTCCGGCAATCTGGAGCGCATCCACCGGATAACCCTGCTCGGATAAGGTAGATACGATCAGCAGGGTACCGGAGGAACCCATGAAGCAGTTCTGGGCGAAGAAGTTTCCGTAGTTTTCACTTCCGGCACACATGCCCTTGATCTCGTCTTCGGTCTTCTCATCCAGTTTGCCGTACTGAACCACGGCAGCAGCCTGGGCCATCGGGTTGATGAGAGGGCGGATGAACTGCGGGTGGCCGCCAATACGCAGGGAGAATGCGGATGCGATGGTACGGATGACCTGCCAGATGGCGATCAGGCGGCCGGTGGTCGCGTTCTTTAAGGATGTGATAAAGTCTACGGCCTTGTCTTTTAAGCCGCATCGCTCACAGATGCCGATGACCGGCAGGGTGAGAATGAACAGGGTGGCAGTACGGTTGGTGATGAACGCAGTGCCGAGGGTGTCGAGAATCTGTATCGGACTCATGCCGGCCACAAGTCCGGTAGCGAGACCGGCCACGACAACAACGGCAAGGGTATCAAGCTTTAAGATAAAGCCGACGATGACGATCAGGACACCGATTAGTTTGATAACTTCCATGAAATACCTCCTTATAAAATAATGGAATGTCGTGTTGCTGTACGGAGTTTTCAGCGACAGCAACATTCAGATTTTATCACATGGAAAGAAAACTAACAATGACATTTTTCCCCAGTAAGAGCAGGGGCAAGGGCAGGAGCAGCCCGCTTCAGGCCTTGCCTGTGTCCTGAGCAGGCAGATGCGTATTCCTTACTTGCAATATCAGTAAACTATGCTATAATAAGTAGTAATAAAAACTATGTGAGATAGAGAGCATGTATTTGGAGGAACGATATGAGTTATAAGATTTTCGGTGACAGCTGCCTGGATTTAACAGAGGAATTAAAGAAGGATCCAAGATTTGAGATGATTCCCCTCACACTCCAGGTAGATGACCATATGGTGATCGATGATGAGACCTTCAACCAGAAGGCATTCCTGAAGCTGGTAAAGGAGAGTCCGAATTGCCCGAAGACCGCGTGTCCGTCCCCGGAGGCCTTCAAAAAAGCCTGTGAGTGCGAGGTGGACGATATTTACATCATCACCCTGTCCAGCCATTTAAGCGGCACCTACAACAGTGCCGTGCTGGGAAAGCAGCTCTACGAGGAGGAGCATGGCAAGGGAAGCAAGAACATCCTGGTCATTGATTCTGAGTCTGCTTCCGCCGGGGAGTTAAACGAGGCCCTGGCCATCTGCGAGATGTACGGGCAGGGACTGGAATTTGATGAGATTTCCAGGCGTATCCTTCAGATGCGGGACGAGCAGCAGACCTATTTCGTCATCGACACGTTAGAGCCGCTCAGAAAGAATGGCCGCCTGACGGGCTTGCAGGCATTTTTCGCTACGGCGCTGAACATCAAACCGGTTATGGGCGCAGAGCATGGCGTCATCATCAAGCTGGATCAGGCAAGAGGGATTGCCAAGAGCCTGGCCCACATGTGTGAGCTTGCCACCAGGCGCGCCGGAAAGCCGGAAGAGAAGCGTGCGGTCATCGCCCACGTGAACTGTCCGGAGCGTGCGCTCCAGGTAAAGGAAGAGCTGGAGCGGCGCGGAAACTACCGCGACATCGTCATCACCAACACAGCCGGGGTTGCTACGGTGTATGCAGGGGACGGTGGAATCGTCCTGGCAGTTGGTTAAAATGCCAGGACAGGAATTTTCAAAATCATATGGTTAAAATAATAACAGAATAGAATGCCTTATAAAAAGTCAGAAAACAGGGCAATGTGGCCGGAAAGAAAACGGACACAACGCCCTGTTTTTGTGTTTCATGGAATTTTATGCACAATACAGAAATCATACAAAAAGTAAGAAAGTGTTCCGCTGCAAAGTGATAAAAAAGTGGGTGAGTATACAATGAGCACAAAATAATGGATCATTTTGAGAAAAAATTATCCAAAACACTTGCATTTCCCTCACGATATGTTATGATTAAGTCAGCAAAATTATATTTAGCAAAAATAAAAAAAAGTGAGGAGGAGAGGCACAGACGAATTGATTCCGGGTGGGGGTCCGGGATCTATACACATGCTAAATACCTGTTTATTCGTTCCTGTTCGGTGGGTCTTCGCAGAGCTCTGTGCCGACCGTAAAAAACGCAAACTGTAAGGCAAGAATTTTGCTTGTGACTGTGAAACACGCAGTTACGTTTTCCGTGCTTGTAAATCAATGAGCAGTCCTGTTTCGTCTGGACCTCAAGAAAAAAACATGAAGGAGAAAACAAAAGAACCTGGAAAAGGGAATGTGTTGTTTGACTTCTATGGAAAGGCCCCGGAGATGTCCCAGCTTGTTCCGTTAAGTTTGCAGCATGTACTGGCAGCAATTGTCGGTGTTATCACACCGTCTATGATCATCGCAGGTGTCTGCGGACTGACTGATGCAGAGAAGACCATGATGATCCAGGCAGCGCTGATCTTCACCGCACTGGCAACCTTTTTGCAGTTGTTCCCATTGTTCCGCAAGATTGGTGCGGCACTCCCGGTTATCATGGGTACGAGCTTTGCTTATGTTCCGACTCTGACTGCCATCGGTGGAGAATTTGGCATCGGAGCCATCATGGGTGCCCAGATCATCGGTGGTATTGTGGCCATCATATTTGCGATTTTTGTAAAGCAGATCCGTAAGCTGTTCCCGGATATCGTAACCGGTACCGTTATCTTTACCATCGGTCTTTCTCTGTATCCGACCGCAATCCGTTACATGGCAGGCGGTTCCGGACATCCGGAGTTCGGCGGCTTAAAGAACTGGGCCATTGCCCTGCTTACCTTTGCAGTGGTACTGTTCCTGAATAACTTTACAAAAGGTGTATTAAAACTTGGTTCTCTGTTTTTTGGTATTATCGTTGGCTATGTGGCTTCCCTCTGTCTGGGAATGGTAGATTTCGCCAATGTCATGAACACGACTTCCATCATTGCGTTCCCGCAGCTGCTGCATTTTCAGATTGAATTTGCTCCGGCTGCCTGCGCTTCCCTGGCTATCGTGTACGCTGTGAACGCAGTGCAGACCATCGGTGACTTAACCTCTACCACCATTGGCGGCATGGACCGTGTGCCGACTGACAATGAGCTTCAGGGCGGTATCCTGGTTCAGGGTGTTGCAAGTATCGTGGGCGCGTTCTTTGGCGCGCTGCCGACCGCTTCCTACAGCCAGAACGTAGGTATCGTAACCATGAACAAAGTAGTAAACCGCGTAATCTTCGCGGTATCCGCGGCAGTGCTTCTGATCGCCGGCCTGATTCCCGGCCTTTCCGCGGCACTGACCACCATCCCGCAGTGTGTCATTGGCGGCGCAACCCTTTCCGTATTCGCGCAGATCGCAATGACCGGTGTACGCCTGTTCACAAAGGATGGCATGACTGCAAGAAAGACAACCGTAGTTGGTATGTCTGTAGCACTTGGCGTTGGTATTACTCAGGTATCCGGATGCTTGCAGGGGCCCGGGATCCCGGAGTGGATCAACACGGTATTTGGAAGTTCGTCCGTGGTAGTGGCAACGATCATGGCAATCATTCTAAACCTTACCCTTCCGCCGGAAGAGTAGGGACAGTCGGATGATAAGAGGGATGCAGTCTCCCGTGACACAAAGAAAGCCGAACAGTTTTAATCCTGTTCGGCTTTTGTTGCTTCATCCTCGGCTTTGATTTCGTTTAAGTAGCTGTAGAGCGTAAATTTGGAGATACACAAGATCTGGCAGACACGCTGTCCGGACTTGGTGATGAGGAACGCGCCTGCATCATTTAAGATCCGGATAAAGTCGATCTTATCATCCTTTGTCATGACAGCCGCAGGTTTTCCGATATGACGGAATGCCTGGTCAATGAGCTCATCCAGCAGGTCGGTCACATTCATGGATACGGTCTCCGGACCGGATTCTTCCGAATTGCTGACTGCTGTGGCCGTGATGTCCTGAAGGTGGGTCTGGGCCGCCAGCAGAATGGTGATGTCATAGTTGATGCTTAAGATACCGACAATCTTGCCTTTACTGTTGCGGATGTAGATGGTGCTGGATTTTAAGATCTTACCGTCCTTGGTCTTGGTTAAATAAGCCAGTTTGTCTTCTGTGTGCTTTTCCCCGTTCTGTAAAGATTCCAGAACAATATGGGAAGGACCATCGCCAAGCTTCCGACCGGTAATATAACCGTTTTCGATGGCAACAATGGAATGCTCCACATCGTTGCTCTCCAGATCGTGAATGACGATTTCACAGTTGGAACCAAACTGGGCTGCAAGGCCGTGGGCCAGACGGGTGTAAAAATCGATGGTACTTTTGTCCATGTTTTGCTCCTTTCTGACAATGAATTTGTTAGTCATCTAACTATTTGTTTGGTGCTCTATATTCTATCATAACAACTGAGTGTACAGAATGCAAGTAAAAATTAAATAAACTAATTTATACTAGGAGGTATATAAATGCTGCTTATAGGAAATGGAAAAGTGATTACAAGAGACAGCGCGAATCCGTACCTGGAGCATGGCGCAGTGGTAACGGATGACGAGATGATCAAAGAGGTTGGCCCTCTGGATGCCATGAAGCAGAAATATCCGGAGGCAGAGTTTGTAGACGCCCATGGCGGTGTCATCATGCCGGGCCTCATCAACGCCCACACCCACATCTATTCCGGACTTGCCAGAGGCCTTTCCATCGTGGGAAACAATCCGACTAATTTTCTGGAGGTTCTGGAAGGAACCTGGTGGGCGATTGACCGTCAGCTTGACCTGGACGGAACCAGAGCCTGCGCATGGGCGACTGTTCTGGATTGCATCCGCGATGGTGTTACCACAATCTTCGACCATCACGCAAGCTTCGGCGAGATTCCGGGATCTCTGTTCGCAATCCGTGACGTTGTGAAAGAAGCAGGCATCCGTTCCTGCCTCTGCTACGAGGTTTCCGAGCGTGACGGCGAGGAGAAGACCGCCCAGAGTATCCGGGAGAACGCGGATTTCGCAAAGTGGGCGAAAGACGCTGATGACAGCATGGTCAAGGCCATGTTCGGCGGGCATGCGCTGTTTACCATCTCCGACAAGACCTTCGAGAAGATGGTCGAGGCCAACAACGGCATGACCGGTTTCCACATTCATGTGGCTGAGGGCATGAACGATGTTTATGACAGCTTGAGAAATTACGGCTGCCGCCCGGTCAACCGCCTGCTGTACAATGGCATCCTGGGTGAGAAGACCCTGCTGGGCCACTGTATCCATATCAGCCCGGCTGAGATGGACATCATCAAAGAGACCGGCACCATGGTAGTCAACAATCCCCAGTCCAACCAGGGCAACGCAGTAGGCTGCTCCCCCGTCCTGCAGATGATGGCAAAGGGCATCACCGTTGGTATGGGTACCGATGCGTACACCCACGACATGTTAGAGAGCATGAAGGCATTCTTAACCATCCAGCGCCACAACGCAATGCTGCCGAACGTAGCATGGTGTGAGGATGTGAAGATGCAGTTTGAGAACAACCGCATCATTGCTGAGAAATACTTCGGCAAGACTCTTGGCATCCTGAAGGAGGGCGCTGCAGCCGATATCATTATCATGGACTACAAGCCATTCACCCCGTTCTCCGATGAGAACATTGACGGTCACATGATCTTCGGCATGGAGGGCAAGAACTGCCGCACCACCATCATCAACGGCAAGGTTCTCTACAAAGACAGAGAGTTCGTGAACCTGGACGAGGACAGGATCAATGCATGGATCATGGAGCAGAGCAAGAGGCTCTGGGGCAAATTAAATCACAGAGTATACTAATCAAAAACTTTATATAAGGAAGCAAGGGTTAATCAAATGGCTTCCATAGGAGGATAACATGAGCGAAATTATGAGACCAATGTCGATCGGCCACCTGATGCACTGGATTATGTCTGAGTATGAGCAGAAAAAGAGCATCTTTGGCATTGAGAAGATTGTAAAACATGAGAATGGACAGGCCCTTCCGATCTACGAAGAGAAGATTGAGTCCCCCTTTGGTCCGGCAGCAGGCCCGAACAGCCAGCTGGCACAGAATATCGTAGCAGCATATGTGGCTGGCTCCCGTTTCTTCGAGTTAAAGACCGTTCAGGTTATGGACGGTGCTGACCTTGCAGCATGCATCAGCCGTCCGTGTATCATTGCAGGCGACGAGTGCTATAACTGTGAGTGGTCTACTGAGCTGTACGTGCCCCAGGCCTTCGCTGAGTACGTAAAAGCATGGGTAGCATGTAAGCTGATCGCAAAAGAGTATGGCCTTGGCGATCCGGATGCGTTCGTGTTCAACATGTCCGTCGGTTACGACCTGGAAGGCATCAAGTCCCCGAAGGTTGACAAGTACATCAACGATATGATCGAGGCAAAAGATACCGAAGTCTTCAAAGAGTGCATCAATTGGGCTTTAGAGCATGTGAATGAGTTCAGGAACGTGGATGAGGAGTACATCAGAAACATCAGCTCCAACGTTTCCAGCTCCATCACCGAGTCCACCCTGCACGGCTGTCCGCCGGCAGAGATCGAGCGCATCGCGACCTACCTGATCACGGAGAAGCACTTGAACACCTTCATCAAGTGCAACCCGACCCTGCTTGGCTATGAGTACGCAAGAAAACGTCTGGATGGTCTGGGATTCGACTATGTCGCCTTCGACGATCATCACTTCCTGGAGGATCTTCAGTGGGCTGACGCAGTTCCGATGCTGCACAGACTGTATGACCTCTGCCGGGAGAAGGGCCTGGAGTTCGGTGTTAAGATCACCAATACCTTCCCGGTAGACGTAACCAGAAATGAGCTTCCGAGCAGCGAGATGTACATGGCCGGACGCGCCCTGTTCCCGTTAAGTATCCATGTAGCACGCCTTCTGACCGAGGAGTTTCAGGGCAAGCTGCGGATCTCCTATTCCGGCGGCGCAACCATCGAGAACATCAAAGAGCTGTTTGATACGGGCATCTGGCCGATCACCATGGCTACCAATATCTTAAAACCGGGCGGATACCAGAGAATGAGCCAGATTGCGGACGAACTCATGGAGTGCGGCAGCGAGCGCTTCTCCGGCGTCAATGTGGCAGCACTGGCAGCTATTGATGACGGCGTAGAGGCAAAGGCTATGTACCGGAAACCGGTAAAACCGCTTCCGGAGCGCCATGTAGATAAGAAGCTTCCGCTGTTCGACTGCTTCAACGCACCGTGCCGTAACGGCTGTCCGATCGAGCAGGATATTCCGGCTTACCTGCAGGCTATGGTAGACGGCGACGCGAAGAAAGCCCTCGAGATCATTTTAGAGCGCAACCCGCTTCCGTTCATCACCGGTACCATCTGCCCGCATCACTGCGGTGACAAGTGCATGCGCAACTACTACGAGGAGACCTTGCATATCCGCGAGACCAAGCTGGCAGCGGCAAGCCAGGCATACAACGAGGTTCTTCCGGCTCTGAAGGCTGAGGGCTCTGTATCGGATAAGAAGGTTGCCATCATCGGCGGCGGTCCGGCCGGTCTGGCAGCAGCCACCTTCCTGTCCCGCGCAGGCGTGGCAGTTACTGTATTCGAGCGCAAAGAGCAACTGGGCGGCGTTGTACGAAATGTCATTCCGGAGTTCCGTATCTGCGCAGATTCCATTGACAAGGATGTGGAGCTCTGCAAGGCATACGGCGCAGAGTTTAAGACCGGTACAGAGGTTACCTCCGTGAAGGCATTAAAGGCAGAGGGCTACACCGATGTCATCGTTTCCATCGGTGCATGGAAGCCGGGAAGATCTCCGCTGTCATACGGCGAAGTAACCGACGCTCTGGAGTTCCTGATGGAGGCAAAGAAGAACGGTGCTTCCATGAACATCGGCAAAGATGTGGTTGTTCTTGGTGGCGGCAATACGGCGATGGACGTTGCAAGAGCTGCAAAACGTCTCCCGGGTGTGGAGCATGTACGCCTGATCTACCGCAGAACCAAACGCTACATGCCGGCAGATGAGGAAGAGCTGCAGCTGGCGATCGAGGATGGCGTAGAGTTTTTAGAGCTCCTGGCTCCGGTTGGCGCAGAGAACGGCAGACTGACCTGTTCCGTTATGGAGCTTGGCGCTCCGGATGCTTCCGGCAGAAGATCTCCGGTCGATACCGGCAGAACCGAGGAGTACCCGGCAGACATCATCATCGCAGCAATCGGTGAGACCATCGACACCAGCCTGTATGCAGAGCTTGGCGTAGAGATGGACGCAAAGGGCCGCCCGGTGGTAGACGCCAACATGATGACCACTGAGGCTGGCGTATACGCAGTGGGCGATTCCAGAAGAGGACCGGCTACCGTTGTTGAAGCCATCGCGGATTCCGCGAAGGCTGCAGCAGCGATTGCAGGCATCCGCTATGACAAGTATGCAGAGGAGAATGTGGCAGCAGACGAGAAGCTCTACACCGCGAAGAAGGGGGTTCAGAGCAGAGATACCTCCAAGACTCCGGATGACCGCTGCTTAGGTTGCCCGACCGTATGTGAGGTATGTACCGATGTCTGCCCGAACCGCGCAAACGCAGCGATCCACGTACCGGGTAAGTGCAAAGCACAGATCATCCACATAGACGGCATGTGCAACGAGTGCGGCAACTGTGAAGTATTCTGTCCGTACAAGGGCGGCAGACCTTACAAAGATAAATTTACCTTATACTGGAGCGAGGAAGACTTCCTTGACAGCACCAACGAGGGCTTCCTGCCCCTTGGCGGAACTCAGGTGAAGGTCCGACTGGATGGCAAGGTTGAGACCGTGGATGTTGCCGGGGAGACTGATCTGCCGGCAGACGCAGCGGCGGTGATCCGCACCGTATTAAAGGATTACGCATACCTGATCCGCTAAGACATTAAGACGCTAAGACACTAAGACACTAAGACACTAAGACACTGAGAGATAAGAAGTGAGATTGCGCGGCTGTCTGCAATGTGTGGACAGCCACGCAAAAATAACAGCGTGGTAACAAAAGGAGTTAGGGATTTCGCATGAAAAGAAAGAAGAATGTTGCAGTAGTTCACTGTTCCGGCGGGGCAAAACGGAACGAGGGGATTGACTTTGCCGCATTACCGAAAGACTGTAACCAGATCCTGGAGCAGTATCCCGCTGGGATCCACAGCTGCGGCTATGGCTGTCTGGGCGGCGGAAGCTGCGTGGCAGCCTGCAGACTGCACGCTCTTTCTATCAATGAAAAGGGTGTTGCAGAAGTGGACCGTGACAAATGCGTCGGCTGCGGGCTTTGTGCCAAGGCCTGCCCGAAGCATCTGATCAGCCTGGAGGCACCGGAGGGAACCATTCAGCCGAAATGCTCCAATGAGCAGAAGGCACCGGATGCCGGAAAGGTATGTACCTCCAGTTGTATAGGCTGTAAGATCTGCGAGAAGAACTGTCCGTCCGATGCCATCCATGTGATCAATTTCCACGCAGTCATCGACCGGGAAAAATGTATCGCATGCGGCATGTGCGCGGTGAAGTGCCCTCGGGGAGTTATCCATGATGCAGATGGTATTATGGCAGCAATTTAAATGAGAACAGGAGAATGCTCATGGGAGAAGTTTTTACGTTTACAGTAAATGGTGAAGTGCAGCGCACGGAAGAAGACAAGCCGCTGCTTCGCTATCTGCGTGATGATCTGCAGCTGTTTTCTGTAAAGGATGGTTGCAGCGAGGGTGCCTGCGGTACCTGTACGATTGTGATAGACGGGAAAGCAGTCAAGTCCTGCGTACTCACAACGAAAAAAGCAGTGGGCAGAAATATCCTGACGGTGGAAGGCTTAAGTGATGAGTGGAAGGATGCCTTTGTCTATGCCTTTGGGGCGGTCGGAGCTGTTCAATGCGGCTTCTGCATCCCGGGTATGGTTATGGCCGGAACGGCGCTTTTACAGCATAATCTGAATCCGACGGAGGAGGATGTAAAATACGCAATGCGCGGAAACATCTGCCGCTGTACCGGATATAAGAAGATCATCGAGGGAATTCTTCTGGTGGCAAAGATCCTCCGGGGGGAGGCTGCTGTCGATGAAGAACTGGAAAAGGGAGATGCCTACGGTGTCGGCCAGAGAGCATTCCGCGTGGATGTCCGCAAAAAGGTACTGGGCTACGGCAAATACCCGGATGATATCGTGATGGATCACATGGTCTACGCTTCCGCAGTCCGCAGCAAATATCCGAGAGCCCGCGTCTTAAAGATCGACGCGTCCGGGGCAGAGGCTCTGACGGGGGTTTTGGGTGTTTTGACTGCAGCAGATGTGCCGAACAACAAGGTCGGACACATTCAGCAGGACTGGGATGTTATGATCGCGGAGGGGGACATCACCCGCTGCATCGGTGATGCCATCTGCCTGGTGATAGCCGAGAATGAAAAAATTTTAGAGAAAGCAAAGAAACTGGTAAAAATCGATTACGAGGAGCTGGAGCCGGTAAGAGGCATTGCGGACGCAAAGCGCGAGGATGCCCCGAAGGTGCACTCAGGCGGAAACCTCTGCCAGACCCGCCATGTGATCCGCGGCGATGCGGCCAAGGCGCTGGCGGAGTCCAAATACACGGTGACAGATTCCTTCCGGACACCCTTTACGGAGCATGCTTTCCTGGAACCGGAGTGCGCCGTTGCGTTTCCATATAAGGATGGCATTAAGATCTTAAGTACCGACCAGGGCGCCTTTGATACCAGAAAAGAGGTTTCCATCATGTTTGGATGGGATCCGAGCCGTGTGGTTGTGGAAAACCAGCTGATCGGCGGCGGCTTCGGTGGAAAAGAGGATGTATCCGTTCAGCATATCGCGGCGCTGGCCGCGTGGAAGTATCAGGTTCCGGTGAAGGCTAAATTCAGCCGCCAGGAATCCCTGTATTTCCATCCGAAACGTCACGCCATGGAAGGAACCTTTACCATTGGCTGTGATGAGAACGGTATCTTTACCGGTCTGGACTGTGAAATCAACTTTGATACCGGTGCTTACGCATCTCTGTGCGGCCCGGTTCTGGAGCGTGCATGTACCCATTCCGTCGGACCCTACTGCTATCAGAATACCGATATCCGCGGTTACGGTTACTACACCAATAATCCGCCGGCCGGCGCGTTCCGCGGTTTCGGTGTATGCCAGAGCCAGTTTGCGCTGGAATCCCTGATCAACTTTCTGGCGGAAAAGGTTGGCATCACCCCGTGGGAAATCCGTTACCGCAATGCCATCGAGCCGGGCAAGGTGCTTCCGAACGGCCAGATCGCAGACTGTTCCACCGCTCTGAAAGAAACGCTGGAGGCTGTCCGGGATGTTTATGAGCAGAATATGGATCATGCAGGAATCGCCTGCTCCATGAAGAATGCCGGTGTCGGTGTAGGACTTCCGGATAAGGGCCGTGCGAAGCTGGTCATCGAAGACGGTGTCTGCGTGATCTACTGTGTGGCATCGGATATCGGCCAGGGCTGTCTGACGGTATTATGCCAGGCGGTGGCTGAGACCACCGGGCTTCCGCTCTCGAAGATCCGCAACGGAATTGCAAATACTGAGAACGCGCCGGACTCCGGTACTACCTCCGGTTCCCGTCAGACCATGCTTTCCGGCGAGGCCGTGCATGGCGCAGCCATTCTGCTGAAGGAGGCCATGGATGAGGTTGGCGGAGACTTAAGCAAACTGGAGGGCCGCGATTTCTTCTACGAGTACTTTGAGCCCACCGACAAGCTTGGCGCAGATGTACCGTTCCCGAAGAGCCATATCGCCTACGGCTACGCAACCCACGTTGTCATCCTGGATAAGGAGGGCCGGGTCAAAGAGGTTTATGCAGCTCACGATTCCGGCAAGGTCGTCAACCCAATCTCCATTCAGGGCCAGATCGAGGGCGGTGTGCTGATGGGCATGGGCTACGCGCTGACTGAGGACTGGCCGTTAAAGGACTGTGTACCGCAGGTGAAATACGGAACCCTGGGACTCCTTCGCTCCACTCAGATCCCGGATATCCACGCCATTTATGTAGAGAAAAACGAGCTACTCGGCGTGGCTTACGGTGCAAAGGGTATCGGCGAGATCGCCACCATCCCGACCGCACCGGCCATCCAGGGCGCGTATTACGCACTGGACGGAAAGTTCCGGAAATCCCTTCCGCTGGAGGATACCTTCTACAGAAAAAAGAAATAAAAAAAATTTGTACATACTTGACATAGGACCAGAATGTGTTATGATAGTCATAGAAACAAACAAAAAGTTAGAAGAAATACAAAAAGTTTGTCAGGAGAGTAAACATGGAGAAAATTCTTTGGGCATTGAATAAGATGCCGAAAAGCGAAGACAAGTGCCTGCCGGTTATGAGCATTGACAACATCAAACAGGCTCGGGAGTTCCACAAGAGCTTCCCGCAGTATTCCATCACCCCGCTTGCAAAGCTGGACGGAATGGCTGAGGGCCTTGGCCTTGGCGGTCTGTTTGTAAAAGACGAGAGCTATCGTTTCGGATTAAATGCATTCAAGGTACTGGGCGGTTCCTTCGCAATGGCACGTTACATTGCAAGTGAGATGGGACGTGATGTGTCCGAGATGACATATGATTACCTGACCAGCGAGAAGTTCCGCGAGGAGTTCGGTCAGGCAACCTTCTTTACCGCTACTGACGGCAACCACGGCAGGGGCGTTGCATGGGCAGCGAATAAGCTGGGCCAGAAAGCCGTTGTACATATGCCGAAGGGCAGCACCAGGACCCGTTTCGACAACATTGCGAAAGAGGGCGCAAAGGTTACCATCGAGGAAGTCAACTACGATGACTGCGTGCGCATGGCAGCTGCTGAGGCAGAGGCGACTCCGCATGGTGTTGTTGTTCAGGATACTGCATGGGAAGGCTACGAGGAAATCCCGGCATGGATCATGCAGGGCTACGGAAGCATGGCCGGCGAGGCTGCTGAGCAGCTCCGCGAGGTATCTGTTAACCGTCCGACCCATGTATTCGTTCAGGCAGGTGTAGGAAGCCTTGCAGGTGCAGTTGTTGGTTACTTTACCAACCTGTATCCGGAGAATCCGCCGAAATTCGTTGTTATGGAAGCCGGCGCAGCAGCATGCCTGTACAAGGGCGCTGTCGCAGGAGATGGTGAGCCGCGTATCGTTGGCGGTGACCTTCAGACCATTATGGCCGGCCTGGCATGCGGCGAGCCGAACATCATTGGCTGGGATATCTTAAGAAACCACGTATCCGCATTTGTTTCCTGCCCAGACTGGGTAGCAGCAAAGGGTATGAGAATGCTGGCAGCACCGGTTAAGGGCGATCCGAAGGTGGTTTCCGGTGAGTCCGGAGCAGTGGGTATGGGCGTGATCTCCACCATCATGCAGGATGACGAGTACAAGGAGCTGCGCGATGCGTTAGAGTTAAACCGCGACAGCAAAGTCCTGATGTTCTCCACCGAGGGAGACACCGATCCGGACAAGTACAAGAAGATCGTATGGGGCGGCGAGTATCCGACCGTTTTATAAGAAAAAAATAAATGAACAAGAACATATAATACCAGGAGGGTAAAACAATGGGACTTGATTTTGAAAAAATCAAACAGGCGGCAGAGGGCTATCGTGCAGATATGACTGCATTTTTAAGAGCCATGATCTCTCATCCGAGCGAGAGCTGTGAGGAGAAAGAAGTAGTAGCATGCATCAAAGCGGAGATGGAGAAGTTAAACTTTGATAAAGTTGAGGTTGACGGACTTGGAAACATCATCGGCTGGATGGGCGAAGGCGACAAGATTATCGCCATCGACTCTCACATCGATACCGTAGGTATCGGCAACATCAACAACTGGGAAGCAGATCCGTACAAGGGTTATGAGACTGACGAGATCATCTACGGCCGCGGCGGTTCTGACCAGGAAGGCGGTATGGCAAGTGCTGTTTACGGCGCAAAGATCATGAAGGATCTGAACCTCATTCCGGAGGGCTACAAGATCATGATCGTTGGTTCCGTACAGGAAGAGGACTGCGACGGCATGTGCTGGCAGTACATCTACAACAAAGACAAAATCGTTCCGGAGTTCGTGATCTCTACCGAGCCGACCGATGGCGGCATCTATCGCGGACATCGCGGACGTATGGAGATCCGTGTAGACGTGAAGGGCGTTTCCTGCCATGGCTCCGCACCGGAGCGTGGTTCCAACGCAATCTACAAGATGGCTGATATCATTGCTGACATCCGTTCCCTGAACAACAACGGCTGCGATGAGGACACCGATATCAAGGGCCTTGTTAAGATGCTGAGCCCGAAATACAACCCGGAGCACTACGAGGATGCTCAGTTCCTTGGAAGAGGTACCTGCACCGTTTCCCAGATTTTCTACACCTCTCCGAGCCGCTGTGCAGTAGCAGACAGCTGTGCAATTTCCGTTGACCGTCGTATGACCGCAGGCGAGACCTGGGATTCCTGCCTGGAAGAAATCCGTCAGCTGCCGAGCGTAAAGAAGTATGGCGATGACGTTCAGGTTTCCATGTACATGTACGATCGTCCGTCATGGACCGGCGAGGTTTACGAGACCGAGTGCTACTTCCCGACCTGGATCAACAAAGAGAACGCAGCTCACGTACAGGCTCTGTATGATGCCCATGTAGCTCTGTTCGGCGAGCATCGTATGGGACCGGATTCCACAAAAGAACTTCGTGACCGTCCGCTGATCGATAAGTGGACCTTCTCCACCAACGGTGTTGCGATCCAGGGCCGTTACGGTATCCCGTGTGTAGGCTTCGGCCCGGGTGCTGAGAGCCAGGCTCATGCTCCGAACGAGATCACCTACAAGGATGACCTTGTAAGATGCGCAGCTATGTACGTAGCAGCAGCAAACCTGTACGACGGTTCCAAGAAAACAGACGATGTTTCCCAGTTCCGCGCAGGCAAGACCAACAACGATATCAAATAATTATCGTTCAAATCAGTAATAAGCAGGTCAGCGCAGAATCTGCGCTGACCGTATG
>CAVIRL010000024.1:0-23552 GCA_963645005.1 Prevotella sp. P5-108
AATCCGGTCCGATATCCATAACCTTGGATTTCGGAAGCATCTGTGCCATTGCCATAAGGACTGCAGATAATACCATGAAAAATACACCTACGACAATGTCCCCATACTTTTTGAAGAACATACCCTTCATCTCCTTTTCTTTTTTGTTTATAGCCTACCGCCAAACCCTTTCGGGATTGAGCCAATTGAAAAACCGGTGCTGCCGTTTCCGGTCAGCACCGGTCAAACCAATCCCGAATCCGGGATTTTTTTACCGTACCAGTGCCGGCTTTTTGGAATCGAACTTCCAGTTCGGAATTAAGTACTGCATTGCCATTGCGTCATCACGGTCATGAGACGGCAGGGAGTTGTACAGCTTGTTTGCCTCCATGACGCGGTCCATGTTGATGGTAACGCCAAGACCCGGCTTCTTCGGAACCTGCAGATATCCGTCTACGATCTGCGGAGTATCATTTAAGAGGTTCTGGCCGTCCTGCCAGATCCAGTGGGTATCCAGCGCGGTCGGGTTGCCCGGTGCTGCTGCTGCAACATGAGCGAATGCAGTCAGTGTGATATCAAAGTGGTTGTTGGAGTGGCTGCCCCAGGTCAGACCCCAGTCATTTAAGATCTGAGCCATGCGGACGCTTCCTCCGAAGCCCCAGAAGTGCGGATCTGCCAGTACGATGTCTACGGACTTCAATGCTGCTGCATGATAGAACTGTCTCCAGTCGGTGGCGATCATGTTGGTTGCTACCGGCAGGTTTACCTTGTTCTTGAACTCAGCCATGATCTCACGGCTACTGAAGCCGGACTCCGGACCACACGGATCCTCGATGTATGTAAGGATGCCCTCCATCGGCTTGCACAGCTCAATAGCCTCTGCCAGGCTCCATGCGCCGTTCGGGTCGATGTTGATACGTCCGTTCGGGAATGCTTTTTTCAGTGCGCGTACTGCTTCCATCTCCTCGGAACCCTTCAGAACTCCGCCCTTTAATTTGAAATTACGGAAGCCGTACTTCTCATGAAGAACCTGAGCCTGCTCTACGATACGCTCCGGGGTCAGCATCTCCTGACGGCGAAGCTTGAACCACGGATCGGAGCTGTCGCTCTCGTCTAAGTAATTTAATTCTTTTGCTTTGTTCTTGTCGCAGACATAGAACAGATAACCAAGGGTCTCAACCTGGTCTCTCTGCTTGCCGTCGCCTAACAGCTCGCACATCGGCAGGTCTAAGTACTGGCCGAGTAAGTCAAGCAGTGCGCACTCGATCGCCCACTCTGCTTTTACGACGAATTTCAGCTTGCTGATATCCAGACTCTGGATACCCTCTCCGTCATCCTCTTTTGCTCTCTTGGATGCTTTGTGGATGCTGTCCAGGATCGCGCGGTACTTGCCGACCGGCTGACCGACAACAAGCGGGATGCAGCTCTTTAATGCGTCACAGGTGTAATCACCGCCGTGGATCTCACCAATACCGGTGTGGCCTGCACTGTCCTTTAAGATTACCAGGTTTCTGGTAAAGTACGGTGCGTGGCAACCGCTTAAGGTCATCAGCATGCTGTCATAGCCTGCTACCGGGATTACCTGCATCTCGGTTACTGTAGGGGTACCTTTATTCATATCTCTTCCTCCTTCTGCCGGGGCTTAACAATTTTATATCATCCTGAAGGATATCCATGCATTTTCTTAACATGGGGATGTAAAAAAAAGTGCCTCCGGGCAAATCATCTTTGTTCATTGTTATGCTATAATGATAAAATGTCTTGAGGAAACTGTCCAATATTTATAAATGATTGCTGCAATTATTTTTCCTAATAGCAGTTCGTAAAAAATCTTATTGAACACGCAATTGAGATTGTATCTCATTTAGTACTGTAAGTAAAATTAATATTTCTTCGACTATCCTTACAAAATTTAAGTTTTGAGTGAAGGTTTTCTTACCTGTGCTTACCTGTGATCACGAACATTTTTCCATATTCTGTATGGATTTGCTGTCATTATTATAAAAGAATTCATGTCGGATTTCAATGGGATTTCCATAGAAATTTCAGATAAAAGAAGAAAAGCCCTGCGTTTTTGCAGGGCTCTCCGGTTTATGTCAGTTAATTCCGTGTAACCGGTGTTACCAGGTTTCCTTTTTCGTCGAACTCCAGCTCAGCCGGCTCATCCACCGCTTCCACACCCGGATACATTCCATTCTTTACATCTTCATAGTAAGATTCGGAAAGCATGATCTCGCCGATATGAAGGCTGTTGGGGATGCGGACCATCCGCACATGATTCCGGTCGATCTTGTTGCAGGTGCGGATGCATATCTGCATGGCTTCCTTATCGTTTGCCACAATGCATGGGATCCGCGCCGACGCGAGCACTGTACTGGTAATGCAGTTCGGATACATCTTTTCCACGTCCATCTCGTCGAAGATCTTGCGGGTGATGGCCGATGCCAGGCCGCAGCCGAGGGCGTTTCCGTGGGACTCTTCACTTAAGTTTAAAAAGCAGGTCCGCTGCACTTTGATGCCGCCGGTAGCGTACGGGGTGGAAAAGGTTCCTGTGATATTCGGGTCCACACCAGTGCCGCTGTAGTTCTTGCCGACTTCGTCCACGACCAGCACATCGGTCTCGTTCACCAGAAGCTTCGGCATGTTGCCAAAGGCAAACTTTAAAAGCTCCGGCTCTCTCGTCAGGATATCCTTCGCCAGGATCGCCTCGATCCTGCAGGTTTCATCGTACGCATTTTCAATGCACGGGATCGCAAACAGGATCTTTGCTTTCTCCAGCACCACCTTTGCCATGGTCGGAATATTCTTTGCGATCACATCCATACCATCGGAATGTACCAGGGATGCGCCCTTCTGCTTGCCGAGCCCCACCGTCATCATCTTGCAGGGGCCGCTCTCGTAAGGCCCGCGGAATGCGTTGTGCGGCTTTAAGCGGCAGGAAACGATGATGCCGTCTGCCTCATAAGCGTTCTTATCCAGATAAACCGTCTTGCCCCGTTCGGAGACACCCAGCTCCACGACCTCCATGGAGGATTTGATCGGGCATCCCATGCTCTCCGGGGTAATGTTGTAGCCTGCCAGGATCTCCAGCTGTCCCTCCGCAGTCGCGCCGCCATGGCTTCCCATGGCCGGTACGATAAACGGATGTGCACCTCTGGACTTTACAAAATCCACCACTGCCTTTGTGATGATGTCTACGTTGCGGATGCCGCGGCTGCCTGCCGTAATGGCAATCTCCATGCCCGGTTTGATCAGGGACGCAAACTGCTCCTGCCCCATCTGCTCATTGACCACCGCCGGAATATTCTCCGGACGGATCACCTCCCGGGGAAATGTCTGTTTTGCCCGGAACATTTTCGGGATCGGAATGTCCCGCAGTAATTCTGAAACCTTGCCGCCTTCTACGATATTCATAACGTCCTCCTGCCTTGTTATCGCTCATGTGCTGTATGAACTGCCTGACCGCAGTCTGTTTCTTCCATGGTTACGATCCTTTTTCTCCATAGATCACACCCCTTTTTCTCCATGGATTACAACCCTTTTTCTCCATGATAGCAATCTTCCATGCAAAAGTAAATTTAAACTTTTTTGTGTTTCATTTAGTTTTTCTAAATGTTATAGTAAAAAAACACCTTCCTGTTTGCACCGCATAGGGACAGGAAGGAACTGCAGAACAGGAGGCGCCTGTTTACAGTGACAGCTCGCCCCAGTATTCTTTTGCCAGATCCATAAAATACCGGGCGGAAGCCGTGAGGTAGCCGCCCTTTTTATAGCTGGCGTTGATGCTCCAGCATGGATGGGACGGAAAGGAAAAGAAGGAAACCCGTTCAAATGTGCGCTGGTAAGCACCCGCGGCAAAAAAGCTGGGGACTACGCTGCAGCAGATCCCGGCAGAGACCATTTCCAGGGCCGTGACGGAGCGCTGCGCATAAAAGAGGGTGTCCGGGTAAAAGCTATATTGCCGGAAGGTTTTGCTGATGACCTCGTACATGGTGGACTGCTTATACATCATGGCAAACGGCTCATGACGTACCCAGGCAGGATCAAGCTCCGGGTAACGGCTTTTTTCTGTCGGAACAGCCTTCCGGCAGGCGGGATGAATGTCCGGAACGGCAAGGAGCAGCTCCTCCTCTGCCAGCGGAATGTAGATGTCGTCGGTCTGCTGCTGCTCGGACAGGGTTAGGATCCCAAGGTCCAGTTCACCGGAGGCGAGCATCTGCTGCTGACTGCGGACATTGGTTTCATAGATATTGATAGTCACCTCGGGATATTGCTGATGGAAGGCCGGGTAGATGTGGGTGAAGGTGGAACTTCCGTGCTCGGAGGTGATGCCGACGGTCAGAGTACCCTGCCGTGCATCAGAAAGATCCTGAAGCCGTTTTCCGGTTTCCTGTTGGATCAGCAGGATCCGGCGTGCGGACTCTAAGTAGACCTCACCGGCTTCGGTGGGACTCCAGCCGCTGCGGGAACGGTAAAAAAGCGGAAGACCAAGCCTGTGCTCCAGGTTATTGACCTGCTGAGTCAGGGCTGACGGGGTGACGAAAAGCTTTTCTGCTGCCCGGGCCAGCTTTTGCTCCCTGGCAATGGTGACAATGTATTCGAGCTCTTTCAGGTTCATGGTGCCTCCTCTCTAGAAGATCTTCCAACACTTATCTTTTAGGAAGCTGCTTATAATTGCAATGTCTTCACCATCATAATGCCTAACCAGTAATATCTTAAATTCCGGGACTTCCCTTTCTGGTATAACAAGAAATCCCTGGCCATGAGCAATCAAGAATTGGTTTGCAAATATTACGGATGCTCGTTTATTCCCGTCAATAAAAATCTGGGTTTTCATACAATATAAGCACAATTCAATCGCTACATCAATCGGCTCTTTTTTAGACATCACAATTTTATCGATTTCTTCTTTTACCACGCTCTCAATTGGGATCGGTGGTACATAGCTGCTTCCTCCGATGGTAACGGGAACACCGCGGACTTTTCCGCCCTCTGTATAAAATCCTTCATTTATCAGCTTTGCAATATGGCTGACCATGTAAAAATTGGAAGCGCTTTGAATAACATCTTTATCAAGAATAAATTCCCACGCATGTTTCAAATTTAAGATTTTCTGCACATCCGAAGCCTTTACACCATTTACCATGCCATTATTTATAATTTCTTCTGTCTGTGGAAAAGATGCCCCAACACCTTCCAGTACGGCCTGATCGTAGATATTAGACTTCATATTGGCGCGGGCAAAATCAACATTCTGGAGAACCCGGTTTGATAATCCGGTTTCTTCGTAACCGATGGCAGATAGTTCTTTTTCAATCTGCCTGATTCGCTTATTTAATGCCCTCGCATCCCTGGCATTTCTAAGCAGCAACTGATATAATTCGTCAGAATATGCGTTTACATACGTTGAAGTTAACTTTCCAGCAACTCTTTTCCGGACATATAAATATTTTTTCACCCAGCTCTTTAATTTCTGGCGATCCATCATAAGGCATCAGTTTTAATCTCGCCTGACAATCGGCCTTTTCCTTTAATAACTCCTGAATCTGTACTAATGTATTCATGTCATTCTCCTTTTTAGGGAACTTAATATACTATTATTATACAAAAAGTTCCCTAAGTTTCAAGCACATATAGGGAACTTTTTGTGTGAATAAGAATCAAAAAGTTCCCTATATAAAATCAGGCATCCAGATTTTGCCAGAAACAATCTCTGACTATGAATTGCTCATTTAAGATTTAAGAATTCACGGACGGACACCCCTGTTCGTTGCCCACAGACAATTTACAATTTTTCACCCGTTTGCTATAATGATAAAATACAATCAACAATAAAACCTCGTGACTGTGAAGGCTCTGAACAGTTGCGCATTCCATTTTATAACAGAGAATATTTGCGGAGGTACTCTTTTGGACGTTAAATATCTGAATTATATTCTGGCGATCGCCAACCGGCACAACATGACAAAAGCAGCGGAGGACTTATTTGTTTCCCAGTCCTCCTTAAGCCAGTATCTTTCCAGATTAGAGCAGGAGCTCGGCACCCCGCTCTTTGTCCGTTCCAAGAGCGATTTAAGCCTCACCCCAGCCGGGGTTCTCTATGTGGAGGCCGCCAAAAAGGTCGTAAAAATCCAAAAGGAGCTCTACCAGAATATCGGAGCATTAAGCCAGAAGGGGCGTATCCGCGTGGGCGTTACCTCCAACTGGGGGCTGCGCATGCTGGCGGAGATCATCCCGCTTTTTCGGGAGCAGTACCCGGGAATCATCATTGAGATCACCGAAACCAGCCTTCCGGCCTTCCGGAAAGCGCTGTCCGAGGAGATCCTGGATGTCGGCCTGGCCGCCGATGTAAGCACAGTCCCCTACGGCAGCCTGGTCCAGGTTCTCCGCGAGGAGGAGGTATTTCTTGCCGTATCCATGTTTCACCCCTATGCGCTGGCGCATCCGTCCGGAACCCCGATCACTGCCGCTGAGGTAAAAGAAAACTTTGCAGGTGACAACCTTTTATTATCCAAAAAAGGATCCTCCCTGCGCATGATCGGGGATCAGTTTTTTGATTCCTGCGACTTTGAACCCGTTGCCGTATGCGAGACCAACAACATCTCCGCCACCCGCAGCATGGTAGCCCAGAATGCCGGTGTTGCCTTCATTTCGGAGTCCTGCTCCGTAAACCGCAACAACATCGCCTACTACCCGCTCTCCCCGTCCATGAAGCGCTTAAATCTCGTGGTACGCCAGAAGGACTGGGTGTTAAACGAACCGGAACAGGCATTTATGGATTATATTTTAAATTATTTCAAGCAGAATACGGAAAATCCGTATCTGGCTGAAAAATATTCGATTTCCTTCTGAGGAAAAAACGTTCCGATTCCTGCAGAACCGTGTAAAAACGGGGAGGTTTCCCTCCCCGTTTGCATGATGCATCACTTTTTCTTTTGCGGTCCTGTTTTCACTTTGTTTGCTTCTTCATTCTCTTTCCCGATCTGAAGATCATTCGCATTCGAATGGTCCATGCTGTTATGGATCACATTTTTCGGCTCATTGATTTTGTTGTAGGACGTTTTTATTTTTTCCGCATGGGCAAGATCCTGAAAAGCCTTTTTGAATTTCCTGAATTCCGCATCGCTCTCAGCCAGATTAGGGTCACCCGCTTCCGGTTCCATATCATATCGGACAGCCTTTAAGGCACCTCCCTCATAGACATCGATCATCCCTGAAACTGCGTCTAAAAACGGCTTCAATCGTTCTTTGTTTTCCGGTGTGCTCAGCAGCTCCCTGATCTTTGTCTTATCCGTTTCCTCTATGCCAAGATAACGCAAAGCCTCTTTTTCCAGATCGATCTGCGCTATAGCATTCCTAAAATGCTCAACCTGGCTGTTAAGCTGTCCACAGGCAAGCACCTCCGGTCTGCATTTCTTTACCTCGGAATCCCAATATTTGAGACCCTTTTGACGCTCCTCCTGATATTTTTCCGGATGTGCGATCGCATCTGCAAGAGGAAATGGTTCATTGGCGGACTTATCCCGTAACATGAAGTGCTTATTGTAATAATCATAGGATATCATAGTCAGCAATGCCAGGTTGTTGCGGTATGAAACGTAATTTTCCGGATGCAGCGTGTGTTTTTTTTCACTGATCAATGCTGCACGGCTTTCCCCTATCGCCCATTTCTGCGCTTCCAGTTTTCTGGCATTATTCTCCATCCGTTCCTGGTTGAGATTTCGGAACGCCTGAAGCTGATCCATCAGCGCTTTATTTTTTTGCGGATGCTTTTGCTGGTATACATTGCATGCATTCTCCACCTTCTGGTAAGCCCGCCGGAGGGCATCACGATTTTTCTCGGTATCCCCATCCCGAAGCACTTTTCTGAGCTCATCCATACTTTGTTTTACAGCATCATATCTTTTTGTTTTCCTTGCCCAGTGGAACCATGGCTTTGCGGATCGAATGCCCCGCTGAAGCTGATCAAGATCATGGAAAAGCTTTTTGTTATCATCATACTCCTGTTCCGTAATCCGCCTGTCGTTTTGATTATAACGATAAAAACCATTTCCAACCTTGTCTGCGATCGACTTTTTCAGAGCTTCATCTGTAATATAACTGATATCGATGCCCTTAAGAAACTGGTGTAAAGCTACACGCTCTTCTCGATTATTCAGTTCTACTCCCTCTGTTTTTGCCAGTTTTTTCTGCTCTGCCTGATACTTTTTGTAATCCGGGTCATCATCCTTGACATGTTTCCATTCTTCTTCTGTATTCCACTGACCATTTTCTTTTTTATTGATTTTGTACTCGTAAACCGCCTTACCGTTATTTTCTATCAGGCGCTGGAGCATCTCCCTTTCTTTTTGCGTATTATAATCCATTTTGCTGCGAAGAATGTCTCTTTGCTTCTGCACCAGAGCGACAAGACAGTTTTCTTTCTCAAAATCAGGATCCATGTGATACTTATCCCTGATTTCTGCCTGTTCCGCATCACTGAGTTCCCCCGGCAGATTCCACATCAGGGTTGTGATAGCCTGAACAGCAAAGGCGGGGCCTGCTTCCCCTTTCAGATGAGATGTATACCATGCATCGCTATGTCCGGGATGATCAGAGATAAATTTCTGCCAATCCGGCTCAAGGTGATCCTGGTAGAACTTTGCAATATTGCCATACAGTGCCGCAGTTCCATTTAAGTCAAAATTTTCTCCCTGCTTCACCAGGAGGTGCTGATCCAATTCCAACAGCTCAGTTCCCCCAACCTTAACAAGAATATTCGTCGCCAGACAATAGGCACTTGCCAGCGTATTGATTCCCTGTAAATTCAATCCGTTCTCGTCTCTCTGCCTCTGTAACTGACGAATAAGATCCTGATTGAACTGATTTCTGATTGCTTCCTTTTTCGCTTTTTTCGGATCGATCTTCTGTTTGTTTTTTGGTGGCATATAGAATCCCTTCCTTTCCTGTTCTTATATACACTGTTGTCATGCAGTCATGATTCAGGTATTGAACGGCTGCGTCATATAAGTTTCCTTCTGTCTATGATTATAAACGATCCTGTAGGACAAATGTAGGACAAATTATAATGTTTTCCTTCACAGTTACCCTGTCATGCAAAAAGAGGAACTGCGCATGCAGCTCCTCCCACCATTGTTATTCTGCTTCTACCGTTCGTGTCACAATGACATTGCTTCCCAGACCCAGTACATTCTCGATCACGATCTCGCCCTCGTGGACCGGTGCAGTGCGTTTTACTTTGCGGATCTCGTCCATGACATCAAAGATCTTTGCCTTCGGGATCGGTGCGCTTAAGCGGACACTCGCTAACGGCATCTCGCCGTCCTCCACCTGAATGGAGGTTGCGATGTTCCGCATCGGGTTTACCAACTCCTGCTCTACATATTCGTGACCGCGTTTGCATTTGTTTCCGGTAATGGAATAGGGTGCTTCATTGCCCTCCGCGGTGATCTCACAGCCCTGCGGGCACATAATACAGGTAAAGGTTCTTAACATACCACTTTCACCTCCAGGTTATCCTTCCCGTTCAATGCTTCCGGTTTCAGTGCGATCTGGATCATCTCTGCCGGAAGGGCCTTCGGGAATTTTTTCTGTTTTACCAGGTGGTCACCCTGCCACAGTTCTACCGTGCAGTTTCTCACCGGCTTTCTCATACGGAAGGACACCGTTACATTGCCGGTGCCGCTGAAACGGGCCGGTGTCAGTTGGCCTACCATGTTGTCTCCGGTGATGGCAAGGCCGCATTCCGGCAGACCGCCTTCTTTGATGTAGCGGGCTGCTCCGTCTGCCAGCTCTTCTGCCTCCATGGAAACAAAATCTACCAGGTCATGCACATGGAGCACATTGCCTGCCGCGAAGATTCCCGGAACGGTGGTCTGGAAATTCTCATCCACAGATGCGCCCTTGGTACCCTCATCCTGCGCTGCCCCGGCCATCCAAGTCAGTTCATTCTCCGGGATCAGGCCTACAGAAAGGATCAGGGTATCACACGGATACTCTTTTTCCGTTCCCGGAATCGGCTGCAGCTTGTCGTCTACCTCAGAAATCACCACGCTTGTCAGTCGGTCCACACCGCGGATCTCAGTTACAGAATGGCTTAAATACAGCGGAATCTGATAGTCATTTAAGCACTGCTCAATATTTCTCGGAAGTCCGCTGGCATAGGGCTGAATCTCGAACACGCCAAGTACTTTTGCGCCTTCCAGCGTCATACGTCTTGCCATGATCATACCGATATCACCGGATCCAAGAATCACGACATTCTTGCCCGGCATACGGTTCTTTAAGTTGATGTAAGCCTGTGCCACCCCGGCGGTGTACACGCCGGACGGACGGGTGCCCGGTGTGCTGATGGCACCGCGGGTACGTTCTCTGCAGCCCATGGCCAGGATCACAGCCTTTGCCTGGATCTCCAGAAGTCCTTCCGGGGATGCCGCGAACACCTGCTTGTCCGGTGTCAGCTCCAGCACGGTTGTATCGGTCATATACGGAATGCCCAGTTCTTTTACCTGCTTCGCGAAACGGGAAGCATACTCCGGGCCGCTTAAGGTCTCACCAAAACGAGTCAGGCCGAAACCATCGTGAATGCACTGGCGCAGAATGCCGCCCAGTCCTTTTTCCCGCTCCAGGATCAGAATATCATGAATGCCCTTTTTCCAGAGCTCCAGCGCAGCCGCCAGTCCGGCCGGGCCGCCGCCGATAATTACTACATCTACCTTTCTCATTTTACGTCCCTGACCTTTCCTGTGAAAATATAAGAATCCCGTTTGGAATACCGTACCTCTTCCGGAGCAAGGTGCTTCTCCTGCTCGATCATCTCGGTAATACGGGTCTCGCAGTAGCCTCCCTGGCAGCGTCCCATGGTGGCACGGGTGCGGTTCTTGATGCCGGTCACGGTGCAGACCCCCAGCGGATTGCGGATTGCATCCAGAATTTCCGCCTTGGTCACGGTCTCACAGCGGCAGACCACCTCGCCGTAGAGCGGGTTCTCTTTGATGGCTGCCATCTGCTCCTCATGGCTCATCTCATGGAAGCGTTTCTTCACCGGACGTACCGGGTTAAAGTTCTCATTCTTCTGCGGCTGTTCCTTCTTTACTAATAATGCCACAGCACGGCGTGCCAGCGGCAGGGCACAGGTCACACCCGGAGATTCGATCCCCACCAGGTTTACGGTGTGGGGATGCGCGTCATCGGACTCTAACAGGAAATCCAAAATTTCTCCGGTCTCCGGATCATAGCGTTTCCAGCGGATTCCGGCAAAGTTGCGGATAAAGTACTCGCGCTTCATCTGCTTGAACATCTTGCTGCCGTCCCGGAACAGGCCATCCATATGCTCCTTGGTTACCACATAGTCCTCGCGGTCCTCGGTCACGTAAGAGTCCGGTCCCACCAGCACGTTGCCGTCTACGGTCGGGGTTGCGTGGGTGGAGAAACCGCCCTTATCGTTCGGAGCCGGGTAAACCGGGATGGAAAGGAACCTTCCTGCCTTTTTATCCAGCACATAATACTCGCCCTTAAAACCCTTCACCGGATAATTCGGATAGCCCAGCATCTCGGAAATCTCAGAAGCATACATACCGGCACAGTTGATGACCCATTTGGTCTCAAAGGTATCATTCTCTGTCTTTACCACCCAGACATCCTTTGCCTCGTCCCGAGTGATGCCGGTCACCTTCCGGCCAAAGTGGAACTTCACGCCATTCTGGCAGGCATTCTCCGCCAGACCGATGGTGTACTGCATCGGATCAAGAATACCGGAAGACGGCACATACATGGCAAACTCGCCGCCTGCGTTCGGGTCTATGCGGTTGATCTCTTCCTTATCGATCATGCGCATGCCTTTGACGCCGTTCTGCTCGCCATTGGCTTTGTATTTTAAGATATTTTCCCGGTCATGGTCGGTGAAACCAACCACCAGCTTGCCGGTGCGCTTAAAGGGAACGCCCAGCTCCTTTGCCACCTGGTCAAACTCCTGGTTACCTTCCACGGCACACTCTGCCTTTAAGCTGCCCGGTTTATAAGTAAATCCGGCGTGGAGCATACCGGTGTTGCGGCTGCTGTTGCCGCATGCCACATCCAGTTCCTTCTCCAGTACCGCAGTCTTTAACTGGTAACGGGACAATTCCCGCGCCACAGCCGATCCGACAACGCCGGCACCGATCACGATCACATCATAGGACATCATACTGACCCATCCTCCTCATTTCTCGTGTGAAACTTGTCTTATTGATAATCACATTGTATAATAGCTACGTACGTCAGTCAAATTTATATAAATAATATTTGTGTAAGTTTTTCTAACATTTACGTTGCAGCAGCATCCCCGATTCACCATCACGATCATGTATCATCAGAAGGAGAGCAGACTTGGATACCAGACAGTTGGAATATATCATACAGATCAGCGAAGAACGCAGCATCACCAAAGCCGCAGAGAAGCTTTTTATCACGCAGTCTGCCCTGAACCAGCAGCTACAGAAGCTGGAAAAGGAGCTGGGGATCGCACTTTTCATCCGAACCCGCTCCGACTGGCAGTTGACCCCCGCCGGGGAAATTTATGTAAATACCGCAAGACAGATCCTGAACCTGAAAAAAGACGCCTACAGCCAGATCCAGGATTTAAAAGAAAGCGGGAACCGGAGTATCAGTCTGGGGCTGATTCCGGAACGCGGCGTTAATATGTTCACTGCCATCTACCCGGAATTTCACAAAAATTATCCGGATATCCGGATCGAACCGGTCGAGTGCAATGTCCGCACCATGCAGAACCTCATCACGCGAAATGAAATCGATCTGGGACTGATCACCCTGGCTCCCGCCCAGAAAGACGAGAACACCTATATTCATATGGAAGACGAAGAAATTTTTCTGGCTGTCCCGGCCAGTCATCCGCTGGCAGATTCCGGCAGTGAGCAAGCGGAAACTGCGCCCGAAATCAGCCTTTCCCGTTTTTCAGAAGCCCCCTTCATCCTCATCACCCGCCGCTCCACCATGTTCCAGCTGGAGGAATCCCTCTTTGCCGAAGCCGGTTTTGAGCCCCAGGTGCTTTTCTCCACCAGCAGCAATGTAAGCAAATACCGTATGGTCCTGGCAGAAGTGGGCTGCGCCCTGCTGCCCGGCTTCTTCGCCAAACCAGATCCCGGACTCCGCTATTTCCGTCTGGAAGGACGGCCATCCTGGGAAGTCACCATGTGCTGCCGGAAAGGAGCCTACCTGAGCCAGGCGGAGCAGTATTTTCTGGAACTGTGCAGAGGGTACTGGCGCAGGTAAATAAAAAGGCCTCTGAGAATTCTCAGAAGCCTTTTTATTATTCAATTACCGAACCATACACGGTTTCTTGTTATCGAAGGTCCAGCCCGGAATCAGGAACTGCATGCCAACAGCGTCGTTACGAGCGCCCTTGCCATAGCACTTATCCATGTAAAGCTGATGAGCCTTCATAACCTGATCACGGTCAACCTCTACACCAAGACCCGGCTTCTTCGGCAGGTCGATGCATCCGCCTACGATCTGCATCGGCTCCTTGGTCAGGCGCTCACGGCCCTCCTGCCAGATCCAGTGGGTATCAATACCGTTCATCTTGCCCGGGATTGCTGCTGCACACTGTACAACCATAGCCAGGGAGATATCGAAGTGGTTATTGGAATGGCAGCCCCACATCAGACCGAAGTCGTTGCACAGCTGGCCTACACGTACGGAACCTTCCATGGTCCAGAAGTGCGGATCTGCTAACGGGATATCTACGCTCTGCAGAGCGATTGCGTGGCACATCTGGCGCCAGTCAGTGTTGATCATGTTGGTAGCGGTCGGCATCATGGTTGCTTTTCTGAACTCAGCCATAACCTCACGGCCGGAGAAGCCATCCTCTGCACCACACGGATCCTCACAGTAAGCAAGAACCTTCTTTAACTCCGGAGCAACCTCCAGAGCCTCTTTTAAGCTCCAGCAGCCGTTCGGGTCAAGGTCTACCCGAGCGTTCGGGAATGCTTCCTTAATTGCTGCAACTGCTTTCAGCTCTTCCTTCGGAGAGAAAACGCCGCCCTTTAACTTGAAGTCCTCGAAGCCGTACTTCTCGTTGGTAGCTTTTGCCAGTGCCACGATTGCTTCCGGAGTCATAGCTTCCTCGTGACGCAGACGGTACCAGTCGCACTCTGCATCCGGCTCTTCCTCATACTCCAGGTTGGTTTTCTTGCGATCTCCAATATAGAACAGGTAAGACAGGAAACGAACCTTCTCTCTCTGGATTCCGTCGCCCATTAAAGCTGCAGCCGGAACGTTTAAGAACTTGCCAAGCAGGTCAAGAAGCGGAGCCTCTACTGCGGTAACTACATGTACACCAACACGCAGGTCGAAGGTCTGCAGGCCGCGCTTGTCATCCTTGATGTTTGCGGACAGCCATGCGCGGATCTTGTTTAAGGTCTGCTTGTAGTCACCAATGCTGGTGCCGATTACCAGATCTTTGATCTTCTCTAATGCGTCGGTGATCTTCTCTCCGCCCGGAACCTCACCGATGCCCTCGTTGCCGGTGCTGTCGGTCAGGATGACGATGTTACGGGTGAAGTACGGAGCGTGTGCGCCGCTTAAGTTCAGCTCCATGCAGTCATGTCCTGCAACCGGGAAAACTTCCATCTTTGTGATTGTCGGAATCTGATTCATGTGAAATACCCTCCTTGAAATTATATAAAAATTTTTTTGAGTTCTTGTATCTCTTGTTGATGCTATCATATCACCCTGGCACCAATAAGTAAAATTAATAGTTTTTATATTTCTCTTAATATTTTTATTTGTTTAAATTCTATTCAAAACCTGTTATAATCGGTGATAACATTTGTCTGATATCTGCAGACCGGAACGCGTGTGCTTCGGTTGCTGTTCATGCGTGGCATGACCGGCAGCGAAAACGCAAGCCTGCCGCGTCTGCCCCGGGGGGAGGTTTCCAATTGGATACAAAACAGATCGAATATATCTTAAAAATTGCGGAAGAAAACAATATTACCAAGGCCGCGGAAAAACTGTTCATCACGCAGTCTGCTCTAAACCAGCAGCTTTTAAAGCTGGAAAAAGAGCTCGGAACGCCGCTTTTTCACCGTTCCCGCACCAACTGGCGTCTGACAGAAGCCGGAGAGATCTATATTGAAGGAGCAAAAGCCGCGCTTCAGATTAAAAATACCACCTACAACCGGATCTATGATGTTGTAAGCGCCCGCAAGGGCCACCTGACTCTGGGGCTTACCCCCGGCCGCGGCCTGCGTATGTTCACCGCCATCTACCCGGAATTGCACCGCAATTTTCCAAACCTGGATGTGCGCCCCATCGAAATGCGGGTTCGCGCCCAGCAGGATGCCATTGCCAAAGGTGAGATTGATGTGGGCCTTATGACCCTCGCCCAAAGGGACCAGACCAGTGACACCTACTATTCCCTGAAAAAAGAAGAACTTGTACTGATCATCCCAAGCGGTCACCCTCTGGCTGAAAAAGCTTCTCCTCACGGAGAACCGCTGGCCACCATGGACCTGCGGGAACTGCGCTACGAGCCCTTTGTGCTGATGGACAAGACCTCTACCCTGCGCTCCTCCTGCGATCTTCTGTTTGAGAAGGCCGGTTTTGTGCCAAACATTCTTTTTGAAACCAACAATACCAGCGGTATTGCTGCCATGGTACAGTCCACGCTGTGCTGCGGTATCATTCCACGCTATTACACGCTGGGGCTTACCGAAGGAGTTGCCTGCTTTTCCCTGCCGGACCGGCCATCCTGGGAGATCAGCATCTGCTGCCAGAAGAACGGTTACTTAAACTCCGGCGCAAAGGAATTCATCCGTCTTGCACGGGAATACTGGGAAAATTCGGCATCATTGTATTAATCCCGATAAGAGCAATCATTAATTTTTTTAAGAATTATCTAAGAACAGTTAATTTTACTTATGTATTAATTTTCGTTATAATGCCTCTTGTCTTAATTTTATCACTTTCCGCAGGTCCTTTCAATACGGGTTTTGCGGCGCATCCCCCCATATTTGATGCGAAACAAAGTGAATCCCCCATTGCGGTTCCCCCGACAGTATGATCCTGAAACGGGAACTGTAACAGCACACTACAGAAAGAGGTATGAATATGTCACATGAAACACAGATGCTGCTCGGCCTGTTCTTAGGCATCGCGGTCATGATTTTCCTGGTTATGAAGACCAAGACCCACACCTTCATCGCGCTGCTGCTTGCTGCACTGATCACTGGCCTGATTGGCAAAATGTCCCCGTCTGATGCCATTACCGCAATTCAGGATGGCTTCGGAAACACCTTAAAAAGTACCGGTATCATCATCGGCCTCGGCGTTATGATGGGCGGTATCCTCGAAAAAACCGGCGCTGCAGAGCGTATGGCGTATTCCTTCATCAAGAAGATCGGAAGCGGAAAAGAGGAGCTTGCTCTTGGTATCACCGGATGGCTGGTATCCATCCCGGTTTTCGCAGATTCCGCAATCGTAATCTTTGCCCCGTTATGTAAGGCAATGTCCCGCGTAACCGGTAAATCCGTGATCGCTCTGGCACTGGCTCTGGCCTGCGGCCTGCAGTGTACCCACGTAATGGTTCCGCCGACTCCGGGTCCGTTAACCGCTGCCGGCATGATGGGCGTAGACGTTGGCCAGATGATTATCGCAGGTGCGCTGATGTCCATTCCGATCCTCATCGCAGCTCTGCTGTACGCACACTGGATTGGCAAAAAGATCTACCAGATTCCGCATGAGGATGGCACCTACGACCGCAAGGAGTTCAAAAAAGAGTACTTAAAATCCATGGATCAGTTAGATGAGATCATGGGCGGCAAAGAGCTTCCCGGCCTTGGTCAGTCCCTGGCTCCGATCCTGATTCCGCTGGTTCTGATCCTGAGCAAGACCGTATGCGATTTCGTAGGCGTTAACCAGGAAAGCTTCATCTACAGCATCATTACCCTGGTAGGTTCCCCGATCGTGGCTCTGGGTCTTGGTACTACCATTGCTGTTTACGGCCTTGGCAGGGACATCCCGAAGGATGAGCTCATGAACATCATGGGCGAGAGCATCAAGGATACCGGTATGATCATGCTGATCACCGGTGCAGGCGGATCCCTCGGAAACATCATCAAGGTCAGCGGCATCGGCGATGTCCTCGGCGCAACCGTGGTTTCCTGGCCGATCCCGGCTATCCTGATCCCGGTTCTGATCGGTGCCCTGATGCGTCTGGCTCTGGGCTCCGCAACCGTAGCGATCACCACCGCAGCATCCCTGACTGCTCCGCTGGTCACCACCCTGGGCTTAAATCCGGTTCTGCTGGCACAGGCTTCCTGTATCGGTGCAATCGCCTTCAGCTACTTCAATGACAGCGGCTTCTGGGTATTCAACGGTATGTTCGGCTTAACCGAGATCAAAGACCAGCTCCGCTGTAAGACCGCCGTATCCTTCATCATGACCGGTGTCGGTATCGTAGAGCTGCTGATCCTGAATATGATCTGGAAGTAAATATCCTTATCTTAATTGTGAAAAGGGAGACCCCGCACAATCTCTGTGCATGGTCTCCCTTTTTCATGACATCTATGTGTTGTGTTTTCTGTTTTAACCTTAGTAGGCAGCGCGCACTGCAAAGTTTTTCTGCTTCTCATCTGCCTTGAAGTACTTCACGCTCTCAATCACACCGCATTTCTCCAGCCCCTCCACATCCAGGCGGATCGGGTTTCCCTCAATATCCGGCAGATACAGGCGTCCGTTTTTCTCCTCCGGCTTCACGCTTAAGCAGTCACCGATCGGGGAAGTCATCGGCTCATGGTTCTCCAGCAGCTCGTTCTCATTATACAGAGCACCGAAGGCTGCGTTTAACCATACGGTTCCACCGGAAGAGAACCGCAGTCCCTTCTCCCGGGCCAGATCACGGATCTTGATCAGATCACTCATCTTACTCATACGGCCAACCAGCGGCATCAGATGATCCACGCCTTTCTCAGCGTAAGTCTCAAATGCAAAACCGTTTCTCATGGATTCGCCATAACCAATCTTCATATTCACACGACTGCGCAGTTCCTTAATGGCGTTCATGTCATGGGAATGAACCGGCTCCTCATACCAGGCCGGATTGTACGGACGGATCATGTCAGCAAATTTCAGTGCATCCTCCACATCCCATACCTGGTTTGCATCCACTGCAATCTCAATGTCAGGGCCGACAGCGGCACGGACTTTTTCCATACGGCGCGCGTCACGCTCCATGTTCTTGCCCCAGTCACTTCCGACTTTGAATTTGATGGTCTTGTAGCCCTCTTCCACATAGCGGACCATATCTGCCACCAGATCCTCATCATCGGAGAGCAGGGAACCACCGCCCTTGTAAGCTGCTGCCCAGTCTTTGGTTGCACCCAGGAATCTGTGCAGCGGCTTGCCTGCACGCTTTGCCATGATTTCCAACATGATCAAGTCCATCTGGCCCACATCCACGATCTGGCCGCTCTGGAATCCGAAGTTTCTCATTTTCCAGTACAGATACTCATACCACTCTTTGTAAGTCTTCTTTTCACCGTTCAGGATCAGCGGCAGGATATTGTTTACAATTCCGAGAGAACAGAAGGTCTCACCATAGTAACCTTCGCTGTCGTAAATCCGGATCCAGCCCTGCAGCGGCGCAAAGCTTCCGAAACCGCCGGTGGCATCTCTCCACGGCTTCTTTACCGGGATTGGATTAAAGTTATAATAAACGGCTTTGGAAAACTGAAATGTTTCATTTTCGTTGATTGGGAACATAGGGAAATCCTCCTCTTTCTTACATAGCGCCCGACCTGATCCGGTTCAGGCTGTTTCGTTTTCTGTTGAACTTACTATACAAAAAAACAGAATGCTTTACAAATTCTTCTTTTTACATGCATTTTATCGTTTTATCTATGTTCTATTTTCCGTTTTCGTTTTATAATTGTCTCATATTCGTTTTATTTTAGTTTATCCATATCCTGACCTTATTTCATCCGCCTTATGAAAGTGAGGAACAAACATGCCAAATTTTGTATTTATCGCTGCCGGTCAGAAACTGGCTGAACTTGGATACCGTTTCCGTGAAACCCTGTCCTTTCCTGCATCCTTCACCGTGGTGGAAACCCGGATGGAAGACGCAGTGGACTACTGCCGCCATAAACTGCCAGAAGGAACCGATGCCATCATCGCCCGCGGAAATACTGCCAACATGCTCAAGGCAGCCCGGATTCCGGTTCCCATCGTCACCCTGCCCATCAAAGACTCCGACCTGATCCGGTCCGTCACTACAGCCACCGCCCTGTACCCGGAAGAAGAGTCCTGTATCGCATACATCGGTCTGGAGGATGTCATCCGGTCTGTCAGTGAATTTCTGAAAATGCTCCACCGTGAAATCCGCTTTTACCGCATCGATGACAGCCGCGACATCCAAAACTGTATCCGTCAGGCAAAACAGGAGCATATCAAAGTGGTCATCGGCGGAGAATACACGAAAGAGCTTGCCGAAAACCAGGGGCTGCGCTGCGTTCTGTTAGAAAGCACAGAAGGTTCCTTAAAAGAAGCCTACGAACGCGCACAGGAAATTCAGAAGGGCATCCTTTTGCAGAAAAAGAAGCTTCAGGAAAAACTCATCCTGATGAACGCGATTTCCGATGCCATTGTCGGAATCAATGAAAAAGGGCGGATCAGTTTGTTTAACCAGGCTGCCGAAAACCTCTTTGCGAGAAAAGAAACACAGGCAGTGGGAAAGGCTGCTTCTATCCTGTTTTCTGATGAAGAACTTGGCATCATCAACCGGATCCTTCTGCGCGGTGATGAAGTTCTCGCTCATCCGGCCGTCTTATCGAACCAGCCGTGCCTCATCGATTTTCGCCCAGTTCTAATCCACAGCCAGAGCAGGGGAATCATCATCAGGATCTACACCGATCCTGTTCACTCTGCTGGTTTTCCACAAAAAAGCAACAATTTTTCCAATCCCTTGTGCCTTTACAGCTATCCGGATGAGCCTTCCGGCAAATCACAGGCATTTCTGTCGGCCTGCGCCCTGAGTGCCCGCTTTGCCTCCTCCCGGTTTCCAGTCCTCATCACCGGAGAGTCTGGAACCGGGAAAACGGTCTTTGCTTACCGGATCCACCGGCAAAGCTTACGGAAAGACGCGGTATTTCTGGTGCGGGAAGGGGCACTGCTGACCCCGGAAGATCTCATGGCTGCGAACGGCGGCTCTCTCTGTATTCGCAGTGTGAATGCGCTTTCACCTGCCATGCTCCCGGTGCTGAATCAGTATTTAGAGCATGGGATCGTTGCCATGCCGGATCAGAGCTTCCGGCAACTGGATGTCCGGATCTTTGCCACGCTTTCTGTTCCTTTTGCCGACAGTGCTTCCATCTGTGCGCAGGATATGCCTGAACCCGACTGCCGGGATCCTCGCCTGAACCCGCACCTGAGTTCTTATCTGGATTCCCGCCTGTATTACAATCTGAATGCGCTGACATTGAAAATTCCGTCCCTGCGGGAACGGCAGGATGATATCTGGCCGCTGTTTTCCTCCATATTAGACACCATCTGTCAGACCAGACCGGATACAGCCATCCCTGCTCTTCCAGACACAGCCGCGGCCGAACTGCTCTCCGGCTTCTCCTGGCCGGGAAATATCCGCCAGCTGCGGAGTGTGGCACAGCGATTTGCACTGCTGGCTCCGGAATCCGGAAGCTGTGCATCTGCAACAGAAACGAATCTGGCATCTTTACGGCAGTGTCTGGAACAGGAATTTGATCTTTCCACGCAAGCACAGCCAGAAAAAGTTGTGGATACAACAAAAAATGCCCCCGCAGATTCCTCTGCAGGAGCACTCTCTTCCGATAAAAACTTTGTAATTCATGGCCGCCTGGTTTCCTGGGATGAGCTGAGAGCTCTGGACCAGTACTACCAAGGGCACCGGGGGCTGCTGGCTAAACAGTTGGGTGTCAGCCGTTCCACCCTGTGGCGGTATTTCAAGGAAATGGAAGCGGACCAGCCGTCCGTCCATCCTCGATAACCTGTTTCAGACTCAGGTCTTCCTTCATCACTCGGTCAGTTTTTATTTTACCGTCCTGTCGGAACCGTCACAGGACTCATCGCTCGGTCAGTTTTTTGTTTACCGTCCTGTCGGAACCGTCACAGGACTCATCCTTGATGAAGAGGAATGTTTATTCCTAACTATATTATATGTGTTTATAGTATAGATATCAACAATTTTTAATTTTCGCTATTCTATCCAACGCAAATTTCGATAAACCATTCATTTGTGTCCTCAATCTGGAAAATGATTTTGGCAGAAGATTTATCAGTTTAATCCTCTTTCACAATCCCCAGAATCTTCTCTGCCCGCTCCACCTCTTCCTTCGTCGGAGCCGGTACGCCTTCCAGGGTGTACGGAATTCCCAGGTTCTGCCATTTGAACAGTCCCAGGCTGTGATATGGCAGAATCTCTACCTTTTTCACGGTCTTTAACTCATTCAGCATGCCCCGCATGGCCTGCAGGTCATCCTCCTGGTCGGTGAGTCCCGGTACCAGAACATGACGAATCCACATATCTTTTCCGGTGTCGGAGAGATACTTTGCCAGATCCAGAATGTTGTCATTGGTGCATCCGGTCAGATCCTTGTGGCGCGCCTGATCCATCTCCTTAAAATCCAGCATGACCAGATCGGTCAGTTCCATTAACTTCTGGAACTTGCCAAAGAACGGCTCTTCCCGGGTAAACGGATTTCCTGCGGTGTCCAGTGTGGTGTGAATGCCTTTTGCCTTAGCCAGTGCGAAGAACTCCAGCAGAAAATCCATCTGCAGAAGCGGCTCACCGCCGCTGACGGTAATTCCGCCGTTATTCTTCCAGTAGGTGCGGTAGCGGTAAACACGGTGAAACAGATCCTTCGCGGTCCACTCCTCGCCGCCGGACATGCTCCAGGTCTCCGGGTTATGGCAGTAACAGCAGCGCATCCGGCAGCCCTGTAAAAACACAACGGTGCGGACGCCCGGCCCGTCTACCAGGCCAAAGGTTTCCAGGGAATGCACGTGACCCACCAGTGCTTTTTTCTCGGTATCCATAAACTCAACCTCCTGATCTTCTATCCTTTTCCGAAAAACAATATTTATTACAGTCCTATTGCAAAATCCGATTTACAGGGAATGAGCCTGTAAACCAGAAAACACTCCGATCCGAAGCCATCGCAACCTTCCGATGACTCCGCCGGAGTGTCTTTCCATATCCTCAGGGAACACGCCGGTGACGCATTCCCTGATTGCCGGGGATCCGCTCCGCAAAACAGTTCTGTTTCCTGCTGCGAATCTCATTCAGCCTGTATCGGACCTTCTGTCCGTAAATTACATGGCAGCGTGGCAGGTTCTGGAGATTACATCCATCTGCTGCTCTCTGGTTAAGTCGATGAACTTAACTGCATAACCGGATACACGGATGGTGAAGTTTGCGTACTCCTCTTTCTCCGGATGCTCCATAGCATCGATCAGCTTCTCGGTACCGAATACGTTTACGTTTAAGTGGTGAGCACCCTGATCGAAGTATCCGTCCATAACCTGTACCAGGTTGTCGATACGCTCCTCTGCGCTGTGGCCCAGTGCATCCGGGTTGATGGTCTGGGTATTGGAGATACCATCCAGAGCCCACTCGTACGGAAGCTTTGCAACAGAGTTCAGGGAAGCCAGGAGACCGCTCTTCTCTGCGCCATAAGAGGGGTTTGCACCAGGAGATAACGGCTCGCCTGCTCTTCTTCCGTCTGGCATGTTACCGGTTGCCTTACCATATACGACGTTGGAGGTAATAGTCAGGATAGAGGTAGTAGCCTCGGAATTTCTGTAGGTGTGGCGTTTCTTTAACTTCTCAAGGAAGGTCTTTAACAGCCATACAGCAATGTCATCTGCACGGTCGTCGTCGTTACCGTAACGCGGGAAGTCACCCTCGGTCTCGAAGTCAACGATGGTACCGTCCTCATCACGGATAGCCTTAACCTTTGCGTACTTGATTGCGCTTAAGGAGTCTACTACGTGAGAGAAACCAGCGATACCGGTTGCGAAGGTACGGCGAACGTCGGTATCGATCAGAGCCATCTCAGCTGCCTCATAGAAGTATTTATCATGCATGTACTGGATCAGGTTTAAGGTATTTACATACAGACCTGCCAGCCAGTCCATCATAACATCATACTTGCGGATTACCTCATCGTAATCGAGATACTCGGAGGTGATCGGTCTTAACTCCGGACCAACCTGCTCTCTGGTCTTTGCATCACGGCCGCCGTTCATAGCGTACAGCAGGCACTTAGCCAGGTTCGCACGTGCGCCGAAGAACTGCATCTCCTTACCGGTCTGGGTAGCAGATACGCAGCAGCAGATGGAGTAGTCATCGCCCCATACCGGCTTCATGACATCATCGTTCTCGTACTGAACAGAGCTGGTGTTGATGGAGATATGAGCTGCATACTTCTTGAAGTTCACCGGCAGAGCGGAAGAGTACAGAACCGTCATGTTCGGCTCCGGGCTCGGTCCCATGTTCTCTAAGGTGTGCAGGAAACGATAGTCGGTCTTGGTTACCATAG
>CAVIRL010000025.1:0-10570 GCA_963645005.1 Prevotella sp. P5-108
CCTACGACAGCGCGGTTAACAGCCGCGTGCTCTACCGACTGAGCTATCGAGGAATGTTCCTGTATCTTCAAAGAAGATACTGCGGGAGATGGGACTTGAACCCACACGACATAACTGCCACTAGATCCTTAGTCTAGCCTGTCTGCCAATTCCAGCACTCCCGCCGACAAGAATATACTATACTACAAAAGCGGAGAGTGTGCAAGCACTTTTTTCGGAATTTTTGAAAAAATTTGAATTGTTTATCACGACATTGAAATGTGACAGTGGATTTGAAAACTTCGAATCCGGCTGCCTGGTTTCAAAAAATGAAAATTTTTACGATTTTGAAACCGGTTACTTGCATATACTATCTGCAGCCGCTATAATATTTACAGCAGGTCGGTTTCAAAAAATAAAAAAAATTCAACTTTTGAAAGTGGGTGGCTGGATGAAAAATATTGAGAGGACAAAATATCTCAACAGAATGATTGAACTGAACGGTACACCTGATATCAAGATTATTACGGGTATTCGCCGTTCAGGTAAATCAAAATTGATGCAGGCTTATATTGAGTATCTGAAAAGCCATTTTAAAGATATCAATATTATTTTTATTGATTTCATGGATCTGGAATATGAAGAAATCAAGGAATATCATGCTTTGCACACCTATGTGGAAGAACATTATCAGCCAGGGAAAACAAATTACCTTTTTGTTGACGAGGTCCAGATGTGTCCGAAGTTTGAACTGGCCATCAACAGTCTTTATTCGAAGGGAAAATATGATATCTATGTGACCGGCTCAAATGCGTTTTTGTTAAGCGCAGATCTGGCCACCCTTTTTACTGGGCGTTATATCGAGATTCATGTATTTCCGTTCAGTTTTCAGGAGTACTGCATTTATTATAATGAAGTCCAGGATAAGGATAAATTGTTTGATGAGTATTCCATAAAGGGAGGTCTGGCGGGATCTTACGCTTACAGAACAGAGAAGGACCGGACGAATTACATCAAAGAGGTTTACGAGACGATCGTAACAAGAGATCTGGTTCAGAAATATGCTTTGCCGGATACCCTGGTTTTGCAGAGACTGAGCGAGTTCCTGATGGATAATATCAGCAATCTGACTTCCCCCAATAAGGTCAGCCAGCTGTTAAAGGCAAATGATACCCAGACAAATCATGTAACAGTTGGCCGGTATATTAAATTTTTGTGTAATGCATTTGTATTTTACGATATTAAGCGTTACGATATTCGGGGAAAGAAGTACCTTGAAAATTCAGAAAAGTTTTATCTCTGTGACAGCGGTATCCGATATGCAGTTCTTGGAAACAGGGACATGGATTATGGAAGAGTTTATGAAAATATCGTATGTATCGAACTGCTTCGCCGCGGATACGATGTTTATGTAGGGAAGCTGTATCAGAAAGAAATTGATTTCGTGGCACAGAGAGAGAGCGAAAAAATCTATATTCAGGTAAGCGATAATATTTCCGGAGCAGAAATGTTTGAGCGAGAAGTATCTTCGCTGCTTCAGATTCGGGATGCTTACCCCAAAATGGTGATTGCCCGAACAAGACATCCGAAGTACAGTCATGAAGGAATCGAAATTTATGATATAGCTGACTGGCTGTTACAGGAATAGAATGGAAGAATGTGTGAGACAAAATAAAATACGGATAAAGGAGATTACAATTCTATGGAACGTTACGATATTGCCATTATCGGCACCGGCCCGGCGGGGCTTTCAGCGGCTGTTACGGCAGCTATCCGCCAAAAGAAGCTTCTTCTGGTGGGCAGCAGGGATTTGAGCAGCAAGGTTCAGAAGGCTCAGGAGATCCAGAATTATCTTGGATTCCCGGATATCAGCGGCGCAGAACTGGGCAAGGCTTTTGAGGAGCATATTGACCGGATGCAGATTCCCATTGCGGAGGACCGGGTAAACCTGATCTACCCGATGGGAGATTATTTTTCTCTGCAGGTGGGACAGGAAATCTGTGAGGCAGAAACCGTGATCCTGGCCACCGGTGTGAATTTTGGAAAGCCGCTTCCGGGCGAGGAGGAATTTCTGGGTCGTGGCGTCAGCTACTGCGCTACCTGCGATGCACCCCTTTACCGCGGGGCCACGGTGGCGGTGATCGGTTATCAGAAATCCGAAGAGGCTGAGGCAGACTTCCTGGCAGACATTGCGGAGAAGGTTTATTATATTCCAATGTATAAAGAGCCTGTAGAGGTTTCGGAGAAGATCACGGTGGTAAAGGAAGTGCCGAAGGAGATCACCGGCGGCATGAAGGCCGAGGTGCTGGTGACAAATAAGAACAGCTATCCGGTGGACTGCATCTTTATCTTAAGAGAGAGCGTGTCCCCGAAAAATCTGGTTCCGGGTCTTAAAATGGACGGAAACCATGTGGCCGTGAATCTGCAGATGGAGACTAATGTGCCGGGCTGCTTTGCCTGCGGTGACATTGCCGGACGGCCTTATCAGTATATCAAGTCTGCGGGGCAGGGAAATATTGCGGCTCTTTCCGCTGTTTCCTATCTCGATCAGAAGCACCGCAAATCCTGATTTCATAAAAAGTTCACAAAATCACGGTTGACAAATTGGCAAAATTCTCCTAAAATACTTAGGAAGCTAAATAAAAGCCAGATAATAAAGGTGTGATGCAATGAAACAGCATGAAAAGAAAATTGCCATGCGCAGCATCAAGCGTCTGTCAAACGGGATCAGCAGAGAAATGTGTGCGGCCTTTGGCTCTGGAATGTTCAGCGGAGCTCAGGGACGCACGCTTCATTTTATTCTGGCAGCGCATCCGGATGAGGATGTTTTTCAGAAGGATATCGAAGAGGAATTCGGCCTGCGGCCCCCTACGGCCAGCGCGCTCTTAAAGGAGCTGGAACAGCGGGGACTCATCCGCAAGGAACCGGTAAGCTTCGATGCCAGACGAAAGAAGCTCGTGGCAACCGAAAAGGCACTGCAATACAAGGACTGCGTTCTCGCCGGGCTTGGAAAGCTGGAGCAGAAGCTTACCGCCGGGATTCCAAAGGAGGAGATGGAGGTCTTTTTTGCTGTGACAGACAAGATGCTTACGAACCTGGCAAAGGAGAAATGAAAATTCCTGTCATTGCGCTATGCAGACAGGAAGGTTTTCAGTGTAACAAGGAGGAAATGTTGTGATTAAGACTTTACTGAAAAGTGTAAGGCAGTACAAAAAACAGTCTCTTTTATCACCGCTTTTTGTGGCAGGCGAGGTTGTACTGGAATGTATGATCCCGCTGGTGATGTCAAAGATGATCGACCACATGACTGCCGGATCGATGGCACCGATCCTGAAATACGGAGTGATCCTTTTGGTCATGGCAACCATATCTCTGGGATTTGGTGTTTTGTCTGCCCGCAATGCGGCAGAGGCATCCTGTGGTTTTGCGAAAAACCTGCGGCAGGATATGTATTTTAAAATCCAGGAGTTTGCATTTGCGGATATCGATAAATTTTCCGCATCATCCCTGGTAACCCGTATGACTACGGACGTGACCAATGTACAGAATGCGTATCAGATGCTGATCCGCCTGGCAGTGCGAACCCCGCTTATGATCGTATTTTCTGTCGTCATGGCCATGACGATCAGTGTGAAGATGGCTCTGATCTTTTTGTGCATTCTGCCGTTTTTGGCTCTGGTCCTGTTTGGAATCGCTGTCCATGTACATCCGATCTTCAAACGGATCTTTAAAAAATATGATGCAATGAATAACTCCGTTCAGGAGAATGTAGCCGGTATCCGGGTTGTAAAATCCTTTGTCCGTGAGTCCTATGAGACGAAGAAATTTGAAAAGGCCGCAGAGAATGTGTGCAAGGATTTCACCTTCGTTGAAAAGATCCTGGCCTTCAATAACCCGACCATGATGTTCTGTATGTATCTGTCCATGTTCCTGGTATATTATATCGGTGCGCAGATGATTGTCAGAACCGGTGCAACGGAGCTGACGACAGGCCAGCTTTCCTCACTGATCAGCTATGGAGTACAGATCCTTGCCTCTGTGATGCTGTTGTCTATGGTATTTGTTATGACAACGATGGCCTCTGAGTGCGCGGAGCGAATCGCGGAGGTGCTGGAGCATGAGAGCTGTCTGACCTCTCCGGAGAACGGAAACACCGAGGTCGCAGACGGAAGCGTAGATTTCGACCATGTTTCCTTCAAATATTCAGAAAAGAGCAAAAAGTTTGCGCTGGCAGACATTGACCTGCATATTCCGTCCGGTGCTACGGTAGGTATCATAGGAGGAACCGGTTCCTCCAAGACTACATTGATCCAGCTGATCTCCCGTCTGTATGATGTGAGTGAGGGAAGTGTGAAGGTAGCGGGACGGGATGTCCGGGAATATGATCTGGAATCTCTGCGTGATGCTGTTTCCGTTGTACTTCAGAAGAACGTGCTGTTCTCAGGCACGATTAAGGAGAACATGCGCTGGGGCAATAAATATGCAACCGATGAAGAAATCATCCATGCATGCAGATTGTCCCAGGCTGATGAATTCGTCAGCCAGTTCCCGAACGGCTATGATACTTATATCGAACGGGGCGGCACCAACGTGTCCGGCGGACAGAAGCAGCGTCTCTGCATTGCCAGGGCATTGCTGAAAAAGCCGCGTATCCTGATCCTGGATGACTCCACCTCTGCGGTAGATACCAAGACCGATGCAATGATCCGCAAGGCACTCCGGGAGGAGTTGCCGGATACGACCAAGATCATCATTGCCCAGCGTGTCTCATCGGTACAGGATGCAGACTTCATTCTGGTCATGGATGGCGGACGCATTACAGAGCAGGGAAGTCATGATGAACTGATTGCGTTGAACGGCATTTACCGGGAAATCTATGATTCCCAGACTAAGAGTAAGGAGGCGTAAAAGGATGAGTCGAATGAAAAACGAAAAAGGCTCCGGAATTAAGCCGGGCACCTTCAAACGCCTGATGGCATATTTGTTTTCCCATTACCGGGTGCATCTGATCACCGTGATCATCTGTATCATCATCACGGCCGTGGCTTCGGTGGGACAGACTATTTATATTGAGATCCTGATCGACCAGTGCATCCTTCCGGGAGTAGAGAGCGGCATCGATAGCGTATGGCCGCATATGAAGTCGATCTTTACCGGAATGGCCGTGATCTATGCCCTCGGCGTGATCGCATCTCTGATCTATACGCGTCTGATGGCAACCGTAACCCAGGGCACCCTGAAAAATTTCCGTGTGGATATGTTCACCAAGATGCAGACACTGCCGGTGAAATATTTTGATACCCATGCACACGGCGATATCATGAGTACCTATACCAATGATACCGATGCCATCCGTATGATGGTCAGCCAGAGCTTTCCAATGATGATCCAGTCCATTCTGACCATTCTGGTGATGGTGGTCACGATGACGCGGTTCAGCATTCCGCTGTTCATCGTGGTATGCCTGTTTGTGGCAGGAATGCTGTTCCTGACAAGACGGTTCGGCGGCATGAGCTCTAAGTACATGATGTACCAGCAGCGTTCTCTGGCTGCAGAGGAGGGCTTTGTAGAAGAGATGATGGCAGGCCAGAAGGTGGTTCAGGTATTCTGCCACGAAGAAGAGGCAAAGAAGGATTTCCGGAAATACAACGAAAAGCTGTTTGAGGACAGTAAGACAGCAAACCAGTACGGCAACGCACTGATGCCGATCCTCAATAACCTTGGAAATATCATGTATGTGGTTCTGGCCCTTGTGGGCGGCCTGATGGTATACTTTCAGGCTCCGAACCTGACCCTAAGAGGCTTCAGCCCGGTATCCATCGGTATCATCATTACCTTCCTGGGGATGTCCAGACAGCTGTCCCAGACCGTGGGACAGAGCTCTAACCAGGTAGCGCTGATCGCCATGGGTCTTGCGGGTACAGGCCGTATCTTCGAGCTCATTGATGAGGAGCCGGAGGAGGACGAGGGATTTGTAACCCTGGTCAATGCGAAGCATGACGAGAACGGTGAACTGGTGGAGGCCGACCATCCGACGCATATCTGGGCATGGAAATACCCGCGTCCGGACGGCACCGTCACCTACACCGAGTTAAAGGGCGACATTCGTCTGGAGCACGTAGATTTCGGCTATGTGCCGGAGAAGCTTGTACTGCATGATGTTTCCCTGTTCGCAAAGCCGGGTCAGAAGATCGCCTTTGTAGGCGCAACCGGCGCCGGAAAGACCACCATTACCAACCTGATCAACCGTTTCTATGACATTCCTGACGGAAAGATCCGCTATGACGGCATCAATATCAACAAGATCTGCAAGGCAGACCTGCGCCGCTCCCTCGGCGTGGTTCTGCAGGAGGTGAACCTGTTTACCGGAACCGTACTCGAGAACATCCGCTACGGACGCCTGGATGCCACCGATGAAGAGTGTATCGCAGCCGCAAAGCTGGCCAACGCAGACAGCTTCATCACCCGCCTGCCGGACGGCTATAATACCATGCTGACCGGAAACGGCGCCAGCCTTTCCCAGGGACAGCGCCAGCTGATCTCCATTGCCCGGGCGGCCGTGGCGGATCCGCCTGCCATGATCCTGGATGAGGCGACCAGCTCCATTGATACCCGTACCGAGGCACTGGTACAGCAGGGTATGGATAACCTGATGGAGGGCAGAACCGTGCTTGTCATCGCACACCGCCTGTCCACCATCCGCAACAGTAAGGCCATCATGGTTCTGGATCACGGACGCATCATCGAGCGCGGTGACCACAACGACCTGATCGCCCAGAAGGGAACCTATTACCAGCTGTATACCGGAGCGTTTGAGCTGGATTAAGAAAAAATAAAAACTCCTTTTTTGCGCATACTAAGTTTAGAGTGTATGCGCAGGAAAGGAGTTTTTTTATGCAGGTAGGAAAAGCAAGTCTGCGGTTTGAACATCCGGCGTTTGTGGCGTCCTGGGCTTCGGTCGCAGGAAAGAAGGAAGGACAGGGGCCTCTGGCAGACGGAATTGATGTAACCGAGCAGGATGAGATGTTCGGAATGGAAAACTGGGAACAGGCAGAGAGTGCCATGCAGAAGCAGGCGGCGGATCTGGCGCTGGAGAAGGGAAATATTCACCGGAGAGAGGTGCGTTATCTCTTTGCGGGAGATCTTCTGGGGCAGCTGATTGCCACCTCGTTTGGTACGGTAGATCTGGAAATTCCGCTGTTTGGTCTTTATGGAGCCTGCTCCACCATGGGAGAGGCGCTGGGGCTGGGAGCCATGTGCGTGAATGCCGGGTATGCCGACCGGGTACTGGCCATGGCCTCCAGTCACTATGCGACAGCGGAGAAGCAGTTCCGGTTTCCGCTGGGATACGGAAGCCAGAGGGCCCAGAGTGCCGCCTGGACTGTGACCGGGTGCGGAGCGGTGGTGCTGGAGTGTGGAGGAAAGCCGAAACAGGAAGGCACATGCAGAGGAGAAGCTCTGGAGCCGGACATGAAACAGGCAGAAGCTGATGTGCGGAAGAAAGCGGGGCCGGTGCAGCGGGAGCAGATACAGGTGCCTGGTGCAGGAAACAGTTGTGCAGCAGGACATAGATTCCGCGTCGCTGTCACCGGCATCACCACGGGAAAGCTGGTGGATATGGGAACGAAAGATTCCATGAATATGGGAGCCGCCATGGCTCCGGCGGCCTGGAATACCATCTGTCAGAATTTTGAGGATTTCGGTGTGGATGCTTCTTCCTATGACCGCATTATCACCGGCGACCTGGGAGCAGTGGGACAGAAAATCTTGTTTGATTTCATGAAGAGCAGCGGTCACGATATCACCGGAAAGCATATGGACTGCGGTCTGGAAATCTATGACCGGGGCGAGCAGGATGTCCACTCCGGCGGAAGCGGCTGCGGCTGCTCAGCAGTAACCCTGTGTGCCCACATTCTGCCGAAGCTGATGCGGGGCGAGTGGAAGCGGGTGCTGTTTGTGCCAACCGGTGCGCTGCTTTCCACCGTCAGCTACAACGAAGGTCAGAGCATTCCGGGAATTGCCCATGGGGTGGTGCTGGAAAGGATGGAGGTGTAACATGATTCAGAATCATAGCATAATCAGTATGATGGCTTGCGCAGCAGGGGTCAGTCAGGGAGGTTTTGGCGGCGGTGCGGTGATGGAACTGGTCCGCGCCTACCTTGTGGGCGGTATCATCTGCGCTCTGGTGCAGATCCTTTTAGACCGGACCAAAATGATGCCTGGCCGGGTCATGGTAATACTTGTGGTAACCGGTAATATCTTAGGCTGGCTTGGCCTTTACGAGCCATTCATGAAATGGGCCGGAGCCGGAGCCGGGGTGCCGCTCCTCGGCTTTGGTAATACCCTGTGGAAAGGCGTGGCGAAAGCATTCGCTGAAGAAGGCGTCATTGGAATCTTCAAAGGCGGCTTCACCGCTGCCTCCGCCGGAATTGCAGCGGCCCTGGTGTTCGGATATCTGGGAGCGCTGGTGTTTAAGCCGAAGATGAAAGAGTAAAACGTGACTGCGAAGGTGCTAAACAGTTACGGGGTGCAATATATTACCGCACATACTTTGCAGGGCAATCGGCACGCCCAGCTTCAGGATATTGCCGGCGGTTTCTCTTTCAAAACGCAGATGTGATTTCTCCACGGCAAAGGGCAATCCCTTCTTTCGAATCAGCGTGAGTGACAGAACCACGCTGACTGCCTGTGCGGATACGGTTGCCATGGCTGCTCCCGATGCACCCAAGGGAATGAATTTTGTCAATGTAATGTCACCAATGATATTCGTCACGCAGGCAATCATCACAAAATAAAGCGGTGATTTTGCATCGCCCAGACCGCGGAAAATTGCGCTGATGAGGTTGTATGCGGCGATGAACAGGCTGCCTGCACCGCAGATTCGAATGTAGGAAACCGTCTGGGAAAACGTCTCTGCCGGCGCATTGGTCACATGGGCGATCCATGGCGCAGACAGTACGGTGATACCGGTCAGGACCACACCCAGCACACCGAATACCCAGAGGCTGCTGCCGATGGTCTCTGCGGCACCGTCCCGGTCTTTGCGGCCCACATGGAGTCCGAGCAGAACCGTGGAACCCATGGAAAGACCGGTGATCAGACCGGTGATGATCTGCATGGCCTGTGAGCCGGTGGCAACGGCGGATACATCTGCCGTTGTGCCGAATTTCCCCACCGCCCAAAGGTCTACCGCACCGTATAATGCCTGCAGCAACAGCGCCAGCAGCATTGGAATAGAGAATTTCAAAAGAGCCGGTAAGATCGGCCCTGTCAAAAAATCGCTCTTTGTTCGCTTCATAGAAAACCTTACGCTCCGTTAATTTCCTCAAAGTTGATTTCCGAGATAATGTCCAGCATTTCGCAGAACTTGTCGATCTCCTCCGGTGTGAAGCGTTCCGTAATACGTTTAATTGCTTCGCTGTCCTGACGGCGGAAAACCTTATACTGCGGGATTGCCTCATCGTTGACGGAAAGATAGTACTTGCGCTTGTCATGGGGATCGGGCGTTTTTGTAATCAGCCCCTGTCTCATCAATTCATTGAGCTTTAATGTGACCCCTGGCTTTGATATTTGAAGCAGTTCTGCCAGCTTCGATGCAGTGCAGGTGCCGTTCATGGTGTAAATCAGCTCAATATACAGCAGGCTGTTGTAGGTGATGTTTTCATCCACAAACTGTTTATTCATCAGCCGTAGGTCACACAGCGCCGAGCTGTAGTAAAAGCTGTCCAGCGATTTTCGTAGTTCCATGTTCTGATTACCTCCATATAATTAAGCTAATGTCATTATTATAGCTTAACATATTGGCAGCGTCAAGAGCGGAATAAAACAAATCAGAAAGGCAACCCGTACATAAGGAATTCGTTCCACAACCCCCAACTCTATGGTATAATGTAACGAGTGCAAGAGAGCCAGAACCATGCTTGCATGGTTATGGCGAACGACGAGGTAATCGAGTGACGGCGTCACGAGAACGAGTGCAAGAGAGCCAGAACCATGCTTGCATGGTTATGGCGAACGACGAGGTAATCGAGTGACGGCGTCACGAGAACGAGTGCAAGAGAGCAGGCTTCAGAACGGGAACACGAAGAAAGGCAGAAACGTATGGACTATTTATTCGCACCGATGGAGGGCATTACCGGATATGTATTCCGGAATGCCCATCACCGGCATTTTCATGGCATCAAAGCATATTATACGCCGTTTATCTCACCGAACCAGACACGAAAGCTCACGCCAAGGGAGTTAAATGATGTGATTCCGGAGCATAACGAAGGCGTTCCGGTCATTCCGCAGATCCTGACGAACAAGGCAGAAGATTTTCTGTGGGCGGCGGGGCGTCTCAAAGAGCTTGGATATACGGAAGCTAATTTAAATCTGGGTTGTCCATCTGGCACGGTGGTGGCAAAAAAACGGGGTTCCGGATTCCTGGAATATCCGATGGAGCTGGATGAGTTTCTGTATCAGGTCTGTGACGGTCTTACAAAAATGGAAATGGAGCTGTCCATCAAGACGCGGATCGGAAAGGAAAAGCCGGAGGAGTTCGAAGAACTATTATCCATTTATAATCGGTATCCGCTGAAAAATCTGATTG
>CAVIRL010000025.1:10580-23208 GCA_963645005.1 Prevotella sp. P5-108
TCCGAGGGTTCAGGCAGATTACTATAAGAATCATCCGCATATGGAGGCCTTTGACCTTGCGGTACAGGAAAGCGGGAATCCGGTTTTTTATAATGGAGATTTGTTCCGCAGGGCAGAAATCGGGGCGTTCGGACAGAAATATCCCGGGGTTTCCGCTGTGATGCTGGGACGGGGCTTCCTGACGAATCCGGCGCTGGCGGAGGATTCCGGCATTGCAGGGGATTCGGATCCCAATATTGCAGAAAATTCGGATTCCGGCATAGCAGAGGAGAAAGCGGCATTTGTATCGCATCTCACAACAGATCGTATACGTGCCTTTCATGAAGATGTGCTGGAAGGATACCGGCAGGCGATTCCGGGAGATAAGAATGTGCTGTTTAAAATGAAGGAACTCTGGACTTATCTGGGGGAGGCGTTTGAAGACAGCGCGAAACCCATGAAGAAGATTCGCAAGGCACAGCGGATGGAGGAGTACCGGGCTGCGGTGGAGAGTCTTCTGACGGAGAAGCCGATCTGCCGGGAACCGGCGTTTTCGGGTTGGAATAAATAAGAAGGCAATTTTAAATGGATTTTTGCCCGTGACTGTGAAGGTACTGAACAGTTACAAGAAGAGTATTATGGCAGTCCTGGAATGAGCTGTGGCATCATACAGGGCCGGAGCATATAAGTGGAGGAATCATACATGGCAGTAAATGTAGTTGCGGTGGACAATGCGCCGGAACTTCTGGAAAAGATCGAAGGAATTTTCCGCAATATGGATGGGGTCAGTCTGCTGGGAACCTTCGAGGAAGCAGTGGCTGTGGTGGAGTTTGTGAAGGAGAATCCGGTGGATATGGTATTCACGGACATTGTAATGCCGGACATCAGCGGCATCAGCCTGGCAAAGGAGCTTCAGAAATTAAGTAACGCACCGGTGGTGGTGCTGATGTCCAGCATTCCCGGATTTTCTCTGGAGGCATGGAAGATTCAGGCCTACGGATTCATCGAAAAACCTTATACAAAACATGACATCGTGAAAATGGTAGAAAGGTATCAAAGGGAGTCAGAAAACAACATTGACGGCGTTTTTTGAGGGCATTATAATAAAGACACGTAACTGTTCAGTACCTTCACAGTCACGGGCAAAAATCCATTGAAAATTGCCTGCGGCAGTGGGATTTATGCCTGTCAGTCCCTGTTTTCGTAAGGTCAGCGCAGCAAGTGCGCAGACCTGCTGAACAGTTACAAAGACACTATGACAGAAAATTGGTTACAGTGTCAAAAGTCTGAGTCCACGACATGCTTGCATGTCGGTGGAGGAATGACTTTATGACACGCACTTCAATGAGGATGTAGTGGGGCGAAAGCCCCGCGAGAATCCGAATTGAAGTAGAATTGTGGGAGTGCGAAGCACGGAACAATTCGTGTAACCAAAAGTTCGGGTGTTTTGACACCCGAACCAAAATTATCATGACAGAAAATCAGGAGGAACAACAATGCGCGATACGTATATTTCGGATTCTGTTTTATATGTGGGAGCAGACGACAGGACACTGGATATTTTCGAGAGCCAGTATCCGATCCCCAACGGAGTCAGCTATAATTCTTATGTGATCATGGACGAGAAGGTGGCCGTGATGGACACCGTGGACAAGCGTGCGACCGATGTGTGGTTTGAAAATCTCGCAAAGGCACTGGGCGACCGGAAGCCGGATTACCTGGTGGTATCCCATATGGAGCCGGATCATGCGGCTAATATCAAAAATTTTGCAGAGCGTTACCCAGAGGTAAAGATTGTTGGAAACGCAAAGACCTTTGCCATGATGGGGCAGTTCTTTGAGATGGATCTGACTGACCGCAAGGTTGTGGTAAAAGAGGGTGAGACTTTAAGCCTTGGAGTTCATACCCTGCAGTTTTTCATGGCGCCGATGGTACACTGGCCGGAGGTTATGGTGGCTTACGAGCAGAATGAGAAGATTCTGTTCTCTGCTGATGGGTTTGGTAAGTTTGGCGCGCTGGATGCAGACGAGGAGTGGGCAGAGGAAGCAGCCCGCTACTTCTTGAACATTGTAGGAAAATACGGTGTTCAGGTACAGGCCCTGTTAAAGAAGGCATCCGGTCTGGATATCCAGATGATCTGCCCGCTGCACGGCCCGATTTTAAAAGAAAACCTGGGCTGCTACATTGACAAGTACCAGACCTGGAGCACTTATCAGCCGGAGAAGCACGGCGTGATGGTAGCCTATGCTTCCATTCACGGAAACACCGCTCAGGCCGCAGAAGAGATGGCAGAGATGCTCCGGGCAAACGGCGAGGAAGTAGAAGTGTTTGATTTATCCCGCACCGATGTATCACTGGCTGTGCGCAAGGCATTTTACTACGATCGCATGGTGCTGGCAGCAGCAACCTACGACGGCGGTGTGTTCCCGTGCATGGAGGAGTTCCTGCTGCACTTAAAGTCCAAGAATTTCCAGAAACGTACCGTAGGACTCATCGAGAATGGATCCTGGGCTCCGTTAGCCGGGAAGATCATGCACGGCATTTTAGAGCCGATGAAGGATGTCCATGTGCTGGAGCAGGTGGTTACGATTAAGTCCGCAGTGCATGACGATACCAGAGAAGCCATGAAGGCCATGGCCGATGCATTAAAATAAAAATTTAGGGTCGAAATCAATATAGGTCCGAAGCCGGTTATCCCGGCATACCGCTGCGCAAAATATGGGTATTGTGTTCGGACGATGCAGCTGACAGCTGTTTGTGGATAGTCGGACGAAACGTCCGCCTCCCTCAAACACCGGTCGCTGCATAGCCGGACACGTTATACCCATATTTATGCTCCGCGGAATGCCGGGATAACCGGCTTCTGCTGTATTGGCTTCGCTAAGGAAAAAGAAACTGTGGATATTAGTGTACAGATGTAACTGTTCATTGAATTGCTTATACCAGGATATCTAAAGAAAACGGACAATTTAAGGTTGCAACAAGCGCTTGTGCGACTTTGAACTGTCTGTTTTTTCAGGTATAGAGTAGTCAGGCAATCCAAAGTGTTTGCGTAGCGGGATACCGCCCCGATCGGCTTCGGACCTTTTATGGTTCTATCTCTAAATTTTGAAAAGCTTGTATAAGCTCTTGACAACAGTGTATTATATGGTAATATAAACATATGAATAGTTGTTCATATAAAGAAACGGAGGAATGCTATGACAGAGGCGGAAAAAATCCAGATCGAGCAGGAAGTGGAAGATGGTTCCTGCGAGTTCATGCATGTCCATGAGGAAATTGTGAAAAAGGTGGAAGGCGTGATGCCGGACGAGCAGCAGCTTCTGGATCTGTCGGAGTTTTTCAAGGTATTCGGAGACTCCACCCGGATCAAGATTTTGTATGTACTCAGCCAGTCGGAGATGTGTGTCTGCGACATTGCAACTCTTTTGCAGATGGGGCAGTCAGCCATTTCCCATCAGCTCAGAGTTTTAAAGCAGATGCGTCTGGTGTCCTTCCGGCGGGACGGAAAGACCGTATTTTATAAGCTGGCCGATGCTCACATCCAGACCATTCTGGCCCAGGGCATGGAGCATATCAGCGAGTAGATCATTTCAGCAAACAGAATAAGAAAAAGGAGAGATTATATCATGAAGAAGATCATCAAATTAGAAGGTTTATGCTGTGCAAACTGTGCTGCAAAGATTGAGGAAGGGGTAAAGAAATTAGATGGCGTCAACAGCGCAAGCTTAAGCTTTATGACCCAGCGTCTCATCATGGAGGTGGAAGACGGAAGAGCAGATGAGCTGATTGAGGCTGCGAGAGCCGTAGCTGCAAAGGTTGAGCCGGAGGCAGAGTTTAAGGTACTGCGCTAATAGAAAGACAGCAGAATTGCATGGTCAGTCAGCATGGAAAATGCAGCTGCCGGAAATATGGCAGTGAGATCATGAGAAAAGGAATTAGTATGACGAAAAAACAGAAAAAAATGATGACCCGCCTTGCGGTCAGCGCTGTTTTCTTTATCATTGCCATGAGTGTGGAGAAAAAAGCATCCTGGGCCTGGATTCCCTTTGTACTTTCCTATCTGGCTGCGGGGTATGACATTCCAATCCGGGCCTGCCGCAACTTAAAAAACGGTCAGGTTTTCGACGAAAATTTTCTGATGACAGTTGCTACTTTCGGCGCCTTTGCCATTGGTTCCCTGGAGGAAGCCGTGGCAGTTATGCTGTTTTATCAGGTTGGAGAACTGTTCAATGACTATGCGGTCAACAAATCCAGAAAATCCATCACGGATCTGATGGACATCAACCCGGAATACGCAAATCTTCTGCGGGATGGGGAGGAAGAACAGGTGGATCCTTATGAGGTAGAGATTGGTGATATCATCGTCATCCGCCCGGGCGAGAAGGTTCCGTTGGATGGCATTGTCCTGGAGGGAAGTTCTACTCTGGATACCAAGGCCCTGACCGGTGAGTCCATGCCGGCAGAGGTGCAAGCCGGCCGGAATATCGTGAGCGGTTCCATCAACTTAACCGGTGTCCTGAAGGTGCAGACCACCAAACTGTTTGACGATTCTACAGTAGCAAAAATCCTAGAGCTGGTGGAAAACGCAAGCTCCAGAAAGGCAAAGGCAGAGGCATTTATCACCCGCTTTGCCCGTGTATACACACCGGCTGTTGTTATTCTGGCAGCGATTCTGGCTGTGGCTCCGCCCCTTATTCTTGGCGGATGGAGCACCTGGATCTACCGCGCCTGCAGCTTCCTGGTTGTTTCCTGTCCGTGCGCACTGGTTATCTCTGTTCCGTTAAGCTTTTTCGGCGGGCTGGGTGCGGCATCCAGACAGGGTATCCTCATGAAGGGCAGCAACTATCTGGAGGTCATGGGCAGCCTGGATACGGTAGTTTTTGATAAGACCGGAACCCTGACCACCGGTAAGTTTGAAGTAACGGATGTGTCTCCGGTGCAGGGAAGCAAGGAAGAGCTTCTGGAGCTGGCGGCACTGGGAGAGTACAACTCCAACCATCCGATTGCCCAGTCAGTCAAGCAGGCTTACGGAAAGGAAGCGGATACCAGCCGCATCGGAAACGTGGAAGAAATCTCCGGCCACGGCATCCATGCCAAGGTTCTGGTGAAGGGTGAGTGGAGGGAACTTTATATCGGAAACCAGAAACTCATGGACCGGCAGGACGTTGTTGTGACCACTCCGACAGCGGTACTGGGAACAACACTATATCTGGCGGAGGGGACCACCTATCTTGGCTCCATCGTCATTTCTGACAGCGTCCGCCCGGATGTTCCGGCTATGCTGACAGGCCTGAAAAAACAGGGCGTCAGCAAGCTGGTGATGCTGACCGGTGATAAAGAAGAGGTCGGAAAGAAAGTGGCCGAGTCCATCGGTATTACCCATGTGTTCGGCAATCTGCTCCCGGGTGACAAGGTAGCAAGGGTGGAGCAGCTTCTGAAGGAGAAGCCGGAAGGAAAGAGCCTGGCTTTTGTAGGTGACGGCATCAATGACGCACCGGTCCTGGCCCGGGCGGACGTCGGCATCGCCATGGGCGGCATTGGATCTGACGCGGCCGTGGAGGCGGCCGATGTGGTCATCATGGATGACGAACCGTCCAAGATCGTGGATGCCATCTGTATTGCCAGAAAGACCGTCGGTATTGTAAAGCAGAATATTATCTTTGCCATTGCCGTCAAGATTGCGGTTCTGATCCTGGTAGCCCTGGGTTATGCAACTATGTGGGCGGCTGTATTCGGAGATGTGGGCGTTTCTGTGCTGGCCATCCTGAACGCGATCCGGGCACTGAGCTATAAAAAAATGACGGGAAGTTCTGCCTGCCGGAACAAAATGCGATAAGGGGATCCGGCTGTCATGAGTTGACAAAAAACGATGAAACTGCTATCATCTGTTGTATGAAAAAGAGACAGGCTGCTGTTTACACAGCGTGCAGGCGGCCGTGAAACGAGGACGTTTCAGAAAAACCGTGAAAACGGTTTTCTTGACGCCCTCGTTTTCTTATTATAAAATAGCGGTATAAATGGAGGGAGATTGACATGAGCAGATATACGAAAAAAGATATCATCCGAATGGCAGAGGAAGAGGATGTGGAGTTTATCCGTCTTCAGTTCACGGATATTTTTGGAATGCTGAAAAATGTGGCAGTGACAGCAAGCCAGCTGGAAAAGGCACTGAACAACCGCTGCATGTTCGATGGTTCCGCAATTGAGGGTTTTGTGCGCATTGAGGAATCCGATATGTATCTGTATCCGGATCTGGACACCTTTGCGATTTTTCCCTGGAGACCCCAGCAGGGCAAGGTGGCACGCCTGATCTGCGATGTGTACCGTCCGAACGGCGAGCCCTTTGAGGGAGATCCGCGCTATGTCTTAAAGAAGGTCTTAAAGGAAGCGGCAGACATGGGCTATGAGTTCCATGTAGGACCGGAATGCGAGTTCTTCTTATTCCACACCGATGAAGAGGGCCGTCCGACCACCAACACCCATGAGAATGCCAGCTACTTTGATGTAGGTCCGATTGACCTGGCCGAGAATGTGCGTCGTGACATCATCATGAACCTGGAGGACATGAACATTGAGGTGGAAGCATCCCACCACGAGTTGTCTCCGGCTCAGCATGAGATCGATCTGGAATACACGGAGGGTCTTGTTGCAGCCGACAACATTATGGCCTTCAAGATGGCCGTAAAGACCATCGCAAAGCGCCATGGCCTTCACGCAACCTTTATGCCAAAGCCAAAGGCAGGCATGAACGGTTCCGGCATGCACATCAACATGTCCCTCGCCGATGCCCGCGGGAAAAATCTGTTTGTAGATAACAATGACAGCCTCGGTTTAAGTAAGGTGGCTTATCAGTTTATGGCAGGAATCCTGGCTCATATCCGGGAGATCACTCTGCTCACCAATCCGCTGGTTAACTCTTATAAACGTTTGGTCCCGGGGTATGACGCACCGGTCTGCGTGGCCTGGTCCGCGCATGCAAACCGCAGCGCCCTGATCCGCATTCCGAGTGCCCGCGGCGAGGACAGTACCCGCATCGAGCTGCGCTGCCCGGATTCCGCAGTGAACCCATATCTGGCTCTGGCAGCATGTCTGGCAGCCGGTCTGGACGGTATTCGGAAAGAAATGACGCCTCCGGCCAGCGTGGACTGTAATGTATTTGCCATGTCTGATGAAGAAATCCGTGCGCAGGGCATTGAGCAGCTTCCGCAGACTATGGGCGAGGCCATTGAAGCATTTGAGGCCAGCACATTTGCCAGAGAGCTGCTTGGTGATCATATTTACACCAAATATCTGGAGGCAAAGAGTCAGGAATGGAAGAAGTTCCGTGTGGAGGTAACTGACTGGGAAGTGCAGGAGTATCTGTATAAGTTCTAGAGGAACAGCTTTCAGGAGCTACCTGACATCAAACCCAGGAGGTGAGCGTTTTGGCAAACATCATTGTTGCGTTTTCCAAGCCGGAGGACGCAAAAAGCATAAAAAACATACTGATGAGAAATGGGTTTGAGGTAATCGCTGTCTGCACATCCGGAGCACAGGTCCTGTCTCAGATGGAAGATTTAAACGGCGGGATTGTGGTGTGCGGTTACCGCCTGACAGATATGCTGTACTCAGAGCTGCGGGACTGTATGAATTCAGAGTCGGCTATGCTGATGATCGCGTCTCCGAATAAATGGTCTGCGGACGCGGCCCAGGATGTGGTGTGTCTTCCTATGCCGTTAAAGGTCCATGACCTGGTGGGAACCCTGGAGATGATCATCCAGACCCAGGCAAGGCGCCGGAAGAAGCTTCGCCAGCAGCCGAAGCAGCGCAATGAGAAGCAGCGTGCCATCATTGATAAGGCAAAAGCGCTTCTCATGGAGCGCAACAGCATGACGGAGGAGGAAGCGCACCGGTACATACAGAAGTGCAGTATGGACAGCGGAACCAATATGTACGAGACGGCCCAGATGGTCATCAGTCTGATGTAAGGCGAAGGTATTGTAAAATCGTGACTGTGAAGGTACGGAACAGTTACGTAAAATCAATCTGTGACGCAGCACATGGGAACAGAACAGGAATGGAGAGGTTTATGAAATTTACAAAAATGCAGGGAATCGGAAACGATTACGTCTATGTGAACTGTTTTGAGGAAACCGTGGAGGATCCGTCCGGAGTGGCAAAGCTTGTGAGTGAGCGCCATTTTGGCATCGGCTCCGACGGCCTCATCCTCATCTGTCCGTCGGAGGTGGCAGACTGCCGCATGAGGATGTTCAATGAGGATGGAAGCGAAGGCAGTATGTGCGGGAACGGCATCCGCTGTGTGGGAAAATACGTTTACGACCATGGCATCGTAGATAAGCCGCAGATTTCCGTGGAGACCCTGGGCGGTATCAAATACCTGGATATGCAGGTGGAAGACGGCAAAGTGAAAACAGTAAAGGTGGATATGGGTGTGCCGAAGCTGACCAGCGAATTGCCGGAAAAGATCCAGGTAGAGGGAAGAAATCTGGAGTTTACGGGAATTGATGTCGGCAATCCTCATGCTGTATATTATGTGGAAAATGTGGACGGGCTGGATCTGGAGAAGATCGGACCGTCCTTTGAGACGCATGAGCGTTTTCCGGACCGCGTCAACAGCGAATTCATCCGCGTTATTGACCGGAAACATCTGCAGATGCGTGTGTGGGAGCGGGGCAGTGGGGAGACCTGGGCCTGCGGAACCGGCGCGACTGCCAGCGCTGTAGCCAGCATGATGCTGGGACTGGTGGAAGACAGTGTGGAGGTACAGCTCATCGGAGGCAGCCTGGAGATTACCTGGGACCGGGAAAGCGGCCATGTCTACATGACCGGACCGGCTGTGGAGGTATTTTCCGGCGAGATCGATCTGGGACAGTACGAGGGGACAAAAACGGAGGCAGAGAATCTGGCGCTTTAGAGTTAACGGAAATCCACCCCTTGACACAGATTTCCAATTATGCTAAATTAGGTACTAGCGTAAATGCGAGGAAGAGAAAAAGTATGCGTTGCTGAGTTTTCAGAGAGCTGCCGGAAGGTGCGAGACAGTGACAATGTACGCAGAAACTGGTCTTGGAGCAGCCCGCCGAACCTGATCTTTAACAGTAAGTAGGCCGGGACGGACATCCGCCGTTATCGGAATCAAGCGCATGCGAAAGCATGAAGCAGAGTGGTACCGCGTAAGGATCAAGAAAGTGAAAGAATATCCTGCGTCTCTGACATATCAGGGATGCAGTTTTTTTTATTCCTTTATTTATTCCTTAAATTGCAATCAGGAGGAGAATCATGGCAAGTTACAACCACAGCGCCATTGAAAAAAAGTGGCGTGAGAACTGGGAGAAAACCCCGATCAATGTCAATGACGGCAAAAAACCGAAATACTACTGCCTGGATATGTTCCCGTATCCGTCCGGCAGCGGACTGCATGTAGGTCACTGGAGAGGCTACGTTATCTCTGATGTATGGAGCCGTTACCAGATGTTAAAGGGCCATTATGTTATCCATCCGATGGGTTGGGATGCATTCGGTCTTCCGGCAGAGAACTACGCAATCAAGATGGGTGTTCATCCGGCAAAATCCACCGCTGAGAATATTAAGAACATCAAGCGTCAGATCAACGAGATCGCAGCCATCTATGACTGGGATATGGAAGTAAACACTACCGATCCGGAGTTTTACAAATGGACCCAGTGGATCTTTGTACAGATGTTTAAGAAAGGTCTGGCTTACGAGAAGGAGTTCCCGATCAACTGGTGTCCGTCCTGTAAGACCGGTCTGGCAAACGAGGAGGTTGTAAACGGCTGCTGTGAGCGCTGCGGTTCCCCGGTTACCAAGAAAAACCTGCGTCAGTGGATGTTAAAGATTACTGCATATGCAGAGCGCCTGTTAAACGACCTGGACAAACTGGACTGGCCGGAGAAGGTGAAAAAGATGCAGAGCGAGTGGATCGGCAAATCCTACGGTGCTGAGGTGGATTTCCAGGTTGAGGGAAGAGACGAGAAGATTACCGTTTACACCACCCGCCCGGATACCCTGCACGGCGCAACCTTCATGGTTCTGGCTCCGGAGCATGCTATGGCAAAGAGCCTGGCTACCGACGAGACCAGAGAGGCTGTTGAGAAATACATCTTCGATTCCTCCATGCGTTCCAACGTAGACCGTATGCAGGACAAGGAGAAGACCGGCGTATTCACCGGAAGCTATGCCATCAACCCGTTAAACGGAGCAAAGGTTCCAATCTGGCTGTCTGATTATGTACTGGCAGATTACGGTACCGGCGCGATCATGTGCGTACCGGCTCACGATGACCGTGACTTTGAGTTCGCAAAGAAATTCAACATCCCGATCATCCAGGTTATCGCGAAAGATGGCAAGGAAATCGAAAACATGACCGAGGCTTATACCGAGGCATCCGGCACCATGATCAACTCCGGTGAGTGGAATGGCATGGAGTCTTCCGTATTAAAGAAAGAGGCTCCTGCTATGATCGAGAAGATGGGCTTCGGCAAGAAGACCGTCAACTACAAGCTGCGTGACTGGGTATTCTCCAGACAGCGTTACTGGGGCGAGCCGATCCCGATCGTGCACTGCCCGAAGTGCGGCAACGTAGCTGTTCCGGAGGAAGAGCTTCCGTTACGCCTTCCGGAGGTAGAGAGTTACCAGCCGACCGGTACCGGTGAGTCACCGTTGGCTGCCATCGATGAATGGGTAAACTGCAAGTGCCCGCAGTGCGGCGGACCGGCAAAGAGAGAGACCAACACCATGCCGCAGTGGGCAGGTTCTTCCTGGTACTTCCTGCGTTACGTGGACAACCACAACGATAAGGAGTTGGTTTCCAAGGAGAAAGCTGACAAATATCTGCCGGTTGATATGTACATCGGCGGTGTAGAGCACGCAGTCCTGCATCTGCTTTACTCCCGTTTCTACACCAAGTTCCTGCACGACATCGGAGTGGTAGATTTCGATGAGCCGTTCAAGAAGCTGTTTAACCAGGGTATGATCAATGGCAAGAACGGTATCAAGATGAGTAAGTCCAAAGGAAACGTGGTTTCTCCGGATGATCTCGTAAGAGATTACGGCTGTGATGCTCTGAGAATGTACGAGTTGTTCGTAGGACCGCCGGAACTGGATGCAGAGTGGGATGACCGCGGTATCGAGGGTGTTTCCCGTTTCTTAAGCCGCTTCTGGAACCTGGTTCAGGACAGCAAGGACAAAAACATCGCAGAGACCAAAGAGATGGTTCGCCTGCGCCACAAGCTGGTATTCGATATCGAGCAGCGTTTCAACCAGTTCAGCTTAAATACCGTTGTATCCGGCTTCATGGAGTACAACAACAAGCTCATTGATCTGGCTAAGAAGACCGGCGGCATCGACAAAGAGACCTTAAAGACCTTCACCATCCTGCTTGCTCCGTTCGCACCGCATATCGGTGAGGAAATCTGGCAGCAGCTGGGCGGTACCGACAGCGTATTCCATGCCCAGTGGCCGGAGTGCGATGAGGAAGCCATGAAGGATGACGAGGTTCAGATCGGCGTTCAGGTCAATGGCAAGGCAAGAGGCGTTGTGACCATTCCGGCAGACGCTTCCAAGGATGTTGCTCTTGCAGCAGCAAAAGAGGCGGTAGCAGACAAGATCACCGGAACCATCGTAAAAGAGATTTATGTACCGGGCAAGATCATTAATATTGTTTGCAAATAACTGTTCAGCAGGTCTGCGCACTTGCTGCGCTGACCGTAAGAAAACATGGGATTTTTGCCCGTGACTGTGAAGGTACTGAACAGTTACGTTTGTAGATAATTTCGTAATATGCGGTCTGCAGAAATCGGCATCTGCCGGTTCGAGGACGTGCGATTGGCTGTCAGGAAGACCTGGCAGCCAGTTTTTTTGCGAGAAGATGCAGCATTTCCACTTTTTTCTTTTCATCGGGCGGCATGCCGGAGGTGATGATGGAAATGAGAAGCGAGGTTTCCTGGTCGGTGAAGGTAATGCTGCTTTTCCGGGCATCGGCCTGGAGAGAGAGCAGGGTGGGGAGTAGTTCGGATTTTGACTGGGAGGAGACCTGCGCCGCGATCGATTCTATGTACTGGAGTTTTGCCGGATCCATCCCGGCCAGTCTCGGATCTTCTTTCCATGCGCCTGGGTTCATAATACCTCCTTGATGATTTGAAAGTTTTCCAGCAACTCAATCATTTCCCGCTCCTTCGGACCGGCGTAGGGCTTGATGCTTTGCAGAAGCTGCATGGGGGAAGCTGGTTTTGGCGTGGTGGGGGAGAGCCCCATGGCAGAGACCTCCTCACCGTCAAAGAGGGCCTGGGCCCGCTGCAGCTCCTGGACCTTTACCAGAAGAGAGAACACGCGCTGCTGGGAAACCGGGAGATAGGGAATCGCAGCCTTCAGCATCTGGAGCTTCGGGTCGGCGGTCAGATAATCAAAATCCGTCAGTTTGAACTGATTTTCGTTCTTTTCATTCATGGACGGGATCCTAACTCTTTTTGAAACAGTATATGCGGGGGCAGTTCATATCATACCGCAGGCCGTCTGCATAGTATAAAGTGTAAGACAAAATGCCGTAAAGAAGGCTGTATGACTTGCGCGGAAAGTTCGGGTGTCAAAACACCCGAACTTTTGGTTACACGAATTGTTCCGTGCTTCG
>CAVIRL010000026.1:0-23190 GCA_963645005.1 Prevotella sp. P5-108
AAGCTCCTGACGCTTATCAGTCACGTAAACATATTTGACCGGTTGGAAATCCTTCTCACGCTGGATAATGGTTCCCAGATCGGAGGTCGCGTACAGGGCAGCGCCGTCGGACTTGCGAACGATACACGGCGGCAGCTCCTTGGAGTCAGTCGGCTCAGTTACATCTACTACCAGAGCGCCCTGGCTCTCGTATGCCAGACCCTTGTCCTTCAGATCCTGGATCAGCCACGGAATGTACTCCTCGGCATCGCTCTCGCCTTTCCAGAGTTCAAAATGCACATCCAGATTGTCGTAGTTTTTCTTTAAGTCTGCCAGGGAAACGCTCATGATATGCTTCCAGATGGCAGTAAACGGCGGATAACCCTTCTGCAGCTTGAAGGTTGCGGTCTGAGCGCGCTCCTTAAAGGCCTCGTCCACTTTGGACTTGCCGCTGGCAGTCGGATAAATATCCTCCAGCTCGCTAATGGTAAACGGCGGCTCAGACGGATACTCGCCGGTGTAGTTTTCATCGAAATATACCAGATCCGGCTTGCGGTCGCGCAGCTCCTCAATGATGAGTCCCATCTGCAGGCCCCAGTCACCCAAATGCACGTCACCGATCATGTTGTAGCCCAGGTAACGGCCCATGCGCTTTACGCTCTCACCGATAACAGCAGAACGCAGATGGCCGACATGCAGCGGTTTTGCCACATTGGCTCCGCCGTAGTCCACGATGATGGTCTCGCCGTGGCCTTCTTCCTCCACGCCAAGCTTCTCCTCCTTTGCCATGCTGTTCATGAAATCAGCCAGGTAAGCGGCATTTAAGCGGATGTTGATGAAACCAGGCATGACTGCATTGATCTCGGAAAACATGCTGTCACCGTTTAACTTCTCCACAACCTCATTTGCAATGTCGATCGGTTTCTTTTTATAAGCCTTGGCTGCTGCCATAGCGCCGTTGCACTGGTACTCACATAAGTCCGGGCGGTTGGATAAAACAACCTTTGCATAGGATGCGTCGTAGCCGCAGGCGGTAAATGCAGACTTCATCTCGTCTGCGATCAGATCCAGAATTTTCTTCACCTTTTTCTCTCCTTTGATCTTAATTCTTCCTTTTATCCTGATGTATTATTATACCTGATTTGCGGGTAAAATGCAAGAAAAGGGAACGGGCCGCATTCCCCGTCTCTGCGAAAAAAAGCGGACAAAATCGCATGAAAAGCCTTCTGTAAGCCAAAAAACAGTTGAAAAATAGCGTTTTTTAGTATAGAATATAGTAGATTAATAGCGAGTACGCAAATTCAAGGAGGAATATCACATGATTTCAGCAGGTGATTTTAGAAACGGCATTACCCTGGAAATCGAGGGTAACGTATACCAGATCGTAGAGTTCCAGCACGTTAAACCGGGTAAGGGTGCTGCATTCGTAAGAACCAAAATCAAAAACGTTATGACCGGTTCCGTAGTAGAGAGAACCTTCCGTCCGACCGAGAAGTTCCCGTCTGCAAGAATCGACCGTGTAGATATGCAGTATCTGTACGAGGATGGCGATCTGTACAACTTCATGAACATGGAGAACTACGAGCAGATGGCTCTCGCTGCAGACGTGATCGGCGATGCATTAAAGTTCGTTAAGGAGAACGAGGTTGTTAAGATCTGCTCCTACAACGGCAAAGTATTCTCCGTAGAGCCGCCGTTATTCGTAGAGCTTGAGATCACCAACACCGAGCCGGGCTTCAAGGGTGATACCGCACAGGGCGCTACCAAGCCGGCAACTGTTGAGACTGGCGCAACTGTATACGTTCCGCTGTTCGTTGACAACGGCGACAAGATCAAGATCGACACCCGTACCGGTGAGTACCTGTCCAGAGTTTAATATTCCGCACGGCATCTGATCTGACACAGAATTTGTAAAGAGGCGGTTCCCCCAACGGGAACCGCCTCTTATTTGCTGCTCTGCATATCGAGGAGGCGCCGGTGGCGCATCCGCTGACTGCTGTTTTAATTGTCCTTCCATCCTCGCTTATAAAAATGTAATACCACAGCCTCCAGATACCGCTTCAGCACGATCTGGATCTCTTCCTTCGGGTTGATGGGTTTAACCAGAATGCCGTAAATTCCGGCCCGGTTTGCGCCGTACACATCGGTGAAGAGCTGGTCGCCTACGAACAGAACCTCCTCTTTTGTGAGGCCCATCTGCTCCACCGCCCGGTTGTAGTTCTTCACCCCCGGCTTTCCTGCCTTGTAAATGTAAGGGGAATGCACCTGTTCCGCAAAGGATTTCACCCGTGGTTCCTTATTGTTTGAGAGAAGAAGTGTCTGAAATCCGAGGCTGTGAAGCCGCGCAAACAGAGCCAATGCCCGCTCATCTGCCGGAACTCCATGGGGCACCAGGGTATTGTCGATATCAAAAATGACGCCCTTTTTCCCTTTCTTCTTCCAGCCTTCCCAGTCTATGTCGTAGGTGCTGTCTACCCACTCTTTGGGATAAAATGGTTCTAATATCACGTCTGTATTCCCGTCCTACTTTCGTTTATTTTCCAGGAGTTTTCCAAGCTCCTCCATAAAGGTGTTCACATCCTTGAATTCCCGGTACACGGACGCAAAACGTACGTAAGCAACCTCGTCCAACTGCTTTAGCTTCTGCATGACCAGTTCGCCGATAGCGGAGGTCTCCACCTCCCGGTCCTCCATGGTGAAGATCTCGTTCTCGATCTCGTCGATCATCCGGTTGATCTGCTGCGTGGAGACCGGACGTTTGTGGCAGGAATGCACAATGCCTGCCTCAATTTTCGAACGGTCATAGGGCTCTCTGGTCTGGTCTTTCTTAATGACCATGAGGGGCATGGTTTCCAGTTTCTCATATGTGGTAAAGCGTTTTCCGCAGATAACGCACTGGCGGCGGCGCCGAATGGAACTGTTATCCTCAGCCGGGCGGGAATCAATGACCTTGGTATCTGCTGCGCTGCAAAATGGACACTTCAAGTTGTTTTCCTCCTGTGTATCACTTTTGTCATTATTTTAACCCATTCTGGCGTGATGCGCAAGCAGTTTCACCACCCTGATGTATCAGATTCCGCGCCATTCCTAGCACAGATGCCTGGCTCTCCGCCGTCACAATTTTACGGTTCAGTCACAGTTCATGCATTGCACAATCTCAGTCACACTTGCACGGCTTTTCGATATCCTTCAGCTTCTTTACCTCCACCAGAATGATATCGTCCCCGATCTGGCATACATCCTTGAATGGAATGATATACTCTTTCTCCCGGCCGAAGATTCCGCACAGGCATCCCGGCCCCGGAACGATCAGGTGTGTGATGCAGCCATTTTCCGGATTGAACTCCACATCGCCCACGAAGCCAAGCCTTCTGCAGTCACAGATATTGATGACTTCTTTTTTTTTAAATCAAAAATACGCATAGGCCACATCCGGAACCTAACTTCCTTATTGTAGTCTATGCGTATCGTTTCCGGGCGGTTCCTGCAAACTGTCCGGTGATTTTATGTTACTGATATTTTCTGGTTAGAATAACGGAACCACTGCGCCCTCGTAGGTCTGCTCGATGTACTCCTTGACTGTGTCGCTGGTCAGGGCCTCGACGAGTGCTTTGGTCTTCGCATCCTCTTCCTTGCCCTCCTGAACTGCTACGACGTTGCCGTAGGTGGTTGCTGCCTCAGAGTCAGAAGCTTCGACTGCCAGAGCGTCAGATACCTTTAAACCAGCCTCGATTGCGTAGTTACCGTTGATGACTGCGATGTCAACGTCCGGAAGGGAACGCGGAACCTGTGCTGCCTCAACCTCAAGAATATCAAGGTTCTTCGGGTTTTCTACGATATCAGTCTTGGTTGCCTTTAAACCTGCGCCGTCTTTCAGCTTTAACAGGCCATTTGCCTCCAGAAGAAGCAGTGCCCGGGCCTCGTTGGTTGCGTCATTCGGAACTGCTACCTTTGCGCCGTCTGCCAGCTCGTCCAGGGTTGCGGTCTTGCCTGCATAGATGCCGAACGGCTCGTAGTGGATTGCGCCAGCGCTGACTAACTTGGTTCCTCTCTCCTCATTGAACTGCTCCAGATACGGAAGATGCTGGAAGTAGTTTGCATCCAGGTCACCGGCATCCAGTGCCAGGTTCGGCTGAACGTAGTCAGTATACTCCACGATCTTTAAGTTGTAGCCTTTCTTTGCCAGCTCTTCTCTTGCTGCCTCCAGAATCTCTGCGTGAGGTGCCGGGCTTGCGCCTACAGTCAGATCCTCAAGATCTCCGGTGGTCTCCTCTGCTGCTGCGCTGCTCTCTGCCTCTGCTGCAGAAGTCTCTGCTGCCTCTGCGCTGGTCTCTGCTGCTGCAGTGGTCTCAGCCTGTTTGCTGCCGCCGCATGCGGTCAGGGCTGCTGCTGCCAGAAATGCTGCTGCGATTACACCAATGTTCTTTTTCATAATACTTATCCTCCTCGATAAATGTTTTTGATTTATATGGCCTTTGGCCGACAGCCGTGTGAGCGGCTGCTAAATCCGTTGTCAGTTGGTTTCCGGTTCTGTCCTGCCCGGTTTCTATTCTGCTGATTTCCTGCCTGCCGGATTCTCTACCGGATTCGTTTGTCACTCTTTCTTGCCAGTCTCATTCCGATCTCCTGAATGATCTGGACAATGATGACCAGGATCGCTACCGTCACCAGCATGATGTCGGTCTCATATCGGTAGTAGCCGTAGTTGATGGCAATGCCGCCCAGTCCGCCGCCGCCGACCGCGCCTGCCATAGCGGAGTAGCCGAGGATGGTAGTGGTGGAGATGGCCGCTCCGATTAAAAGGGATGGCCTGGACTCCGGAAGAAGGACTTTCCAGATGATCTGGAAGGTGGATGCTCCCATGGACTTTGCTGCCTCAATGACTCCGGCATCAATCTCCTTGAAGGAAGATTCTACCATACGGGCAATGTAGGGGGCCGCGGATGCCACCAGGGGCGGTACCACTGCCTTCCAGCCAAGGCTGGTTCCCACCAGCTTTCTGGTAACCGGGATCATCATGATCAGAAGGATGAGGAACGGTACCGACCGGAGCAGGTTGATGATAAGCCCCAGCACCTTCTGCAGTACCGGAACAGGGCGAATGCCCTCCTTATCTGTTACCACCAGGATAATGCCCAGCGGGATTCCGATCATATAGGAAACAATGGTGGAAATGATCACCATACATAAGGTTTCTCCGATTCCGTTGCGGATCAGTTCCATAATCTGCTGACTAAACAGCATCGCCGTTCACCTCCTCATACGGCACCTGTACCGTTTTTAAATAGTGCAGTGCTCTCGCTGCGTCCGCTTCGTCCTCCGGAAGCTGAATGATCATCTGGCCATAGGCCGTGCCTCCGATGTCTTTGGTGGATGCGTACAGGATATTCACCGGAACCTTGCTGACCAGGATCATGTTGGCCAGCACCGGCTCCATGGAGGAACGTCCGTCGAAGGTGATGCGGATCTTTCTGGACTTGTCGAACTTCACATTTTCTACCGCGTCACCCAGGATCAGCTGCCGCCCGATCTTTGACTTCGGTTCGGAGAAGATTTCCGATACCCGGCCGGACTCTGCGATCTGGCTGTGGTCGATGATGGCTACCCGGTCACAGATGGCTTCGATAACCGCCATCTCATGGGTGATGACAATGACCGTGATGCCTAAGTCCCGGTTGATCTGCTTGATCAGCTGTAAAATAGACTTGGTGGTGTTCGGATCCAGAGCGCTTGTGGCCTCGTCACAAAGCAGCACCTTCGGGTTTGTGGCAATGGCCCGGGCAATCGCTACTCTCTGGCGCTGTCCGCCGGAAAGCTGTGCCGGATACGCCCTGGCCCGGTCCTCCAGACCTACCAGCTTTAACAGCTCCATAGCCCTTGCTTTGGCCTGCTGCTTCGGAACTCCCGCGATCTCCATGGGGAAGCATACATTCCGGAGAATATTTCTCTGGGCCAGCAGGTTAAACTGCTGGAAGATCATGCCCATGGACTGTCTCGCCTTTCTCTGGCCTGCGTCATTTAACGCCGCCAGGTTTTCTCCTTCAAACAATACCTCACCGGAGGTTGGAATCTCCAACATGTTGATGCACCGCACCAGGGTGCTCTTTCCTGCTCCGGAAAGTCCGATGATTCCGAAGATCTCTCCCCGCCTGATTTCCAGATTAATGTCATCGAGGGCTTTGACCGGTCCGTTGGCCGTCTTGAATTCCTTGCCCATGTGCTTTAACTGGATGATTGTTTCCTCTAATGCCATACTCTGTTCCTTTCCCTGCTATACGAAATGAAGAATCCGATTTTGTGTAAATCAGCGGACGCGTCACCGGTGCCTCCGCGATATGCAAAAGACCGCCGCCAGGCGGTCTTTCCTATAAGTTGAAAAAAAGCCGCAAAACCTGCAACAGGTTTACGGCTTAGCATGCGTTCTTGCTTCTGATTTTATGCTTCTTCTATGCTCTTTCCTGACCCTGCAGATTATTGATGAAATTGATTGCATACGAACATACGGCACATGTCCATCATCATGCCGCACATCATAGCCATATTCATCTGCATGGTCTTTAACTGAGTCATAGCTGGTTCCTCGTTTCTGTAGTGTGTTTTACTACCCTATGTGGCGTATTGTACGCCGGGTAAGTAGGTTTGTCAAGAGTTATCTGTTAATTTAGATGATGTAGTCCCCGCCATCCTCTGTAGACATCAGATCGGCGATGGTGTAGCTATCAAAGAATTCATTGATCACGTTGTTTAAGTGGCTCCACATCGGCAGAGTTCTGCAGTGGGGAGCCATGGCACAGGGTTTGGCACCGGTCTCCAGACAGGCCACGGGAGCCAGACAGCCTTCCGTCAGGCGCAGAATCTCTCCGACCTTATAGTCTTCCGGTGCCCGGGACAGGCGGTAGCCGCCGCCTTTTCCCTGGGCACCCTCCACAAAACCGGATTTGGACAGATTAGACATGATGGATTCCAGATATTTCTGGGAGATATCCTGCCGCTGTGCCACCTCCTTTAGCGGAGTAAATGCCCCGTTGGCATGTTCCGCCAGATCCACCATCACGCGCAGCGCATATCTTCCTCTTGTTGAAATCATCATAATCCCCAAACCATCCTTCTCATGTTCAATTTGTATTCGTAACTGTTCAGCAGCTTCACAGTTTGCAATTAATCTGCAAACAACGGGGTGGACAGGTAGCGGTCTCCGGTATCCGGAAGCAGCACTACGATCGTCTTGCCCTCGTTCTCCGGGCGTTTTGCCAGTTCAATGGCAGCCCATGCAGCCGCACCGGAGGAAATTCCTACCAGTACGCCTTCATTCTTTCCGATCTCCTTGCCGGTTGCGAACGCATCATCATTGCTGACCGGAATGATCTCGTCATAAATCTTGGTATCCAGTACTTCCGGCACAAAACCTGCTCCAATTCCCTGAATCTTGTGGGCGCCTGCCACACCGGTGGACAGCACTGCGGAGGAAGCCGGCTCTACTGCAACAACCTTGACATCCGGATTCTTGGACTTTAAGAACTTACCGGTTCCGGTGATGGTACCGCCGGTGCCAACGCCTGCCACGAAATAATCCACCTTGCCATCGGTATCTTCCCAGATTTCCGGTCCGGTGGTCTCAAAATGTGCCTTCGGGTTTGCCGGATTGACAAACTGACCCGTCACGAATGCGTTCGGAATCTCCTTTGCCAGCTCATCGGCCTTGGCAATAGCTCCCTTCATGCCTTTTGCGCCCTCGGTGAGAACAAGCTCTGCTCCGTACGCCTTCATCAGCTGACGGCGCTCCACAGACATGGTTTCCGGCATAACAATGATGATGCGGTATCCGCGGGCTGCTGCCACGGATGCAAGGCCAATTCCGGTGTTGCCGGAGGTCGGCTCAATGATCACAGAATCCGGTTTCAACTGGCCATTTGCCTCTGCGGTATCGATCATCGCCTTGGCAATACGGTCTTTTACGGAACCTGCCGGGTTAAAATACTCAAGTTTTGCCAGGATCTTTGCCTTTAAACCAAATTTCTTCTCAACATTTGTAAGCTCCAGAAGCGGAGTTTTACCGATCAGCTGATCTGCGGAAGTATAAATATTTGCCATTTTGATATCCTCCTTGCATTGTACAACATTTCTGTTCTGTTATTTGTCATTTGGTCCGATGTTTCCAGGCCGGCCCTTCCTGCCTGTTGGTGGGGGAGTTGCAGGAAAAAGCCAGCCCGGTCTGTACCGTATTATTTTACTGCTTCAAAACCATGTTTCAGGTCGTCGATGATGTCATCGATATGCTCGGTACCGATGGAAAGACGGATGGTGGTCGGCTTGATGCCGCATGCCAGCAGGCCTTCCTCGTCTAACTGGGAATGAGTTGTGGAGGCCGGATGGATAACCAGAGACTTCACATCTGCCACATTTGCCAGCAGGGAGAATAACTCCAGGCTCTCGGTAAATTTCTTTGCAGTGTTGACATCGCCCTTGATCTCGAAGGTGAAGATGGAGCCTGCACCGTTCGGGAAGTAGCGGTCATACAGCTCTTTCTGATGGCCGGTAGCCAGAGACGGATGGTTTACCTTCTCTACCTGCGGATGATTCTTTAAGAAATCTACAACCTTCAGTGCGTTCTCTACGTGACGCTCTACTCTTAAGGACAGAGTCTCCAGTCCCTGCAGTAACAGGAAGGAGTTGAACGGAGAAATGGTAGCGCCCAGATCTCTCATCAGTGTGGTGCGGAGCTTCATGATATAAGCAGCATTGCCGCATGCCTCAGTGAATACGATGCCATGGTAAGACGGGTTCGGCTGACTTAATCCCGGGAACTTGTCATTCTGTGCCCAGTCAAACTTGCCGCCATCAACAACAATGCCGCCCATCACGGTACCATGGCCGCCCATGAACTTGGTAGCGGAATGTACGACGATATCTGCACCGTGCTCCAGCGGACGTAAAAGATACGGAGTAGCAAAGGTGCTGTCTACAATAAGCGGGATGCCGTGACGGTGAGCGATCTCACCGATTGCTTCCAGGTCAGCCACATCAGAGTTCGGGTTGCCAAGAGTCTCTGCGTAGAGGAGCTTGGTGTTCGGCTGGATTGCTTTCTCGAAGTTTTCCGGATCTGTTGGATCTACCAGTGTGGCGGTGATTCCCTGCTCCGGCAGTGTGTTCTCAAACAGGTTGGTGGTTCCGCCGTAGAGGTTGGTGGAAGATACGATGTGGTCTCCGGCTTTTGCGATGTTCTGGATTGCGTATGCAATGGCAGCGGAACCGGATGCGGTTGCCAGTGCGCCAATGCCGCCCTCTAAGGCAGCGACTCTCTTCTCAAACACATCAGAAGTCGGGTTCATCAGTCTGGTGTAGATGTTGCCCGGCTCGGTCAGACCGAAACGGCCTGCTGCCTGTGCGGAATCTTTAAATACATAGGAGGTGGTTGCATAGATCGGAACTGCTCTGGAGTCAGTTGCCGGATCTGCGCTCTCCTGTCCAACGTGGAGCTGAAGGGTTTCAAACTTGTAATTCTTGCTCATGGTATGTACCTGCCTTTCCAAATTCATCCTTAAGTGGTTTTACGCCTGTTCAGTAACTTAGTTTTTGAATCACCCTGTTTTCCTGTAGGTGATTCGATGTTCTGTATTATAATTCCTTCTGCCCACTATGTCAATAGGTTTATAGGTGTTTTTTATAAATACAATCTGATGCAAAAAAAGAGAAGAAACGCCCCTGTTTCCGAAGCATTTCTTCTCTTTTATCGTAACTGTTCAGTAGGTCAGCACAGCAAATGCGCAGACCTGCTGAACAGTTACCTTTTATCTTTGTCTGACAGATCAGCCGCACAGATCCACGATTGCCTGCGCGAAGATCTTTGCGCTTACCAGCAGTTCATCCACAACCGCAAACTCATCCGGTCCATGCATCTTGTTGTCGGTCTCCGGCATCGCTGCGCCGAATGCCACTCCATTCTCCAGATGGTGCACATAGGTGCCGCCGCCCAGGGCCTGACACTCCCCCTTACGGCCGGTATACAGTTCAAATGCAGCCAGAAGCGTCTTTACAAAATAGGAATCTGCAGATACATGATGCGGCGGGATCAGCGCCTTGTTTAACAGGGTAAGGCCCTGCTCTGCCATGTGCGCCCTCACAACCTCAAGCACATTCTCATCATTTCCGCATACCGGAATACGGCCGTCAAACTCGCCGTCCATGCTTCCTGCGTCTACTGTCAGCATGTTGAAGGACAGGGTCAGATTGCCGGAAAGTTCATCCGCCATGGACACCCCCAGGGTCCTGCCGTTCACTTCGCCGTGCGGGAACAGGGATGCCGCTTTTCTCACCATGTCGATCTGCGGACAGGATGCAAAATCCAGCTTGCCAAGGAATACCAGCAGACCGGTCAGGGCGTTATTGCCCACATCCGGAGTGGAAGCATGGGCACCGATTCCGGTGGCGGTGACTGCGGTCACTGCGCCTTCTGCCGCAAACTCAAAGGTGATACCGGTTTCTTCCTTCGTCTCAGCCGCAGCTTTTTCCAGAGCTGCCATATCAAAGCCCTCTACAGAAGCTCTCGCCTTGCCCGGAACAACATTTACCTTGGTTCCTGCCTTGATGGACACCAGTCTCGGAAGTGCGTCAGAGGCTTCAAACTCTGCGGTAAAGTGACCCGGGAAGCGGCCCTTTTCCGTATTAACCAGCGGATACTCCGCATCCGGAGAAAAGGTCATCGGCGCTTCTTTTTCGATGCTGTAGTAGTGGCGGATATCGCTGCTGCCGCACTCCTCATCGGTACCCAGGATCAGGCGAACGTTTTTCTTTAACGGAATGCCAAGTTCTTTGACTGCACGCATCGCGTAAAGGGCAGCAACCGCCGGTCCCTTGTCATCCGCGGTGCCGCGGCCGTACAGTTTACCGTCTTTTAATACCGGCTTGAAGGGCTCGGTCACAGTCCAGCCTTCTCCTGCCGGAACAACATCAAGATGCGCCAGGATGTCCAACTGGTGCGGAAGCTCGTTCATATCCACACAGCCTACATAGCCATCGTAATCACAGGTTTCAAAACCGTAGCCTTCGGCCATATCCAGTGCCATATCCAGGCACTCTGCCGCGCCGGGACCAAAGGGCATATCTTCCTCTGCCGGCATCTTCTCACTGTTCACACGGCAGAGCTCGCAGATGTCTTCCAGCATCTCGTCTTTATGTGCGTCTACCCAGGCGCTGATCTTCTCTTTATACATAACAAATTCCCCCTGAATTATCTGGTCATGGAGGCCAGAGTCTGGTTTACCAGCTTGCCGTCTGCCTTGCCTTTTACCTTCGGCATCAGAACCTTCATGATCCTGCCCTTGTCTGCGGCGGTCGGCTGCTCAATGCCAAGCTCTGCCAGTACGTCTTTGATCACCTCGGTGATCTGCTCTGCGTTCATATCCTCCGGAGCGAACTCTTTGTATACGGCAAGTCTTGCAGCAGCCTCCTCGCGGATGTCGGTGCGGTCAGCCGGAGCCATGTCGTAGGTCTCCTGAGTCTGGCGGATCTCTTTCTTTACCACTGCGTTCTCCTCATCCTCGGTCAGGTCTGCGCGTTTGTCGATCTGCGCGTTCTTCAGTGCGGAAAGCAGCATGGACAGGGAATCTTTTCTTGCCTTGTCTTTTGCCTTCATAGCCTCTACCATTGCAGCTCTTACTACGTCAATCTTGCTCATAATGTTACACTCCTTTATATTTTATGATGTTGGGGTCAAAAGGTCTTTTGCCCCCTCTGATACCAGATTGCTTCGCACAATGTGCTCTCGCAATCTTCATTTTATATTAGTTGCGTCCAAACTCGCTCAGCTTCAGGCCGGGGTTGCGGTCCTCCACCATGCCGATGCTCCAACTGTTGACAAAGATCAGCAGCGGATTGTCCTTTAAGTCCTTGATGCGCTTCATGTCGGAGGTGCCCTGGATCCTGGCTACATCCACCTCGTCCTTGTTCTCGATCCAGCGGATATACTCGTATGGCAGCTTCTCCAGCTTGACCTCTACGTTGTACTCGTTCTCCAGGCGGTAGGTCAGGACCTCAAACTGCAGCTCACCGACTACGCCGACAATGATCTCCTCCATACCGGTATTGAATTCCTGGAAGATCTGGATGGCACCCTCCTGGGCAATCTGGCTGACGCCCTTTAAGAACTGTTTGCGCTTCATGGTATCGATCTGGCGCACCCGGGCAAAATGCTCCGGTGCGAAGGTCGGGATGCCCTCAAACTCAAACTTCTCATTGGACAGGCACAGGGTATCACCGATGGAGAAGATGCCCGGATCGAACACGCCGATGATATCGCCTGCATAGGCCTCTTCTACAATCTTTCTGTCCTGAGCCATCATCTGCTGCGGCTGGGACAGGCGGATCTTCTTGCCGCCCTGCACATGGTTTACCTCCATGCCTGCCTCGAACTTGCCGGAAACAATACGCATGAAAGCGATACGGTCACGGTGTGCCTTGTTCATGTTCGCCTGAATCTTGAATACAAAGGCTGAGAACTCATCGTTAAACGGGTTTACCTCACGGGTAATGGCCTTTCTCGGCAGTGGGGAGGTGGTCATCTTCAGGAAATGCTGCAGGAAGGTCTCTACACCGAAGTTGGTAAGTGCGGAACCGAAAAATACCGGGGATAAATTTCCGCGGCTGACACGGTCCTGGTCGAACTCATCGGCAGCGCCGTCTAACAGCTCGATCTCATCTAAGAGCTGCTGGTGGTAATCTGCTCCAATGACAGCCTCCACATCGGTTCCCTCTACCGGGAAGGTCTGGGAAGCGATCTCCTTCTGTCCGCCCATGGCAGCCGTGAAGGTGGTGATGGTCTTGTCGTGGCGGTCATACACGCCCTTGAAATTCTTGCCGCAGCCAATCGGCCAGTTGATCGGGCAGGTGCGGATGCCCAGCACGTTCTCAATCTCATCCATCAGCTCAAAGGGATCTCTCGCCTCACGGTCCATCTTGTTGATGAAGGTGAAAATCGGGATGCCTCTCATGACGCAGACCTTGAACAGCTTGATGGTCTGGGCCTCGACACCCTTGGATCCGTCAATGACCATGACCGCGCTGTCGGCAGCCATCAGAGTCCGGTAGGTATCCTCAGAGAAGTCCTGATGTCCCGGGGTATCCAGGATGTTGATGCAGTAGTTGTCGTACTCAAACTGCATCACGGAAGAGGTAACGGAAATACCTCTCTCCTTCTCGATCTCCATCCAGTCGGAAACCGCGTGTTTTGCAGCCTTTCTTCCTTTTACAGTACCAGCCAGGTTGATGGCGCCTCCGTAGAGAAGAAATTTCTCGGTCAGGGTTGTCTTGCCGGCATCCGGGTGGGAGATGATCGCAAAGGTTCTTCGTTTCTTAATTTCTTCTGTGATATTTGACAAAAATAAGTCCTCCGTTCTATAGGTGAAAGCGGTCTGGATCTGGCCGCTTTTTCTGCTCGTTTCACTCAGGATCTGCCCGTCCTGTACACATCCGCTCCAACATGCTGTTCAGGACGTTCGCAGTTACTCCAATCTTACATTCTATCAGACATACTGCGCTTTGACAAGAGTCAGAGTTGCCGGAAGCAATGGCTTCTTGATTGAAAATCCTTGAATTTACTGCTGTCTGGCAAAAATCCGGTTCAGCAGTTCCTGGGCCACCTGGTCCTTGCTCATGAGCGCCAGTTCCTCCGCTCCGTCCTTCGTGATGATGGTCACGATGTTGGTGTCGGTGCCGAATCCGGCTCCGGCAGTGCGCAGGCTGTTGGCCACGATCATATCCACATGCTTTTTCGCAAGCTTTGCTTTGGAGTTTTCCAGCATGTTCTGGGTCTCCATGGAAAAACCGCAGAGCACCTGTCCTTCCCTCCGGTGAGCGCCGAGCCACGCCAGAATATCGTCCGTGCGTTCCAGCTCAATGTTCATGTTTCCATCACTCTTCTTGGTCTTCTCGGTTCCCACCACCGCCGGGCGGTAATCAGCCACAGCCGCTGCCTTGATGATGGCATCCTGCTCTGCACTTACAGAGGTCACAGCGTCAAACATATCTTTTGCGCTGATGACCGGCACCAGCTTTACGCCAAGGGGAGCTTTTAAATCCACCGGGCCGCTCACCAGAGTCACCCGGGCGCCTCTTCTGGCTGCTGCCCTGGCGATGGCATAGCCCATCTTTCCTGTGGAGTGATTGGTAATGTAGCGCACCGGATCGATGGCTTCCCGGGTCGGGCCTGCTGTTACCAGGACCTTCTTTCCTGCCAGATCTTTCTTGCAGGCAAGCTCCAGCAGGATATGCTCAAGCAGAGTTTCCGGCTCCGGCATCTTTCCGGCTCCGGTATCGCCGCAGGCCAGATAACCGCAGGCCGGGTCAATGACATGCATGCCATACTTCCGGCAGATTTCCAGGTTATCCTGAGTAACGGGATTCTCGTACATCTGGGTATTCATGGCCGGTACAATATACTTTGGGCTGTTGCAGGCCAGAAACGTGGTGGTCAGCATATCATCCGCAAGGCCGTGGGCCACTTTTGCGATCACATTGGCTGTTGCCGGAGCGATCATGAAAATGTCGGCCTGCTTAGCCAGGGACACATGCTCTACCTGAAACTCAAAATTCCGGTCAAAGGTATCCACCAGACATTTCTTTCCGGTCAGAGTCTCGAAGGTGGTCGGAGTGATGAAATTCGTTGCATTCTGCGTCATGATCACCCGCACATTGGCGTGCTGTTTGACCAGCATGCTGGCCAGACTGGCAATCTTATAGGCGGCAATTCCGCCGGTCACACCTAATACTACGGTTTTTCCTTTTAACATAAAAATGAGAGCCTCCTCGTTCTTCAGATCAGTCATATTTTATAAGTATAGCATATTTTACCGGACATGCAATTGTCATTCCCTGCAAAATATGATAGGATGATAGATAAATTAAATTATAGAACAGAAGGAGTTTTTTCCATGATTTTAGCACTGGATATGGGAAATACCAACATCGTCATCGGCTGTATCGACAATCAGAAAACCTATTTTGTAGAGCGTGTCACCACAGACCACGCAAAGACCGGCACCGAATATGCCATTAATATAAAGAACATTCTGGAGATCCATCAGATCGACCCGTCTGAGATTGAGGGCGCTATCATGTCCTCCGTTGTTCCGCCGTTAAACGCATCCATTTCTTCCGCCGTGAAGAAAATTCTTGGCTATCACCCCATGCTGGTGGGTGCAGGCATCAAGACCGGCATGAACATCATCATGGATAATCCCAAAACCGTCGGAAGTGACATGATCGTGGACGCTGTGGCTGCCATAAAGGAATACCCGGGGCCCATCATCATCATTGACATGGGTACTGCCACCACCATGTCCGTTGTCGATAAGAGCGGCAACTACATCGGCGGCATCATCTATCCGGGTCTTCGCGTGTCCCTGGACTCATTAAGCAGCAACACCGCGCAGCTTCCATCCATCAGCCTGGACATTCCAAAGCGCGTCATCGGCAAGAACACCATTGACTGCATGCGCAGCGGCATCATGTACGGCAATGCCGGCATGATTGACGGCATCCTGGACCATATGGAAGAAGAGCTGGGAGAACCGGCTACCATCATTGCCACCGGCGGCCTCTCCCGTTTCGTGGTACCTCTCTGCCGCCACAAGATCCTCTACGACGATGCACTTCTCTTAAAAGGTCTCATGATCATTTACGAGAAGAACAGGGCATAGCTTACAGGACGCATTTTCGGGAGGAAGGGGCATTTTATGGCAATCAAAGCTTATTATGGGGAAGAAATCTATTTTGACGGAGAAAAGAATTATTATCTGACAGAACCGTTAGAAGAACAGATCCGCACACTGCTGTCCAAAAACTGCGGTGTCGGTATCATTGGCGGCACTTACACAAACGGGCTGCCGATCTGTTTTATCAGCGATCTGACACTGGACATGCTGCACTACGATTCCATTGCTGACTATGAATATCACACAGGAAACCGTCTGATTTCCATGATTGCCCCGGAATCCCGCGATTTTTACCTTTCTGATTCTTTCTACGAGGCGGACGGAGCCCTGGACCTTCGCATGTATACCAAATCCGGCGAGCTGGTCTGGGTCCGTCAGTATAAATGCAACGTCACTCTGGAGGATGGAACCATCATCTGGCTCTTATCCATCAGTGACATGAACGAAATCTACAAACGGGAACAGCTGCTGATTCAGGCCCGGAAAGAAGCCGAGCAGGCCAACCGGGCAAAGACCAGTTTCCTCGCCCGCATGTCCCATGACATCCGCACGCCCATGAATGGTATCCTCGGCATGGCCCGGATTGCCAAAGAGCATGTGGATGATTCGGACACCGTGTCCGACTGTCTGGACAAGATACTTTGGCCCGGAGTACAGAACCTTTTTGCATATATCCTGTTCATTACGCAGCGTGAATGAATACGCATCTGGCAGAACCGTATTGATTATTACTTATATTGATACTTTTCAATAACACAGCTATGTTTTTTCGTTTCACGGTCATAATTGATTCCTGCCAGAAGCAAATTTCCATGATACTCTTTCAGCGCATTTACATACTGCTTTTCTTTAATCTGGGCAATTGCTCCCTCTGCATTCTTATCCCATTTTAATTCCACGACAATTGCAGGTTTATCCGCATATAATTTTCTCGGAATATAACAAATATCTGCATAGCCTTTTCCTGTCGGCAGTTCACGGATAATTGTGTAGTATTCCCTTGTAAAATAAAGAGCAAGATTTATAGTGCAGCTCAGTGCATTTTCATCATTGTACTGCAGAATAGAAATTTCCTGATGTGCCTGCTCAATTCCCTGCGCCACTGCATCTTCATCCATATTCCACAATGCCTGAAGAAGTTTTCTGGACGCCTGAACCGCATCCATAACTTCATGCCATCCCATGGTGCTAATGGCATTTACATATTCCTGCGAAACTTCTTTATTCGGAATTGCTACCGTTTCTTTTTCACTGTCATAGGTCAGATATCCCAAATGTACCAGCAATGTGAGGACATCATCTTTGGACGAAAAACTTGTCATGTCATTGGCGAATGTTCCGGTATTGATTGGAACTGCTTCTCCAGCCAGCATCTGTACCACTGCATCCTTTAATCCATCCAGATTCATCTGAATGTAAAGCTTCAAAGCTTCATAGGTTTCTGTCTGATTCCAGTAGGTTCCAAATTTGTGGCGCAGCATAGCCTCCACAACAGATTTCGGACTGTACATGGAATAACGGATGTCACCGTCTTTGCTGTGCTGTACCAGGCCGTAGCCATCATACCAGGCTCTGGCCTCTTCATAATTCATCTGATATGTTTCACAAAGTGCCTGAACCTCATCTTCCGTAAATCCGAAATAAGGTGCCATATCTCCTGGTTCTGTCATGGAATATTCGGTAAACATATTAAGTGCCGAATGAGAGCCATACTTTTTTACTGGGAGAATTCCCGTCATGTAAGCCAAGGCCACATAGCTCTGATCTTTCAGCCATGCTCTTAGGAAATCTAAATATTTTTTCTGGGCCTCCTCGCTTTGTTTATATTCCCGGAACAGGCAGTCCCACTCATCAATCAGAATCACAAAGGGATGCCCGGTATGGGAATAGACATCTTTCATCACTTGAATCAGGCTTTTTTCATCTCGAAAACGTACCTGATGATACGCATCCAGCAGATCAAAAATCAGAAACTTCTGAATGCGTTCCAGCATTTCATCTACATTCTGCGTTCCGCTTAAAAATTCCTGCATATTCAGCTTGATGACATCATACTGATTCAAATTCTTTTCATATGATATCTGACCGCTGATTTTCAGATGTTCAAAAAGCGCAGATGAATCCGTGCTTCTGTCATAATAGGCAGCCAGCATATCTGCCGCTACAGATTTTCCAAAACGTCTTGGGCGGCTGACACAGATAAAACGCTGCATGGTATTGAGATAGCGATTCGTCACATCAATCAACATACTTTTATCCACAAAAATCTGCGAGTTTACCGCCATTTTAAACAATGCATTCCCCGGATTCAGATAACTGCCCATTTCACACCTCCTGTCTGTCCATAAACAAATACTGCTAAATTCTATTTTTTATGTATTAACGATATTATACCCCAGCCGTCCCAATATCACAATGAAGAAAAAAGTTCTGCACTTTAAGAAATCAATCTCATTGTACAGAACTTTTTATTTTACTTCACATTACGCGACGTGGAAGCCGCCCTTCTTTCGATTGCTTGCTGCTTCAAACTCTCTCAGCTTTGCCAGTGCCTCGGCACTTAAATTGGTCGGCACTTCGATCTGAACAGTCACATAGAGGTCTCCGAAGGTCTTCGGGTTCCTCATGTTGGCCACGCCTTTGCCTTTCAGGCGGATCTTGGAGCCGGACTGGGTGCCGGGCTTGATGCGGCAGGATACACGGCCGTTTAAGGTGTTGATGATGGCTTCGCCGCCCAACACTGCCGTAGTAAACGGAATATTGGCGGTGGTATAGACATCTGCGCCCTTTCTGGTGAAGCCTGGCTTCTCTGCAACATGAATGCAGATCAGCAGATCACCGGCCGGAGCGCCATTCATTCCTGCGCCGCCTTTGCCCTGGAGACGAAGGCTCTTGCCGTCTTCCATGCCTGCCGGAATGTGGAGCTGTAGCGTCTGCTTCCGGCCATCGGAACCGGTCAGCGTGATCATCTTGTCACAGCCAAATGCAGCCTCATCGAAGGTAACCGTCAGCTCTGAAGTAATATCCTGGCCGCGGCTCTGATATCCGCCGCCGGAAGTGAAGCCATCGAACCCGCTGCCGCTAAAACCGCTGTGGAAACCACCGTTGCCAAAGCTGCCATGAAAACTGCTGTCACGGAAGCCGCTGTCCTGAGAACTGCCTCCGCGGGCACCGGATGTTCTCCGCTTTCCGCTACGTCCTCCAAACATGCCGCCAAACATGCCGCCCAGAATGTCATCCATATCTTCCGGGTTGCCCTCAAAATGGAACTCCTGATATCCGCTGTTCGGATCGCCGGAATAACTGTGGAAACCACCGGCTCCGCTTCCGAAACCGCCATGGAAGCCGCTAAAGCCCCCGGCTCCGCCGAAGCTGCCGAAGCTGCCATATCCTCCGGCTGCCGCCTTCGGATCAAAGCCGGCCTCGAATGCTGCCGCGCCAAACTGGTCGTACAGTTTCTTTTTCTCCGGATCACTCAGTACATCATATGCTTCATTTATCTCTTTAAACCGCTCTGCTGCCACGGAATCGTTCGGATTGCTGTCCGGATGATACTTTTTGGCAAGTTTACGATATGCTTTCTTAATCTCTGCATCACTCGCTGTTTTTGAAACACCGAGCACTTCATAAAAATCTCTCTTTGCAGCCATTATTCTCACCCTGCTTTCTAAATCGGCTGCTGCCCACGCCTTGCACATGGACAGCAGCCAGAATCATACATGTTAGTTTGTTCTATTTGTATTATAACACGTATTTTATGAATAGCAAGGGGGGAGATTAAATTTAACAAAGAAAACACAATTTCTATTTTACTGACACCATATCCCGGTTCGTCTTGTAATAAGTTGCCCTGGAAATTTTCCCTGGAATCAGGTAACCTTCCGCCTCCAGATTTCCAAGAATTTTTTTCCTCAGATAGGTAGAATTGCTGATTCCCAGATATTCCGCAATTTCAGATGCTTTGTGGGCCTGATAATAACAGAATGCCAGCACTTTTCCATCCATCTCCGTTCCGTTCGCAATGGGAATGTAATCCACCACCGGTATGCTGCTGTCCTCCACTCCGTCCAGATATGTCAGATCCGGCAGAACCAGGGTAAAATGATCCGATGAGGAATAAATGTATGGTTTATGTTTCTCATCTGCCTCGGCATATTCCTCTGTAATCTTGTCAAATCCGGTTCCTGCTGCCTCCATGACATTGCAGGCCACCAGAACACCCGTGATCAGTTCATTTCTTCGTTTGGACATGATGCCAGATAAATCATAGGTCTTTCCCAACTTTTCCCCCCGATAGAAACCACCAGGTGAAGAAATTTCCAGGCGGTCCTTAAACATGTCCACCTGAATCTGTGTTCCATCTAAAAAATAATCCCGGTGCGCAACCGCATTGACCACCCCTTCAAACAGAGCGCGCTGCGGATATGCGTCAATATTTTTTCTGGTATCCTCCAGTTTGATCATGGAATGATTCATTCTCTGATTCACAAAATCCATGATATACTGAATGGTTGAGGTAATATTCCCATGAAAGCGGTTAATGGTAATAATCCGCTCACTTCCCTTATTGAATCCCGAGAATACGGAACACTGTACTTCTGTTTTTCTTCCATCATAATGATCAGTAAACAGAACTGCTCCATTGGCCAGATATCCCTCTTCATTATAAAAACCCAGCGACTGAAGCGCCTTCTCCTTTAATTCCTTCCCATCATTGTGTTCAGAATAAAAAGCCCGCAGCATGGAAATCTCGTCTGCATCATACTTTTCATCCGAAACAAGAATATCGTACTGAACATTCTTGCTTTTCACACTCATTTCTATAATCTCTTCATAGGTAGCTCCATTGGTAAAGCCATCTCTTCTCATGAAAATGGACGGAATGTTTTTGTATTTCAAAATAACCGGCTTCACCGCAGACTCCGGCACTTCTACCCGGATGATGAAACGCTCGGTTCCATTGATCTCATAGCGAAGAAATGAAATGCTCATCTGCGGCCTTGGTGTCAGATGCTCATTCACCTGATTGTTAAAATAATTCCGCTCATTATCTGCATTCTTTTTATCAAATCCGATCAGTTTATTGGTCTTATCCTCTACACCAATATAAAATGCGCCGCCAGCCGCATTCGCAAACCCCGCAATGCTTTTTAACCAGCCCACCACATCTTCCCGGTTCAGTTTACTCTTGCACTCCAGCTTGTCACTTTCCAGGCAGACACCCGGAATCAATTCTTCCAGATACATATTTCCCCTCATTCATATAACAGATTCTATCAGTTTCTAATTGCTTCCATTTTACTTCACGATAACTTCAATGTCAACTTCAACCCCACTTCAATATAAACTTCAACATCACTTCATTTTAACTTCCATTCAAGCAGAACTACTAGAAGTATATCGTTTCACGCCACAATCCATACCCACAAAATCACAAAAAGCCTGGGAAAGCTGCATATTCGCGTGCCTCCCCAGGCCCTGTTATTGTAATTATTTTACTTATTATACTGAATCTTTCTCACCTGACCAAATGGTACGACACCTTCAACTGCTTTCGCTGCGTCGATGACTGCGTCATCGTTGTCCAGGTCGATGAGGCGGTAGCGGTCGTTGCCCATGCCCAGTTTCTTCATGTAAGAGAGCTGGCGCATGCTGTGGCGGGTGAGCATACGCTCGGTCAGAGCTTTATGATCCTCTTCCTTCATGGCAAATACAATGTCTACGCAGGCCTGGTCTGCTGCCAGGATATCTGCAGATGCCACGATACCTACATCCGGGGTGACTACCGGCTCTGCTTCTACGCCTTCGCAGTCACAGGATACAGACATGTTGCGCATCACATTGATAAATGCGATGTGCTCACCAAAATGGTCTACCACGGACTTGGTGGATTCGCTGATGCGCTCCATCAGTTCCTCTGTATCGATGCTCCACATATCATTGGAACCCTCCGCGGTATGGATCATAGCTTTACCGATACGACCGTCTGCACAGCCGATGCCGATGTTCTTGTTAGAACCGCCGAAGCCGCCCATCACATGGCCTTTGAAATGGGTCAGGACCAGCAGAGAATCATAATCCGGCAGGCTCTTGCCGACGCTCATCTCGGTGAACCATTTGCCATTCTTTACCGGAAGCATAGCGGTGCCGTGCTCATCCATAATATCTACCGGGCAGAAGGTCCAGCCATTGACCTTCAGGGTCTCTCTGTGCTGTTCGGTGGTGTAGCGGTCACCTTCGTAGTAGGTGTTGGTCTCTACAATGTTTGCCTTCGGAAGCTCGGATGCCAGAAGCTCTTTCACCCACGGGCGCGGGATGATGTTCGGACCGTTCTTCTCGCCGGTGTGAAGCTTCACGCCGGCCTTGCCAGAGATATGCTCCCTGATGCGGTTGTAAGCTTTCTTTAAGCCTTCCCCGGAAAGATCTCTGGTGAAATATACCACAGACTCCTCACCGGTTCTCTGGTCATATGGTACATACTCACTGCCGTTGGTTGCTGCAACGGGTTTCTGGTCGCTCATACAATCTCCTCCTTTTTCCATCGATCGTTTTCCTGTTTGAAAAAGCATTTTTATGAACACATTATAGCACCTGAAGCTAACTTTACCTCAAGTGTTTTTTTTAATTTGGTTCGGTAATTTCTGGAAGTATAATTCCACGCATTTCCGTAAATCATGTTTTATGTATCACATACCGGAAAATAACACGATTTGCGGAGGTAAGGAACATGGCAGGCTACAAAGTGGAAATCTGCGGAGTCAATACGGCGAAGCTGCCCCTGCTTACGAATGAGGAAAAGGACGCGCTGTTTCGGCGGATCCTGGAAGGTGATGAAGAAGCGAGAGAACAGTACATCAAAGGAAACCTGCGGCTGGTCTTAAGTGTGATCCAGCGTTTCTCCGGCAGCAATGAAAATGTGGATGACCTGTTCCAGATCGGGTGCATCGGTCTGATCAAGGCCATCGACAATTTTGATATTACCCAGAATGTCCGTTTTTCCACCTACGCGGTTCCCATGATCCTGGGGGAAGTCCGGCGGTACCTGCGGGACAACAATTCCATCCGGGTCAGCCGTTCCCTGCGGGACACCGCTTACAAGGCCATCTACGCCAGAGAAGGCCTGACCCGCAAAAACTCCCGGGAACCCACCCTCATGGAGATTGCCCGGGAGATCGGCATCAGCAAGGAAGATATCACCTACGCCCTGGATGCCATCCAGAGTCCGGTCAGCCTCTACGAGCCCATCTACACTGACGGTGGTGATCCGCTCTACGTGATGGACCAGATCAAGGATAAGAAAAGCTCCGAGGAAAACTGGGTGGAGGAGATCTCCCTGCGGGAGGCCATGAACCGACTGCCGGGGCGGGAACGCCACATCATCGATCTGCGCTTTTTTGAAGGCAAGACTCAGACCGAGGTGGCCGAGGAAATCCACATCAGCCAGGCACAGGTGTCCAGACTGGAGAAAAGTGCGCTGAAAAACATGCGGAATTATCTGAGCTGA